>JARVJS010000084.1 GCA_029776125.1 Nitrososphaeria archaeon
TTCAATGGTTTCCAAGCTAACCTTTCTTTGAGGGGGGAGAGGTGGGCCAAAATCTTTTCCTATAGCTTGAAGTATAGCTTTAGAGATTGTTCCTTCACCAACACCCTGGTAGCCAAGTTCTTCAGCCGCACCTAAAACTTCTCTCCAAGCATGCAGTCTTTTATGCTCAAGGTCAAACTTTTTGTAATCTTTCTTCTCCAATAGGCTGTATAGGTATAGTTCTGCTTTAGGCGCAATATTACCAAGTAATGAGATGTATCCTTTTGCTCCAAGTTGGAAAGCAAGTGAAGTCATTGTACTATTGTCTATAAAGTTAACTTTATCCGAAAACTCTTTTAGAACACGTATGAAATTCACACTATCAAAGGAAATCCATTTCACACCAACTACATTTTCTAATGTGATAAGTTTTTCCATGAGCTTTGGCCTTATCTCAAACCCCATTGCAGCCCAAGGAGTATTATAAACCATTATACCCACATTAGCATTATCATTTATCATTTTATAATGTGTATATGCTTCTTCGTCAACCGGAGCCAGATAATGCGGTGGGTTGACTTGCAAAAAGTCTACACCAACGTCCTCAGCATATTTTGCTCTCTTTACCGCCTCTTTAGTACAACTTTCAAAAATTCCAGTCATCGTCGGAACCTTACCGTTTGCAGCATCGACTAAGGTTTCCATTACCTTAAAATGTTCTTCTCTTGTAAGAAAGTATCCTTCACCAAGTCCACCTGCAGCCATTAGAACAGCCTTACCTTCTACCATACCTTCTTCGATAAGCCAGTTCACATGCTCCTTCAACTTTTCCAAGTCTATTTCAAAATCCTTTTTGGTTGGAGTGGGAATCGATATAACTATTCCCTTAAGTCTACCTTTTCTGTTCATAAGCTTATTTTAAGGTGCTATATGCTTATAAATATTTAATAACTTAATTTTCCCCTGTTGATATAATAATGCAAGAAGGTTCAAAGGAAAAATTGGATTGGAAAGATTATTTAGCAATTGTTATCGCTTTACTTGAAACAATATATTTGCCAATTATCATATTAATTTTTATACTCTTTTTTGCTGCCATAGTTTTTACTTTATTGGTCCATTAAAGGCTACTTAAATAAACCAATTTCCTTCAAGATGCCCTTCAATTCGCTCACATCTTTTTTGTTTAATGGAAGCAGTGGTTTTCTTGGGGGCCAGCCAGGTAAATTTAGTAATTTCATAGCCTCCTTTATGATTGAAATCCATATCATTCCACTACTTTCTCTACTCTTTCTTTCAACAAATTCGAAATACGGATATAGTCTTTTATGAAGATCTATCATTTGGTCCCATTTATGTTTTAATGCTAGATTGTACATTTCAACTGCAAGAGTTGGAGCAAAATTAGCTAACTCACTTATATGCCCCTTTCCTCCTGAAAGATAAAAGTAAGGTGCTTGAAGCTCGCCTAAACCAACAGAAAATGTTAACTTATCACCTAAAGCGTATAGATGCAAGAAGATATCGATAATATCTCTTGTCGTATCTTTAACAGCAACAATGTTTGGAAGTGTAGCCAACTTTCTAAGAAGTTCGGTGCTCAAAGATATCTTTGTCATAGAAGGATTATTATAGACTATTATCCCAATTTTAATAGATTCTGCAAGTGCTTTAAAATGTTGATAAATTCCTTCAGGCGTGGGCACTACATAGTATGGTGGAAGAACCAAGACACCATCAGCACCAACATCTTCAGCATATTTGCTGATTTCTATAGTCTGTTTTGTGCCACTATAACCTGTGC
The DNA here is from genome assembly GCA_029776125.1 of Nitrososphaeria archaeon. Taxonomy (GTDB): domain Archaea; phylum Thermoproteota; class Nitrososphaeria; order JACIWG01; family JACIWG01; genus JACIWG01. The sequence continues at coordinate 1,784 of JARVJS010000084.1, forward strand.
CAGGAATTACAGGAACTTTACCTCCGACCTCCTCAACCACAAGTTTTATAACTCTCTTATGTTCTTCTGTTGTAAGATTCCAAAATTCTCCAGTACTACCTGTTGGATGCAGAACATGAACTTTGTGCTTTAAGAGATAGCGGACATTTTCTTTTAGCCCATCTTCATCCAAGCTATAATCTTTCTTAAAAGGGGTGACCATTACAACCTGTACACCAACATATCTTTCTTTAAGTTCAGATGGCTCCATACTTTAAAATGAATGCATTTGTTTATATAAATTTTTGTTTTTAATAAAAATGTAATAAAATTTTAATAAAGTTAATATTTTTATAAATGCCGCCCTATAATATTTTGAGTGGGATTTGAATGGATTTTATGAAAGTAAAGGAAAAACTTGTTGGGCCAGCTGTTTCAATAGCAACACCAATGAAGGATAACTTCGAAATCGACTTAGATGGTCTAGAATATAATGTGGAGTATCTAATTGATAATGGATTCATTAATGGCAAAGGGGTTATAATGGCTGTTGCTGCAGCGGGTGAGGCGCCCTCGTTAACATTAGAGGAAAGAAAAAACGCTATGAAGGTTGTTGCTGAGACAGCAAAAGGGAAGGTTCCTCTAGTGACATCTGCACAGGATCCTTCACTTGACAACGTTATAAAATTGGCTAAATATGCAGAAGAAGTAGGATACGATGCAGTACAGATATCACCACCATTCTATTTTCCAGTAAATGCCGAAGTAATCTACCAGTTTTTCGAACAAATATCTAGAAAAACAGATATCGGCATAATGGTTTATAATACGCCTTGGGTGAATAGAGGCTACAATATAGATTTGAAATTGATGGAGAAGCTTGTCAAAATTGAAAATATCGTATCATTTAAATGGAGAAACGATAATGAGATAACATATCTTAAGGCTATCGAAAAATTTTCATCAAAGATTTCATTTTTAGACAACACTTTGAGTCCAGTTCCAGCATACATTTTAGGTGCAAGGATGTATCTTGCTATACCAGCAAACTTTGCACCAAAATACTCTCTACACATCCACGAACTACTTACAAACAGAAGATATGAGGAGGCTACAAAAGAACTCTTTAAACTCCACATCCCATATTATGAATGGATAAATGAGGTTGAAAAAGAAGGCATTTTGGGTGAAGGCGCAATCATTAAAGCACCTATGAAGATGGTAGGATTACCTTCAGGCCCAGCTAGACCACCATACAATTTCATATTAAATGATAAACAAAAAAAGAGACTCCATGATATACTAAAGGAAGCAGGTCTAAAAGTAGTAGAATAATATACAACAGCCATCACTTATTTTAAAAACTTAAAATCATAATATGATGATACTCTAACTATAGGTGCTTTTTTTGAAAAATAGATTAAAAGAAATTTTGAAAAAAGGTAATATTGCAGTAGGAATAACAGTTACAATAGGACACCCAGATGTGTCGGAGATACTTGCGAAAATGGGATTTGACTTCATAAATTTTGATATACAGCATACACCATTAAGCATTGAGACAGTTCAGTACCTTATGCAGGCTATGAGCTATTCTGATTCCACACCAATTGTTAGAGTCCCATGGAACGACATTGTTATGATAAACAGGGCACTTGATATTGGTGCACACGGTATAATCGTACCATTCGTGAACACTAGAGAGGACATGGAAAGGGCGCTCAAATTTGCTAGATTTCCTCCAATAGGTGTTAGAAGTTATGGTCCAAGACGTGCAAGTTTAAGAGATCCAGAATATGTAAAAAATTGCAATGAAGAAATACTTGTATTTCCTCAAATCGAGACTAAAGAAAGTTTGGAAAACATTGAAGATATCCTTTCAGTTGAAGGTGTTGAAGCATTCTTTGTAGGACCATACGACCTTTCATTCTCACTTGGCGTTTTCATGCAATGGGATAATCCAAAATTTTTGAAAGCGATTGAACGAATAATTGAGGCTGCAGAAAGCACTGGCACAATTCCTGGAATGCTTGCCTTAATAGAGGATCCAGTTAAAACTATTGAAAGAGGCTTTAGACTCATAAATCTGGGAATAGACACAGGACTTCTCATAGATTCTGCTTCTATGCTACTAGAGAAAGTTAATAGGGTAAGAAAATAATCATGAATTGAAAAATTTTTCTTCTAACCCAATGCCTTTTTTACCTACAATTTTTGCCATACCATTATCTATAACCAAACATTTTTCTAGAAATTGGTCTCTAGCCCTCCATCTTTTTCCATAAACTGGATATTCGGCAATGTACCCGTTTGGTGATGCCGTAATAAGATGTAATCCCACCATAAACCCTACTATTGAGTGAAGATGTGGAGCTAATTTTATACCATATGCTTCTGCTATTGAGGAAACTTTTCTTGCCTGTGTTAAGCCTCCTACATGGTTTATGTCAGGCTGCACTACAATTGCTATATTTTCTTCCATTATTTTAATAAAATCTTTTATCATGTAATAGTTTTCACCTAATGCTACTGGTATTATAGTGCTTTTTGAAAGGGACTTTAATCCATTAAAGTTGAAGACATCTATTGGTTCCTCAAACCAGAATATTTCAAAATCTTCAACCCTCCTCGCAAAGAACTTTGCCTCTTCTATAGTATAGCCCTGGTTTCCGTCCAACATTAGCTTAAAATCATATCCAAGCACTTCCCTTAACATTTTAACATATTCTATATCCTTTTTAACATTAAAGCCGACCTTAACCTTAACACCTTTAAACCCTTCGCTAACAAAATTTTTTATCCTTTCAACTGGAGGTTGTCCCATAAAGCTGGCATACAGTTCTATAGAATCTCTAAATTTTCCACCTAAAAGATTGTATAGTGGTGTATCAAATGATTTGCTAATTATGTCCCATAGTGCGACATCTATGGCTGAAGATGCAGTAACAACTGCACCAGACCTGCCTAAAGCGTAGGCTTCTGAGCCAAAACCAATCATTTTAATCCAAATCCTTTCAATATTATGCGGGTCTTCGCCAACTATCTTCTGTTCAAGCTTGTCTAGAATTATCTTTTCAAAAATTCCCATTTCTTTTCCGTGCAACGGTGCAATATCTGCCACTCCAACTATTCCTTCATCTGTATAAACCTTAACTAAGAGAAAATTGAAATCGCTCCATCTTGCTGTAGAATCGAGGGCGGGTTCATCTAAAGGTAATGAGACTGATTCTGTTTCAACCTTCACGATTTTCATAGCATAATTTTTTGTAAATCTTCTTTATAAATTATACCATAATCTTTATTTAAACAGATAATATGTTGTAAATAAGATGATAGAGGAGCCCCTTAATATAATAAAAGAATTGATAGAGGATTCTTCAAAGAAGATTTTCGTGTGTATCGGAAACGAATTAAGAGGAGATGATGAAGTTGGAGTACATATTGGTAGACGATTAAAGAAGACAAGCCTAAAGGATAATGTTATATTGGCATATAATACACCGGAAAACCATATACAAGAAATTCTTGAAAAGGATGTAGAGACAGTAATATTTTTTGATGCTGTAGACGTTAAAGCGTCTCCTGGAACAATCATCTTACAAGAAATTTTGCCAGACAAACCATCATACATTAGCATTTCAACCCACAGCATACCTATTGAAACGATAGTTTCAATAATACAGTCGCTTTCAGGTAAAAAGATGAGATTCTATATAATTGGATTACAGGCTAAGAATTTAGACTTCGGAAGCAAGATGAGCAAAGAAGTCGTTTACGCTGCTAAAAAATTGACAGAAATGATTATAAAGGATATTGAAAGCAAGTGAATTCTATTCAGTGGCAATATTCGGATTATTCCTTAAAATGCAACATTATAGCATAGTTTGGACAGTGGATTTCACACATTCTACAACCAATACATGCGCCAGAATTTGAAGGATAAGCCTTTCCAGCTTTAATTTCAAAAACTTTAGAGGGACAGACCTTTAAACATACACCGCATCCCCTACATTTTCTTTCATCCACAACCTGTTTAATCATTTCCCTCATTGCAAAGAAATTTTTCTCAAATATTTTCCAGCTCAGACTCTATCTCCTGCTTTAACGCATTTATTCTTTTTATTGTATCAGACCTCCTTTTTTCAAACTCTTTACTATCAATTTTTCCCATACTGAGCTGATCATAATAGGATGTAAGTTGCTTAAGTAATGTGTCAATATCCCTGTTTATTGAAGAAATTTTGTCAAACAGAGGTTTATTTTTAGGATTATTTCTTACTGCTTCGGATATAGAATTCGCTATACTTGAATTTACTTTTGTAGAAGATGCAAAATATTCTTGCTTGAGAACATTAAACCTATGCCTTGGAACTTGGCCTTTCAATCTACCTTCATATAATTCTATTATAGATTCAATGAGCTTTAGCTTACCTCTAACATGGGCCTTAAGGTCAACAGCATACCTCTTCTCCTCTTCAGCCTCCCTCTGAAGTAGTGGAGTAATTGATGCAAATATCACTAGTATGAGTAGGGATACTGGAATATATGTTGATGAAGACCAATAAAGTTTAGGAATATATTCGATCACAAAACTTTGTAGAGAGAACGGGTTTGCGTTTTCAATGACCTTAACTTGTTCCCTCGAAATAAGATCAATACCTTGAGAAGGCTGTACTCTTATGACATACTCTCCTACTAAGGTATCAAGTGGCGGACTAGTTGTAATGTTTAAAACGTAGCTATTTCCTGTGAATTTTGTCATATTTGATGGGGCAGGATACCTTATTTTTAGAGTGTAAGTTTCATTTTGGTTTAACTGCTGTGGAAGAGTGAGTTGCCTATATAGGCCTAGATCATAGTCAGTTTCTGGTCCAATATCGTGTACAAGTTTTACTGAAAGGATTCTATCATTTAAAATGTTGAGGGATAATGTGCTTATGCTGGTTTCGCCTAAATTTTTTAGCTGGATTTCTTCCATAACCCATATGCTTCCATCATCATAAAATTGTATTGTTCTAGTAGCTTTAGGAACCTTTAGGAGGTAGAGGTTTGCACTTCCCATAAGTTCTGCTGAAATGTTTTTGAAATAATAGTTTCCAGCCCTAACGTTTTCAAATGTTCTAGTATAGATATTCTTTGTAACTAGCGCTGTATATGTGAAGTTTTCTAAAGTTTCTGTTGGCACAACACCGTAGGGTAAGATTATATTTGATAGTGTTGCTTTGGAATCAAGGTTTAGCGCAGGATATATTGGTAAAATAAACTGTATGCTAGTTTTGGAGGTAAATGAGAAGAATTCTTTCACTAAAATTTTTACTGTAATATTGTAGTCAGTTTCTGGGTCAATTTGAATAACATCTTTTGAAGCCAGTTTTATGATCGTAAAGTTTCCTTCACTGTATGAAGAAGCAGCTAGCCGCTCGTCAGAAACGGCTTCAATCACCATTTTTTGATATAATTCCCTAGGATATTTTAATTCTACAGTTGGTATGGTGGCCTTTGAAGTTAGATTATTGTGGAATGATATCGTGCTCGTTAATACAGTTAAACCATATTCTTTTATTTCAAAAGTGTGAACAAATTCTTTAACATACGGGGACGAGCTTATAGCATAAGAATTGTAATTAAACATGATATAGGATAGAAAAACTATGATTACAAGTATAGATATTATCTTAACTTTTTGATATTGCACGGCAAGTTATAGAAGAGAAGAATTTTAAAACTTTCTTATCCTATTTTGGTGGAGGGATAAGACAACATGGGAGAATTTTTCAAAAATTATAGCAGAGAAAAACTGGAGAAGGTTCTTGAAAAAATTGGAGTCAAAGATGTAGAAGAATTATATTCTGATGTACCAGATGAAATTAAAATTAAGGGGGAACTCAATCTTCCAAAAGCATTAAATGAGATGGAGATTGAAAAATATGTTGGGAAGGTATTAGAAAAAAATATGGTGCATGATGAAGTCCTAACGTTCCTTGGCGCGGGGTTGCCACCACACTATGTTCCAGCAGCAATTGAATCAATTATTTCAAGAAGCGAATTTTATACAGCATACACACCATATCAGCCTGAAATTTCGCAAGGCATACTCCAAGCTCTGTTTGAGTACCAAAGTATGATCTGTGAACTTACTGCAATGGATGTCGCAAACAGTTCAATGTACGACTGGGCCACAGGAGCCGCAGAGGCTTTAAGAATGGCCTTAAGAGTTAAAGGTAAGAAGAAGGTTCTTATTGGAGAAAACATTGGGCCTGATAGAAAAAATGTTATTAAAACATATCTGGAACCTCTAGAATGTGATATTTTAGAAGTTAACTATGACGGTGTATGTGGTAGAATTGATTTAGGGGATTTGGAGAAGAAGGTTAAAGACGCATGCGCCCTATACATTGAAAATCCCAACTTTTTCGGAATAATAGAAAAGGATGCTGCAAAAATGGCAGATATAATACACAAGGAGGGGGGAGTCTTTATTGTAGGAGTTGACCCAATAAGTCTAGGCCTATTAAAGCCGCCTGGAGAATATGGAGCTGATATAGTTGTTGGAGAGGGACAGAACTTGGGGGGATGGCTAAATTTTGGAGGACCATCTTTGGGAATATTTGCTTGTAGATGGGATATGAGTTTAGTTAGACAGATGCCTGGAAGGATTATTGGCATGACGACAGATCTTTCAGGTGAAAGAAGAGCTTTCACAATGGTTCTCCAGACAAGAGAACAACATATAAGGAGAGAACAGGCCACGTCAAATATATGCACTAATGAGGCTCTCATGGCGGTTGCGGCAGCAGCATACCTGGCCCTATTAGGTTCTAAAGGGCTTAGAAAACTTGCTATAGAAATTTTTGAAAGAGCACATTATGCATGCAGAAGGCTAAGTGAAGTTAAGAATGTTATAGTGCCACATTTTTCGGGAGAATTTTATCAAGAGTTTACACTAAAGCTTGTTGGAGAAGACATTAATAGAGTATTTGATAGGATGATAGAGAGAAAGATTATACCAGGTCTTATTCTTACAAAATATTTTCCAAAATTGGATAATGTGCTATTATCTTGTTTTACAGAAGTTCACAGTGTCGAAAATATTGAGAAGCTTGTTGAAGCTTTCAAGGAGGTTATGGTATAATGTTCAGACAAGCAAGATGGATTGAACCTCTTTTAAACGAGCTTACAAAAGAGGAGGGCGTACTTGAAAAGGTTAAACTTGAAGGCTTACCTGATGAAATTGTAAGAGATAAGCTAGACATACCAAACCTGACTGAGACAAGAGTTGTAAGACATTTTATGAGACTTTCTCAAATGAATTTTGGAGTGGACTTTGGAACTTATCCGCTTGGAAGCTGCACAATGAAATATAATCCAAAAGTTTGTGAAAGAATAGTTTCAAACTATAAGCTTAAGATGCTACACCCACTTCAGCCTCAAGAAACATGCCAAGGGATATTGCAAATATTATATGAGCTCGCACAATGTTTGGTAGAGATTACGGGAGCACATAAAGCATGCCTAGTACCTTCAGCTGGCGCGCATGGAGAGTTTGTTGGAGCGTTAATGATTAGGGCTGCAATAAAGGACAGGGGGGAACTTGATACTAGAAGAGAAATGATTATACCAGATTCAGCCCACGGAACAAACCCTGCGAGCGCGGCAATGGCTGGTTTTAGGATTGTAAAGGTTCCATCAAACAATGAAGGCTTGGTCGATACCGAGGCACTAAAAAGTGTTGTTGGAAAAAGGACAGCGGGAATAATGCTAACTGTCCCAAACACTCTAGGACTATTTGAAAAGAAAATCATTGAGATTGTTAATATAGTGAAAGAGGTAGGAGGATACACTTACTATGATGGCGCAAACTTGAATGCTTTAATGGGTAAAGTTAGGCCAGGAGATATGGGATTCGATATAATACACCTGAACCTACACAAAACATTTGCCACACCACATGGTGGTGGTGGACCAGGTTCTGGACCAGTTTGTGCCTCAGAAAATGTTGAAGAATATCTACCAGTACCTCTAATAGAATTTGATGGAAGAAAATATTATCTTGAATATGATAGGCCGAAAAGTATAGGGTTTGTTAGAGGATTTCATGGGAACATAAGTGTTCTAGTTAAAGCATATGTTTATATTCGACTTTTGGGCTCTATGGGACTAAAAAGTGCTTCTGAGAGAGCTGTAGTGAACTCAAATTATTTGCTATCACTTTTGGACAAAGAATTTTATGAAGTACCCTATAGTACAAGTATGCCGAGAAAACACGAGTTTGTTGTAAGTGTTGGAAAAGCTTTGAGGGAGAAGGGTGTTTCAGCAAAGGATATTGCTAAAGCTTTAATTGACTATGGAGTCCATGCGCCAACAATATATTTCCCATTGATTGTTCAAGAAGCGTTAATGATAGAGCCCACAGAAACAGAAAGCTTTGAGGAGGTTGAAGAATATGCGAGAATATTGAATGAGATAGCCTATAGGGCGTACCATGATCCTGAATGGATTAAGAGTACACCACACAATACTAGTGTTGGAAGAATAGATGAAGCTAAAGCTTCACATCCAAGAACAATGCGCCTCAACTGGAGGAATTTGGAAAAGGTTTAAACGCTTACAAATTGTCTGGAAAGTGTCTTAGGATGGTTGCAAAGGTGTACTTTGAAACTTACGGTTGCTCTTATAATAAGGCTGATACAAAGATAATGGAAAATATTGTGTCAAAAAATTTTGAGATTGTAGAAGACATTGACTTAGCGGATATAATAGTCTTGAACACATGTTATGTTAAAACTTCAACAGAGCACAGAATCGTTAATAGGATAAAGGAGCTTACATCAAAATATCCTGAAAAAAAGATGATTATAGCAGGATGCATGAGTGCAGTTGACAGAGAAAAGGCTATAATAGCAAATCCTAGAGCATCACTTTTAGGCCCCCAGAACATTGATAAAATAAATGAGGTCATAGAAAGAACTTTAAGAAATGAGACTGTGTACTATACTACATATCAAAGGCTTGACAAAAGCGTTTTTCCTAAACTTTGGAAGAAAAATGATGTTATAAGAATAGTTCAAATATGTGAAGGATGCGCTGACGCATGTAGATACTGTTGTACAAGAATAGCCCGAGGCCCAATATTTTCATTCAAAACAGAAAATATCTTAGAAGAAGTTAGAAAAGGTGTTTCAGAAGGGGCTAAAGAATTTTGGCTGACAGCCCAGGATACAAGTGCATATGGAATAGATTCTGGCACAAACTTGGCGGAATTAGTTAAAAAGGTTGTGGAAATCGATGGACAATTTTATGTTAGAATAGGAATGATGAACCCACACCACACACTAAAGATTTTAGATGATTTAATTGAAGTATATAAAAGTCCTAAGGTTTTCAAGTTTCTACATCTTCCAGTCCAAAGTGGAAGTAATCGGATTCTAAAGCTGATGAGAAGAAGGTATACTATTGAAGATGCCGAACTTATTATAAAATCGTTTAGAAAAATTTTCCCAAAACTAACATTCGCAACAGACATAATAGTAGGGTACCCGGGTGAAGAGGATGAGGATTTTATGGAAACATTAAACTTTTTGAATAAGATTAAGCCGGACATAGTTAATCTTTCAAAGTTTGGAAAAAGGCCTAAAACGGACGTGGAAATTGATAAAAGATATGATATTAACGTTTTAAAAGCAAGGAGTAAAAAGGCACATGAGCTAATATGTAAACTGCAATTCGATGGAAACAGAAGATGGATAGGATGGAGGGGGAAAATTTTGGTTGACGAAAAGGTTGGTAATAGTAGTGTTGGAAGAAACGAGTATTATAGGAACATAGTTTTAAAAGAAGAAGTGGAGCTTGGAACATTTTTGGATGTCGAAGTAGTGGATGCGGCACAGCATTTTCTTCTAGGAAGGATTTTGTGCAGATGACAAAAAATGGCATAATTTGAAATTATTCCAGCACAATTTTTTTCTACAGGAACTTTAAATTTTTAGTCCTATACTGTTAATTTGCAAATTAAAGTAACCATAGCTTACAATGCAAGCATATGATGTTGCTGTAATAGGCGTTGGCACGGCAGGTAAGAGGATTATAGAAAAAGTTTCATATAAAATTTCTAACGGGATATTCTTATCAATTGATGATACAGAATGGAGTATAGGTGGGGACAAGGTTAAAGAAATAAAGTTAAACGTTAACTTTGAGAGAACAGCAAAAAGGATAAAACTTGAAGCTCACAAGGCTTCAAAAAATATTGCAGAAGAAATAATGAGTGTAAATAATGTGGTTATAGTTGCGGGTCTTGGAGGAATATTTGGTTCATCAGCGGCACCAATCATTGCAAAAAGTTTGAAAGAATGGGGTAAAAGAGTATTAGGAATAACAATAATGCCATTCAAATTCGAAAAGAGTAGACTATTCAGGGCCGCCGTCAGCCTAAGGAAAATGAAAATGACATGTGATGGTATAATTGTTATTGGAAACGGAGAATTCCTCGAGAAGTCTCCTCAAACACCACTATTTAAGGCATACGAGCTTGAAAACGAGTGGATAGGGAATTTGATTTCAAAGCTATTTGATAGAGGAAATGTTTACGGAATTAATTCAAAGGAAACATATCGGATTACTTCAGATGGGAATATTATAGTTGGAGTTGGTGTTGGAGAAGGTACGGGAATGGCTGAAGAAGCTGCAACAAAAGCATCATCAGCACTTAGAAGACAAAGCAATGCAGATGTTAAAGAGGCTTTAGTATATGTTGTAGGATGGAAAGAGATTTCAGTAGGAGACGTTTCAACAATAGTGACAACATTTAGGGGAATAACATGCTGTGAAGGAGATGTTAGGGTTGGATACTATCCAAACAATGATAGAAGCCTAACAGTTTACGCTCTGGCATCTGTTATGGAAACAAAGTTTGATGAATGGGATCCTATCCAGAAGATCTTAAATGGAAGAGAACTGGACTTTGACATATACAGTGACATGAGTGTAGACTATGATTTTTCTGGAATAAAGTGTTTAGACTAGTCTAGTTTCTTAAGAATCCTTCCAAAAAACAATTTTATCATATGTGATAATGGTCTACTACGTCCATGCGGGGAACCTTTTCCAAGAAAGATTTTTTCAATCGCATCAAATATTGATGAAGCTTCAACTTCAACATAGCATAGTCCAACATCTTCAGGAAGATGCGCATCACTTCCTGCAACCATTGGAATATCAAGTTCTTTTGCAAGAAGAAAAGCCTTTGAAGATGAACTTTTGAATGGAAAGGAGGCAGAATTGTATACTTCTATTGCATCAGGCATAATTTTCTTGATCCTTTTAAAGAAAACACGATCAAAAGGATGAGCCCATATAGCGTAACCTTCAACCTTATGAATTATTTCAATTGGATCATGGTATGCTGATTTTGGATTAAAACGCCTTTTAGGAAGCAAACATACAACATGTCCAAAAAAGGTTCTTAATTCGATTGCTGGAATAAGATAGACTCCATTAACCTCAACAACTTCTTCTAAGGAGAAAAAGTCATGATCTGCTATAACAACAGCGTTTATTTCCCGCTTTCTTGCAAAATATGATATTTGTTGAAATGAACCTAATGCATCTTTAGAGTTTTCACTATGAACATGAAAGTCAATCCTATATTTCATGTTACTTTGCTTCCTGTTGAAACAGGCTTATCTGGGACAAGCAAGGAAACATTAGAAGAATTCTTACTGTCTATTGCAGCTAAAAGCATCACCTGGCTTTCTAGTCCAAACATTTTCCTAGGCTTCAAGTTTGTTACAACAGCAACAATCTTTCCAAGCAACTCCTCCGGACTATAATATTCGGCAAGCCCTGCAACACAACTCCTAACGTCACCACCTAAATCAACTTCTAGATGTAGAAGCTTCTTTGCACCAGCAACCCTTTCAGCCTTAACAATCTTACCGACCCTAATATCAAGCTTGGCAAAATCTCCAAATTCTAGAAGACTCAACTTCCACCACCAGACCTAAACCTTTCAAGTATACTTAAAACTTCCTCTCTAGAAATTTTCCTGAAAACTGGTGGAAAACGTTTTATAGCAATAGGATATTTAAAGTCAGATTTAGCACCATCCCATCCAGTAGAAAGTATATCCTTATCTTCTGCAAGATTCTTCCACAAAAGTTCTGAAATTGATGGCATAATAGGATAAAGTTCCACTGTAATCAGTCGAATGACTCTTAGAAGAGAATATATTACTGATACAGCCTTTGAAGAATCTTCCTTGAAAAGTTTCCAAGGCTCCTTTTCATTCAAGAACCTGTTACCCTCTTCAGCCTGCCGAACCGTTTCTCTTACAGCACGCTGTATCTTAAAATTCTCGTATAATGAACCGATCTCATCATGCCTCTTCAACGCATCTAAAACAAAGTTTTCACAATCTGAATCAACTTCTGGCCTACATTCAAGCCTACCATTACAGAATTTTTCAAAACCAACAACAGTCCTGTTAACAAGATTTCCTATAACATTATTTAAGTCATTGTTAACCTTCTCTATAAAAAGGTCGATTTTGAAGTTCACATCACCACCCTCAGGCCTAAGAGAAAGAAGCACATACCTCCAATAGTCTGCAGGAGCAATTTCTAAAGCTTCATCAATCCATATCCCAATACGCCTACTTTTAGAAAACTTTTGGCCCTCAAACATCAAAAAGTCTGTAGAGTCGACAGCATATGGAAGATTATAGCCTTCACCGGTACCTATAAGAAGAGCGGGCAAAATTATGGTGTGAAATGGTATGTTATCCTTTCCAATAAAATATACAGTTTTTGCATCCTTATCAAACCAGAACCTTTTCCAACCATCAACATCGCCCTTTTTCTCAAAATATTCTATTGTCGCAGAAACATATCCTAGTACAGCCTCCATCCAAACATATATAGTCTTACCTTCAGCACCCTCAAAAGGTGCAGGAATACCCCACCTCGAGTCTCTAGTAAGAGACCTAGCCTTCAACCCTTCCTCAACAAGCTTTATACTGAAGCTTCTAGCAATATCAGAAAGATGTATATCGTTTCTTAAAAGATAATCTTTAACCTTTTCACTTAACTTTGGAAGGTCGAAGAACCATTGTCTAGTTTCTTTAAGATAGACTGGATTATGGCATATTACACAAACAGGATTTATTAAAAGTTCAGGCTCAAGAGGTCTGCCACAGCCATCACACTGGTCACCTCGTGCAGTCTTAAAACCACAGTATGGACACTCTCCCTCAACAAACCTGTCTGGAAGAAAACGGTTATCCTTTTCACAATAGTGAACCTTTTCGGAAGATTCGTAAATGTAACCGTTTTTCTGTAGTTTTAGATAAAAATCTTGCACAAACTTTATGTGAACAGGGTTTTCGGTTCTTGTATAATTATCGTATGAAATATTCCAGCGCTCGAAAAGATTTTTAATCCTTTTATGGTTTCTGTCAGCAAATTCTTTAACCGAAAGACCGGCCTTAAGAGCTTCAACTTCAACTGGTGTTCCATGTTCGTCAGAGCCTGAAACATATAGAACTTCATGACCTTTAAGCCTCAAGTATCTTGCAAAAGCGTCGCCAGAAAGAATAGAACCTATCATGTTGCCTAAATGTGGTGTTACAGAGGAATAGGGCCAAGCTGAAGTCACAAGCCATCTTGTCAAATCAGTTCAACCAACCCAATTCTAGAAAAAATCGGGGTTATAATGTTTCCTAACTGTTTATACAACAGTAGCCCTTATTCTATTAAGCAGATGCTCCTTAACTCTTTCAACTTCATCTAGAAAGTTTAATAGGTTAATGTTTGGAAGCCTTCTATTTTCTAAAACAATTTTACCATTTACAATAACAGTCTTAACATCATTAGCCCTCACAGAATATATTAAATGAGCATAAATATCGTGAACAGGTCTAGCATGAGGTAAATTCAAGTCTAATATGACTATGTCAGCCAGATAACCAGGCCTTATGGCACCAAGGTCATCATATCCAAGAGCTATTGCACCATATTCTGTAGCGAGCTTAAAAGCCTCCTTTGAAGGTAAAAGGGTTGGATTACAATTTAATCCTTTAACCATGAGAGACATAATCTTCATGGTTTCAAACATGTCAAGTGTGTTATTGGATGCAGGCCCGTCCGTTCCAAGGGAAACCTTCAAACCATTTTCTAGTAGTCTCATACAGTCAGCTACACCCATACCAAGCTTAAGATTAGATACAGGATTCAGAGAAGGCTTTACATCAAAAACCTTCATCACGCTAATATCTTGCTCAGTCAAGTGTATTGTATGAGCCATAAGTAGAGAGTTTGAAAGTATTCCAAGTCTAGAAAGATATACGACAACACCACCTGAAACATCAACATTAAAGGCTTTTTTTACTACTGAAGCCTCTTCTCGGGATTCAGCAACGTGGGTGTGCAAAATAATTTTTCCTTTATCACCATAAAGATAATTCAACCTTTTTTGAAGCTCATGCGCCATGATGTAGGACTTTGGACCTGTAGAATATGGAGCATGTGGACATACACTAACACGAAGACGACCCTCATCCTTACCATGCCATTTTTTTGCCATTTCTTCAGTAATTTTTAAACCATCTTCCACAGTTTTTTCAAAGAAACCATGGCCTACTGTAGCCCTGATACCGGCTTTTTCGAAAGCATGAAGTTCACTACCTTCATCAGAGTAAAAGTACATAGAGTTTAGTGTTGTGCTCCCGAATAAGAGTGACTCATATGCAGCAAGCTCTGCTCCAATCTGAATATCTTTCGGAGTAAGTACCGCTTCAGCAGGCCATATACGCTTATTCAACCAATCAAATAATGTAAGGTCTTCAGAATAGCCCCTAAACAATGTCATTGCAGCATGTGTATGCGTATTTATTAATCCAGGTATTACTGCACAGCCCTTTGCATCGATTCGCTCAAAGCCTGAAAAACGTTTCCTTAACTCATTTGAGTCACCTACTGCAACAATCCTATTACCTTCTATTGCAACAGCACCATCAAATATAAGCTTGTCAGAAACAACAAGGCCGCCGTCAACAAGAATATTCATTTTAAGCCCTCCTCTAGAACATTTATAGCTTCCAATATTAGTTTTCTCACACTTTCTTGAGCCTTATACATTATATCCATCACAAGACCATGTGATATCTGCTTAGCTATGCCGGCAGCATAGTTTGTGACAACAGAGATGGACGCATACTCGACACCAGCTTCTCTTGCAAGGAAAGCTTCTGGAACACCAGTCATGCCCACAATGTCAGCTCCAAGAATCTTGTATGCTCTTATTTCAGCAGCAGTCTCATACCTTGGCCCCTCTGTGCAAACATAGGCCCGGCTCGCTGGTGAAATAGGTCTCGTACTGGAACTTGTGGCACGAGCCGCAGGTTTCGGAGCGGAAGTCCACCACAG
>JARVJS010000155.1 GCA_029776125.1 Nitrososphaeria archaeon
TCAAGAGTATACTCTTGAAAAATGAAAGGAGGATGAAATTTGCTTGAGTGCTTCCTCCCAAAAGCGGAAGGTCTCTACAACAGTGCCATTTTCTCCTCAGTAATAATGCCCATAGTGGTCATAGTTTCATCAAACTCTCGATCCGCTGGAATAATGCAGGCTTTAGCTTTCTCGTCCCTGATCATCTATACAGTTGCAATGGCATTTTTTATAGAAGATTCTAGACCAAAAACTGGACTAGGAAATGTTAAAGTAAAACCAAAAATTTCAGAAATAATATTGACTATAATGGTTTTTACAGTAGCATTCATTATCTTGAAAAATCTCTGGCTTCCAATAACAATAGCACTAATAACATTTTCTACAATATACGGCTACAGAGGAAAAAGTAAACTTAAAGAGGCAAGAGAACTTGAGGAACCTTTACCCGTGTTCGTTAGGGATATAGCAGACTATAGGGCTACCGGAAAAAGCATATACCAGGCAATAGTACTATCATTAAAGGAAAAAGAGTATAATGAGAGATTTAAGAAAGAGGTTATGGTGGTTGTGAACAAGCTTTCATTAAACTCAACCGACCTAAGAACAGATACTGGAATATGGCTCTTTGATTACGTATTCGACTGCCTCGACCTAATTCAGAAGAGCGGTGGAGGAAGTACAGGCATATTAATTGAGCTAGCGAACATGATAGAAGACATAATTTTAGAAAAAGAGAAGGTTAGAAGAGAAACAGCTCTAGCATCATACCTAACATACATTGCACCAGTACTCTTCACACTCGTTTCAGCATCTATGCTAGCACTCTTAGAAACAATAGCATTAGGAACAAGTTCTGGAATAAGCATATTTCCAGTCAACACATTCCAAGTAGAAAGAGACTGGCTTTACCTAATGATCGTTGCAAACACATTTTCCAACACATACATAACAGGACTCCTTAAAGAGGGAAGCTACGAGAACATGTACCTTACATCCATAACATTGGCTATAGCGTTAGCATGTATACTGCAAATGGATAATATGGTTCACATTTTAAAAACCACAGTCTTCGGTGCAAGGTGAATAAGAGTATGGAGATTTTAGAAAATTATAGAATTTCATGCTTAGAGATAACAGTTTATGAAGAAAATGGTGAAATAGAATATATTGTTAAAGAACCAAATTTAGAGGAAGAAAACATAAACAAGCTTAAAGCAGTAATAGAAAATATTTTTTCAAAAGAGGTGTTAAACAAAAATTTTGAAAAAAATAAATTATTTGACAGATATGGACTTAAAGATGAGGAACTATATCACCTTAATAAGAACATATCACCATACGGCCAACTTTATCCAATACTCTTGGACGAAAACATCCTTGAAGCAACAATATTGTCTCCAGAAAAACCTGTTTACGTTAGACACAAACACTTCCTAAAACAACAGTACATCAAAACAAACATAAACTTCAAGAACGAGAGAGATTATGAGATCTTGATTGAGAGAATTAAAAACAACCTAATAGAGTATGGTGATGGAAAATTTTATGAAGGCCCGTTAGACGAAAAATTTTACGCAAACCTTGTTGTACAGAAGCCACCATATACAAGTTTTTGCACAATTAAAAGAAGAATAGAACTTTCAGAAAAAGAGATTTTTAGAAAAAAACATTTGACTCCACAACAAATGGCCTACCTTTGGACAATACTTGAAATAAAAACTACAATAGCGGTTACAGGATCGACAAGAGAGTATAGAAGAAACATGTTAAATGAGCTGGTTCAACTTATTCCAAAGAAGGCACGTTTAATGGTTGTAGAGAACACGACTACAGCATCCTATCAACAAGAGTATCTGATAAAACTTCATATTACAAAAAGTGAAGAAGAGTTTAAGAGAGTATTTGAACTTATCCAAAAGAATGATGTGGAGTATGCTATAATAGAGGCGGAGGAAGTGAGTGAAGAAACAAAAATACCTTCTACAAGAACATGCTTCATTTATATGAGGCAAACACCATTAACAGTTACAAACAAGATTCAGACAATAGTGAACATTACAAATAACATTAAATCTAATAGGATAGAGTTGATAGAGGAATTTGGGGAATATAGGACGAATATTTCTTTTGAAGAATATGATGGCCCAGAAAGGATTTATGACAAAAGCAGGATACTACAGCATTGGGCAAAAATAAACCATTATAGTAGAGAAAAGGTTATAGAAGCACTTTCAATAAAATTAAATTATATACTATATTTGCAGAACTATAATACTGCTTAGTTGCTTAAAAGGAGAAAGAAACATAATCTTTTTGAACAATATGAGGAAGAAAGGGCAGTCTGCAAGTATAGCAATAGTCTTTATTGCTCTAATGTTCATTTCAGGATTCACAGTATTCTATAATCAGATTGAAGCATTCAGACAAGAGTTTAGGTTGAAAGAAGATATTTTATCCAGACAGGTTGATAGAGCAAAAGAAAATATAAGAGTATTAAATGAAAATAGTAAGATAATTTTATGTAATGATTGGACAAAATTTTCAGAAATAAAGTACATAGTTTTCTTAAATAAGGAAAACTTTGTAGAAAAGATCGTTGAAACAAACATTACATTACCTCCTGGAGAAAGAGAAAGTTTACATGTTACGTGGGAAGGGGAAAAGGTTGGTGTTATAACATCACTTGGAAACCTCTTCTTAGAAGAGAATTTTAGTGCAAAGGACAACGTTATATCAGTCACATTATATAATGGAGAAGGAAGCATAACGCCAGTAAGACTCTATGTAAACCCAGACAATCCAAGAATATTCAATGTTGTTGTAGGATTACATCATGTTCACACATATAATACCACCAACATGCAACTGATGGTAGTACGCTACGTTGACACACCACGAGTTATAGAAGATAATCCTTACAGGGGATGGGTTTACTACATGCATCCTGTTATACCCTTCTACGACCTCTCAGGTTGGGCAAGTTGGCAGATGGTCTCCTTCACAAGTGAGAAAATTAGAACAGTTTATGATGGTTCAGGTGTATCATACATTTTCGTATACAGGTTCCTCTGCCAAAAAGATGGCCAAAAGGTTGAAAGCATTACAGGAACAACAACATATCCATACTATATCCAGCAGGTTAGTAGTGAATCTCCTGGCGGTACAGCGTGGATACTAATGCTTTCCGCAATACAGGACAGTACAAGCTCAAGTGTCTTCTATTCTCTTGTAAGCCCTTCTAGTTCAAGTCCTAGTGCAGCAAACAGTTTAGGTATAACTTTAACAGGAGGAGCTTACACCGACTACGGTATCATATCATTCAATCACCCGTATTTTGTAGCCTACAAGTATGATTCACCCTACCACTACTATTATGTTTACAAAATAGTTGGAGGAAATGCTGTTAACATGCCATGGGTTGTTGGCGGCTCAAGTTCACCCTACATACGCTTTAGCTCAGCTCAAAATATTATTATTACAAGAGATGGATATTTTATAGTAAGAAATGGTGAAAGCTTAACATCATACAATATTGAGGCTGGAGGATACAGTGATCAAGTGTCTTGGACAGCACCATATTCCATACTAGGATGCAAGTATACAAGATACGGTTTAATCCTTTTAAGATGGAACGGATTCGATATACTCAACAGTAGGCTTCAGATTGTTAAAAGCGTTAACCTACCAGAAGGCTACAGCTGGTACTATACACCACAAACATATTTTTCAAATTTTGTGAGAGAAAGAACAGACTACAGTTACGAATATTTCGAATACCAACTTTCGCTAATAGACTCAGATACAGCACTAGCAATACTAGCTGGACAAGATGGAATGGTGAAAATAGTTAAACTAACCTTCTAGAAATGTTTTCAAACTAGACTTGTATCATTTTTATTCAAAATAGGTAATCATGTCAGCGTAGTTGATATGAAGCCTTTTTCCAGCGTGCTCAGGCAAAATTTCTATGATCTTTTCAGCAGGCTTTTCCCACCTTTCAAGCAAATCAAGAACCCTACCCTTTACAAGATAAACTCTACCACACTGGCACTTAAAATATGAACTCCTTCTATTCTTCGTTTCAGGATCATTCATTGGGGCAAGGGAGTAGAGAGAACTTTTATCCAAGTTTTCTAGGAAAGTCCTTCTGATGAAATTGATTTGACCTTCCTCATCACAAATTTTACATAATCTTTCGATCTTGTCTTCAGAAAATGTCAGTGGATCTCTTTCAACAATTGACTTCAAAAGTGCAGCAGATTTAGGAAAGATTATACCATTAGATAACTTCTCTTCTATGATTGAGAGGAGCTTTAGTCGTGCAAGAAAATTTGCGACAACCTTTTCAGCCTCTGGGCCGGAAACATTGTTTTCCAAAAATTCTTTTGCAAAAGACAACATGTCTTTTTCAGGAAGCTTTGAAAGCGCAATTAGATGCCTGAAAGTGAATCTGAAGCCACTTTCGTAAGGTTCTTCGCTAGGGTCATTTACTTTGTACACAAATTCTTTTACTTCAGCAGATAATCTTGTAAGCTGCAGAATGTAGTCTACAGTGTATGTTGAAAGGTTATATTTTTTAGCAATTTCCCTAACTGTTAGACCATAACTTCTTTCCATATTAAATAGTTCTGCAGCCTTAAGATAGTCTATCCTACCCCTCTGATAGTTCCTTTTAAAACACTCAACCTTAGCATCTTCATCAGACAAGTGAACAATTTCAGCCTTAATAGTATCAAAACCAAGTTCAACTGCAGCCCGCCACCTATGCTCTCCATCAACTATCATGAAAACATCATTTCTTGGAGTAACGAGTATAGGTGGAATACCTTCAACACCCTTTTCTAAAAGGTCACTTTTTAAACCCTCATACTCTTTAAGGGACATACGGTTTACGTTAAATGGGTTAGGGTGAACTCTTTTGATTGGAATATATGAGAGTTCACATTTTGGCCAAGCCTTCAATTGAGGACACCATAACCTTCTCCAAAACCCTATTCAAATTGTTGAAGTCCAGACAAAAGTGTTTTGAGAGAAGCCTTAATGTAACAGGATTCTCTAAACCAAAGGACCTAAAAACCCTATCACATGAGACATATATTGATATTATACACCTAACCTTAAAAGACTCGCCTGAAAATCGATATCCTTCCAAAAATTTAAGACAATACAACTTAACTTTAGACCAAAGAATGTTCTCGTTTAAATGGTAAAAGTTTTGAACATATTCTCTGACCAAAATGTTTGACTTTAAACTTTCAAGAAGAAGATTGAGATAGGAGCTCAAATTAAAACCTTTGTAAGAATAATATTTCCAGAACCTTGAAAGAACTCTTATACAGTTTCTTTCATTAACATTTAAGCCCATACTACGAAACTCTTTTAAAACCTTTTCACAAAATATTGGATTTAAGCTTTTACAAACAGAGTATAGGCTGAAGAAAGCAATTTCAAGACCACTACATCTTATACCGGACTCAATAATAGATTCTGCAATATGAGAGGCATCATTAAGGATGGTACTATTGAAACCCAGACGGTCACAAACATCCTTTATAATGCACAATATTTTAGAACGTTTAGAAGCAAACGATTTTAGAATATTATTAGAAGAAAGTTTAGGTGGGCAATTGTATATTTCCTCAAAAATTTTGCCGCACTTTTCACAAACATATTCCCCACTATCAAAAACTATCCTACTACCACATTCACTGCACTTATCAGGCATCAGAAAAATAGGTTATAATAGAATTTAAGAACCCATAAGTCTAAAATTCTATCGTATACCTTCTAATAGAATCCAAAAACTCTGGAGAAACGACTTCAATAACATCGAAAATTCTTTTATCGGTTACAGAATAGTATCGCCTATTCATTTCCCTTCTAACCTTAACGATACCACATTCTTTCAAAATTTTAAGATGGCGTGAAACAAGAGGCTGAGACACATTCAACCTAGATATAATTTCACACACACAAAGCTCACCATCACGTAAAAGGGCTAAAATTTTTAGTCTCAAGACGTCACCTAAAGCCCTAAACACCTTTGCACGAGTTCTATCTAGACTACTCATAGGATTTTTCAAAAAGCACATGAGATAAGACCCCTATTTATACCTTATATAACAATATTTAAATACTGTTATTTATGAGCCTATTTTATGCAAAAAATTATAAAAATTGAAGTAATTGGACCAGAACCACCATGTGCAAGGTGCCAAGCAGTTAAAAGGACTGTGGAAAAGGTTGCAGAAAAAGTTAGCAAGCAGGGAGTTAATGTTTCAATCGAGAGAATAAACATTCTTTCCAAGGACACTGTTGCAAAGTATGGTCTACTATTTTCGCCAGCTGTAGCAGTTAATGGTAAAATAAAGTGTATGGGCAGAGTTCCTACTGAAGAGGAAGTTGAGAAAATGATTTTTGATGAAGTGATTTAGTGATAGTTTATGTATAAAGTTAGGAGTTGGGCTAGACTACTTCTTATTATATCATTTATTTCTATCGTGTATGTGCTCCTTATTTGGAGCAGGATTACAGCTTACTCTCTAGCACCTACGATGAAGCCTCAAGACTTTTCTAATCTTTCATGGTATGAGATACCGGTCTACTACCTATACGATTACTTTTCCCATGGAACAATATGCCTTCTCTTTGCGTTCGTAACAGCAGGTCTAGTTTATGAGTTCGCTCCAAAAGAATGGCTTACTATGCACATGGGAAGCAGCAAGCTTTCAGGCTATCTTCTTGGAGCATTATTTGCACCACTTTTTACAGTATGTTCTTGCACTATGATCCCAATTTTCGCGGGAATATTGTATAGTGGTTCTGGTATAGGGCCTGCTATTACATTTCTCTTAATGGCTCCAGCAGCAAACATTCTAACAATTCTAGTGACTGGAGAATTTATTTCTTGGGAGGTTGCAGGTGCAAGGTTTTTTGCATCACTTGCAACCGCAATATTTGCAGGTACAATTATTTCGAGAACAGGTTTTGGTAAAAGAGTTGAGGAAGAGAAGAGGACTAGTTTACCTTCAAGCACATCATATGCTGTGGAAGAGAATATTCTGTTGGATGAGAGACTGGTTTCTGCTTTAAGGTTCGGGGGATTTCTTGCAAAACAGATTTTACCATATTTTATTGTAGGCCTTATTGTTGTATCCTATTTTACAGCATATACCCCAAAGGAGCTTGTGGAAGGATATTTGACTGGAGTTAGAGGAGTGCTTTTGGCTTCTGTTGCAGGCGGACCACTTTATACGCCTACATTGGTTGAAGTTGTTTTAGGAAGAAGTTTACTTGATTTGGGAATGAGTAAGGCAGCACTACTTTCATGGCTTATGGGTCAACCATATGATATACCGAACATGATGGCAACCTCAAAGGTTGTGGGATGGAAGATTGTTTTATCGTATGCAGTAATAGCTTGGGTATGCAGTATATCTTTTGGCATCCTATACGGTGTACTCGCACATTCTCTATGAGGTGAAATATGTTATGGGTGAAGAAGGTCGAAGGCTTTCAATCTTGAACAAGTTTCTTACACTATGGATATTTTTGGCAATGATCGCTGGTGTAGGGTTAGGGTACATTTTCCCAGAAATATCAATGTACTTAAGTGCTGCAAGCATAGGAACAACGTCAATTCCCATAGCTTTAGGCCTTATATGGATGATGTATCCTCCACTCGCGAAAGTCAAGTATGAGGAGTTAAAGGAAATTGTTAGGGCACCGGGCTCTAAGACTGTTGTTACTGCATCCCTACTTCTAAACTGGATAATTGGCCCAGCACTAATGTTTGCTCTAGCATGGATTTTTCTAGCAGATTTTCCAGAATATAGGAACGGTATAATTTTGGTTGGGCTTGCAAGATGTATAGCTATGGTTATAGTATGGAATGATCTGGCTAAAGGAGATAACGAGTGGGCTGCGATACTTGTTGCATTAAACTCAGTATTCCAGATAGCAGCATATTCACTCCTTGCATACTTTTACATTACGGTTGCAAGTGCATGGATTTCTGGACATGGCTCAGTTGTTGAAATCTCATTTTATGAGATAGCACAGTCTGTGCTAATATATCTTGGGATACCATTTTTTGGAGGAGTTTTAACAAGATTCTATTTTCTTAAAACTAGGGGCAGAGAATGGTATGAGAAGGTATTTTTGCAAAAGATAGGGCCAACATCACTCTTCGCACTACTCTTTACTATAGTAGTAATGTTTTCTCTGAAGGGAGAATATATTGTGAAAACACCTTTAGATGTCGCAATAATATCAGTGCCATTAATTTCATACTTTACATTGATGTTTGCAGCATCATTTATTATAGGCTATCTAATGAAGCTAGACTATAGGAGGACAACAACATTATCCTTTACAGCGGCAAGCAACAACTTCGAGTTAGCTATAGCGGTTGCAGTAGCAGTATTCGGAATAACCTCAAAAGAGGCTTTCGCAACAGTCATAGGACCCCTAATCGAGGTACCAGTAATGATAAGCCTAGTTAACGTAGCACTATGGGCAAGAAAAAAATTTGTGGACTAATAAAAATCGTAATTTTTATACTTTTATAAATGGTTAATATTTAAAGTGAAAAAGATGGAAAGTATTACAGAACATTTTAGGAAAGAGTATGATAAAGTTTGGGAAAAAATATTAAATCATCCTTTTGTAGTACAACTGTATTCAGGAAACCTTCCAATCAGTAAATTCAAATATTATGCTATACAAGATTTCAACTATCTTATAGGTGTCACAAGAATATTATGTTTAGCTGCCTCAAAAGCGCCAAGCCTAGAGCATGCTAGGAAAGCTCTGGAATTGGCTTACGGAACCGTGACAGGTGAAATGGAAAATTATATTAAACTTTTGAACAAACTTGGCATAGAATTGGAGAAAGTTTATTCAATTGAACCTAACCCCACAAACACTGCTTACATGAATTTTCTTGCATACGTTGGATATGCTACAGACTTTTGGACAATTATGGCCTCCTTCTTACCATGTGCTTGGACATATGAGGATATAGCTGAAAGAAACAAGTTTAGATTAGAAGCTAATAATGTTGAAATTTACAGGGAATGGTGCAGTGTCTACCTAAGCAGAGAATACAAAAACTTAGTTAAGATGTTAAGAAGTGTTGTTGACGAATCACCTGTAGAGGCTAAAAAGCTTAGACCATACTTTCTTACAGCATTAAAGTACGAGTACATGTTTTGGGATGCAGCATATAGGGAAGAAACTTGGCCAATATGATCAAACTCTATTAAGAAAATATTTTACAACACTTTTTACAGCCTGTTCAGAGCTCATCTTCGGCATCCAACCAGTAGACTTCAGCTTTGAGATATCGAGCAGCATAAATTTTACGTCACCTAACCAGCCTCTTCCATCCGCTGTCGCAGGGGAAAAATGGTATTTGACATCGTGCAAACCCATTTCTTTCACAACAATGTCAGCTATCTCTTTAACAGTAATCCAATCATCGTTACCAACATTATATATTTCATAGTCTTTTTTAGATGTTAAGAAATTTTTGTAGAGATGTACTGTTGCATCAACAGCATCTTCAACATGCATGTAGCTTTTTTTCTGCAGTCCGTCACCCAAAATTTCGAGAACACTAGAGTCTTTTTTAAGCTTGTTTATAAAATCAAATATAACACCATGACCACTTCTAGGACCTATAACGTTCGCGTACCTTAATATAAGCGACCTTATACCATAAAGTTTCGAGTATGTTATTAGAAGATTTTCGCATGCAAGCTTACATCCACCATATACTGAAATGGGTTCTAGGGGAAAATATTCTTCTGGTGTGGGTATCGTTCTAGCGTCACCATACACCGTACTTGTGCTAGCAAAAACAATGTAAGGAACATCATGTTTTCTGCATGCTTCAAGGACATTAAAAGTTGATAAAAGGTTTTCTTCAAAATGTAACCTTGGGTCAAAAACGCTCACCCTCACTTCAGGGTTTGCAGCATAATGGAAAACTGATTCAACACTCTCGAAAATGTTATCTAGGTCTTTATAAAATTTGAGGTCGATAGCTTCTAAAGAAAAATATTTTTTACCAAAATGATGCCTAACATTTTCTATTGACCCGGAAGACAAGTTATCTAATACGATAATCTTTTCGAATAAGCCTTGAAGCCTGTCAACAAGATGGCTTCCTATAAATCCAGCGCCACCAGTAACCACGACATTCATGGTGGAAGATTATACTATATTCTGCATTTAAAGATTTTTGCTTTCAAGTCACCATGTAATACGCTCCTCTCCTCCAAAACATCCAGCCCAACCTCTTCTAATGCACTTACAAACTTTCTGTAGGCAGCGGTTATTAGAATAAGAGTTGAACCCGAAAAATGTTCCTTCAAGGTTTTCAAAAAGATTGAATAGAATCTTTTTAAGCCATGCTTTAAACTCATTCGTACACCATATGGTGGATTTGTTACAACTGTGCTAAAAGATTCTTGAGGATATGTTCTATAGTCTAAAGC
The DNA here is from genome assembly GCA_029776125.1 of Nitrososphaeria archaeon. GTDB lineage: Archaea > Thermoproteota > Nitrososphaeria > JACIWG01 > JACIWG01 > JACIWG01. Next base: position 10,485 of record JARVJS010000155.1, read on the forward strand.
GTCACCCAAATTTAGGAAAACTGTGTCACTTACACCGGCCTTAGCACAATTTATTTTAGCTCCTTGAAGATGATGTTCCAACTTTTCCATACCAAAGATCTTATAAACTCCATTGTTTGATTGGCTCAAAAAATTTTCCCTAAAAAGTTCGTAGGCGTTAGAATCAAAGAAATTTAATTTGGTGAAAGCGAAATCTCTTCTCAAATAGTTAGGTGGAATATTTCTAGCCTTCAATGCGGCTTCAATTAGAATCGTTGCACCACCACACATTGGGTCAATCAAAGCTCTATCATGACCCCATCCAGAAAGTTCAAGCATTGCTGAAGCAAGTGTTGGCTTCAGGGCTGCTGGATGCTCGTAAACTCTATAGCCTCTCCTATGAAGAGAGTAGCCTGTTGTATTAAGGCCAAAAATAAGCTCCTTATCTCTGACTAGGGAAAAAAATTTTACGTCAGGTTCTTCAAGATTAACCTTAAGTCTAACATTCTTACATGAGAGATACGAGTCGATTATAGCCTGCCCAACAATCCTAGAAACATCAACACTTGTGAAATCATGCACTCCAAAACGTTCACTTTCAACAGCAAAAGATTGATTTGGCAAAATATATTCTGAAAAATCAATTTGTCTTACAAGAGAATATATTTGATGAAGGCTATCAAAGTTCGATCTACAAAGGCAAATCATAATCTTATTTAACATTGAGGACCTAAGGTTCAAGATATAAACTGACTCTAGACTGGCAGAGAAAAAGACTTTCCCCACATCAGGCTCACATTTTACACCTAAAAGCCTTTCAACTTCAGCTGAAGCAAGATCCTCTATACCATTTGGTACTGTAGCGAAAAAATTTAGGTGGCCCAATAACACCACCCTAAACTATTTTTAATCGTTTACAGTGTTAGCTCAGGGCATGAATGGCTAATCATCGCGTCCTCATAGTCACTAAATTTCTTCATCGCAGCAATATTAAATGGTTTGTGAACATAAAAACTTTAATTTTATAGCTTACGCTAGAGGACAATCCCATAACATTCTTGTTTTAGATGTAAAGTTCTGGAGCCTTAGGTTGAACAGACTTAGACTGTTCCCTCAAAGTTTTAATCATGAACTCGTACTTTTTAGCTTCTTCAACAAGTTCTGTTACATCGATCTTAAGTCTTGGAACAAGCTTGTTAACTGTTTCAAGAAGCTTTACAGCAGCCCTATACTCTTCAGCCTGACTATATAATGGTGTAACAAGGGTTATGACATCAAAATTTTCAAGTCTACCCTCATTCAATAGTATAGCAGATAGGCCTGTTATCACACCATAGTCCAACTGCTTTATACCGGCATCAGAAAGCTTTTCCCTCATTTCATCCGTGCTACCTATACCGAAAACCTCTTCAGGCATAATCTTCTTTTCCAGACCCTCCAATGGCAGACCAAGTAATGTTATAATGTAGCTACAGCCTCTAGTCTTACACCAGTCAAGCATAGCCCTAGCAAGATGCCTACTCAACTTTAATGGTATAACAAATTCTGAGAGAAAGACTGCAATCTTAAGCTCTTCGCTAGCATAAACTCTTGCAGGACACTTTGGCTTACCAGCATAAATCATGCTAACCGGCGGAAACAGAGTTGAGTCTATCGCAGCAACCTGATCAAGGTTCAAAAACGATACTAGAAAGTTTGCTGCTATAGCACTCGACAAGCTCACCATAGGAATACCGTCTACGATAACACTTCCTTTCAAGTTAGGCTTTTTATAGTCCACAATCCTAACAACATTTTCTGACATAAAAATGTAGTGAGCGCATCTTATTAAAAAGCTTTTAAATCTTTTCCAAAACACTTAAAAGGATATAGTTTAGAGTATGTGGCATATAAGATGGTGTAGAAATTTTGTCAGAAAAATTTTATGGAGAAAGAAAACCTGTTGAATCAAAAGTGGGACAACTAACACTCTCATCTAAGGCAGTGAATGTGACAGCAAAGGTTGTATCTAAAAGTGAAGTGAAAAACGTTACTTCTGGAAAAGATGGTATGCCACATCAAGTATGTGACGCCTTGGTAGGAGACAGTACAGGATGTATAGTTCTTACATTATGGGATAAGAACATAGATGTTGCAGACGTTGGTGGAACAGTGAGAGTGGAAAACGGGTATGTAAGCCTATATAGAGGGAACATGAGACTAAACGTTGGAAGGTTCGGTAAAATAGAGAAGACAGAAACTTTAGAGGAGGAAGTAAATACAGAAAATAATCTTTCAGAAAAAGTTTATGAACAACCCTTTAGAAGAAGTAGAGGCTACAGAGGATATAGAAGATATTAAAAAGAATTTTTCTCTTAAAACTTTTTTATTAAAAGAAATTTTTTATTAAAAGAAAAAGGGGGAGGGGGAAGTTTTCCCTTAACTGGCCCATGGAGGTTGGAAGACAGTCCATATTATAAAGTATGCGACACAGACTATACCCCAGCCAAAGTTTACAGCAAGATGATACCATCTAGGCCTTATAGGCTTGGGTAGAAGCTTGTAGTTCATGTAAGTTATAATAAAGCATAAGAAGCCATGAGCTAGGTTTCCAAGCCAGTTAACTGCAAGCCAAATAGCATATGGCGTGCCTAAGGGTATTGCACATATACCCCATATAACTACTATGGCAAGCATGACAAAGTACCAGAACCTGTAGGGTCTCTTACCAGTCTTCTCAGGAGCCTCAAGATATAGTGTATCAGCCCACTGTCTCGCAATACCATCGTAGACAGAGAACTGGCTATCGAATAATGATGCGATTATGACGATTCCGAAGAGAGAGTAGGCAATTGGGCCCCAGACCTTACCGAATATTTCTGCAATAACAACAGCAATTCTCCAACCAGATGGAACCTGTAACCCGTAATAGCTTGCAGCAGCATATCCAGCAACACTAACCACGTAAGTAAACCATACGCCACCCAATATTATGAAGAATAGCACCATAGTTATACCGTTTACTTTCATCCATTGACTGAATTTTTTAAGTTCCTTGGGGTCGTTTGTGTCAAAGATATAGCCTGAACGTCTAATGTCTTCAGGCTTCCAAGCAAGTCCAGTAACGTGGCCCATGTACGCTGACATACCCATACCCTTCTCCCTAACCCAATAAGTGTGCCAGAAGTTCCAGAAGCCACCAGCAGGTTGATTCAAGAATGGACCTATAGCAGCAATACTTATGCCCGCTGGAATAAGACCAAAACTAACCCAGTCTGTCGCAACCTTAGCAAAAGCTTCAGGTGGAGCCATGAGTATTGTGAATATGGTTATACCTACGTTGGCGATAATAAAGGCACCATACATCAGGTACTCCAGAGTTTTATAGACAAATGGGCTTGCTGCAAAAAGCAAGAAAACAAGGGCTAACGCGACAACAGCCCATTGCTCCCATGTTCCAATACCCATAAGTGCAGCCGCTCCAGCAGCAGCACCGCCAATCCAAGCAGGCCAAGCCTGCTGAATAAAAACGAATACTGCCGTGAACCATGTCCAGAACTTTCTCGGCTTAAGCTTGTGGAAGCCTTGCATCACAGTTTCTCCAGTAGCGATACCATATCTTGCGATTTCATTGTTTAGGAATAGTTGTGTGAAAGATGATACAAGATAAAGCCAGAATATGCCTGTAAGCATTTGGGCGCTAACATATCCTGCATGGTATGCTTCAAATCCTCCAACAGAAAGTGTTCCTAAAATTACTGCTGGACCACACCATTTTATTATCCCTCGAAGTGTTACTGGTGGTGGGTCAGGCATTGGTTTTATTTCCCATTGGGGGTCGTCAGAATTTTGAACATCTGTTTTGGCAGATGTCATAGAAATATAGTATTCTATACTATATATTTAAACTTTTTTTAATAATTTTAGATTTTAAAATTTTTTTACTATTTTTACCCTTTTTTTGATTATTTTAATAATTATCTTCTTTCTGTTTTACAAGAGACGTTCTTTTACAGTAGGAGCATATTTCGTTTGTAGAGGGAAAACCACATACCTTGCATTGCGTTAGTGTAGGCTTTGGGACTGCATTTTCTATAATTGGTATAAGTTCTAGGAAGCGGTTTAATATAATGTACTTGAAGCCAGGATCCTCTTCAGAAAGTTTTTCAAGAAGTTGCATATATTTTCTGATACCAGTCTGATTAGAGTGGGGGCAGCCAAGGCTTCTTATTGGAACTTCGCTATACATGCAGTATAGTAGGTTTTCTTTTTCCAGGGAACGTATTAGGGGCTTAACCTTGTACGCCATACCATCTGCCAATGGTGGTAGAATTGGCTTTATCCTAATGAGCTGGCTCCAGTGGCCATTAAAGAAAGTGTTAAGCATCACACTCACCATGTCATCAAGATTATGTCCTGTGGCTAGAACCCTAACTTTAGCTTCTAAAGCCATTTCCTCAAAAATGTGACGTTTTATTGTCCCGCATATGGAGCATATTTTTCTTCTAAAACGTGTTTCCATAAAATCTTCGACCGTGAAGCCAAGCCTTTCACGTATGTCGTAGGTAATAAGTTCTGTATCCAACGATTTCGCTAACAATTTCACTTTGGACTCACAATGTTCAGAATATTCTGGAATTCCAAGGTTTATATGCAATGCTTTAAGCTCAAGTTTTGGAAAAGCTTTTCTCAACGAATGTAGTAATGCAGAGCTATCCTTTCCACCTGATACGGCAACACCTACAACATCATCTTCCCTAAACATTTTATATTCTTCAACAGTCTTTTTAACACGCTTAACATAAAATTCTAGAAAACAGTTTTGGCACAAGCTCATCTTAGCGTATGGAAGATATACTACAACAGTTCCAGAACCACAAATTTTACAGTATGGCATACTATCTCTTAACAGGATGTAGGAGGCTTTATTTAAGAACTTTAAAGGATAGACCCAAATTTTACATAAACCATTTTATTAAAAGAAAAACTTTAATAAAATATTAATAAAGTGATTGAACGTTTGAGGATAAGATGTGAGCTTAGGCCAGGGGATGTTGGAGAAATTATAAAATTTCATGGATTAACGTATTCGAAAGAGTACGGTTATGACCTCACGTTTGAAGCATATGTTGCAGAAGGTTTAGCTGAGTTTATAAGATCTTATAGTCCAGAAAAAGATTGTGTTTGGATTGTGGAAGACGATGATAGGATTGTTGGATGCATAGCTGTATTCGGACGCTCTAAAGATTGTGCACAAATTAGATGGTTTCTTGTCCACCCAGAATATAGGGGAAGAGGTTTAGGTAAAACACTTTTAGAAAATGCAATAGAATTTTGTAAGAGACATGGTTATAGGAATGTTTATCTTTGGACTACAAGTGAGCTTACTGTTGCAAAGAAACTTTACACAGCCTTCGGCTTTGTTAAGACGGAGGAAAAATGTCATAGGATTTGGGGAAAGGATATCGTTGAAGAAAGGTATGAGCTGAGAGTTCAAAAAAATTAATATTATAGCATATTGTATTTTTAGCGTATTTAAGGGTGAGCCTTTGAGTTTAGAGTCTGACTTATATTATATTTTAGAGAAAGCGGAAACTTCTGGCGCATCATATGCTGATTTAAGGTATCAGGAATACATTTACGAGAATATTTTGGTGGAGAACAGGGTTTTGAAGAACTATTCTTCAAGAAAATTTTCTGGAGTTGGAATAAGAGTCTTTGTCGATGGAGGAATAGGATATGCTTCAACATGCAATGTAAACCGCGAAAATCTTATGAGTACACTGAATAATGCAATGAATGTTGCAAAAGCTTTAGGCGAAAAAGAAAAAGGGGAGCTGGATTTTGAAATAAACAGTGCAAATGTTAGGTCAAATTTTAAAGTTGACCCAATAGACGTTTCTCCAGAGGAAAAGGTTTCAATTGCCTTAGATGCAAACAAGTCAGCCTTTATAGGAGATAAGATAAAGAATGCAGTAACAAGGCTCGGGTTCTCTAAAGACTATAGACTTTTCATGTCAACAGCAGGAGCAAAAGTTTCTGTTGAAACAGTAATGTCGGGACTCGGACATGAGAGTGTTGCGAAGTCAAGTACTGCTATGGAGAGGGTGGGCTATAGTGAATCAAAGTGCGCAGGATTCGAGTTCATAGATTCAAAGGACTGGAACGATTTTTCAACAGAGCTGTCTAAGCTTGCTATAGAGGCTTCAGAGTCTGGAACACCTCCAGCAGGCACTTATCCGGTTGTTGTAGACCCAGATGTCATTGGACTACTATTACATGAAGCGTTTGGACACGCTTCAGAAGGAGACCTTGTTTCAACGCAAGAGTCAGTGCTTTTTGGAAAGGTAGGCCAGAAGGTTGCAAGCGAACATGTTACAATAGTCGACGATAATGTTGAAGGCGGATACTTTTACCCTTACGATGATGAGGGGACGACGAAAAGGAGGGTTATGGTCGTTGAAGATGGTACTTTAAGAGGTTACATACATGACGCCTCTTCACATTTT
>JARVJS010000065.1 GCA_029776125.1 Nitrososphaeria archaeon
CAAGTTTTAATGGTCGGTGACGGCATCAACGACGCAGTGGCTCTTTCACAAGCGGACATTGGAGTATATTTTCATAAATAAATTTTTTTTACAAAAATCAAACTTTCTGATAATAAAAAAGACTTTACACAAACAATTTGCAAACCAAACCACAACCTAACAAAAAAATATTGACAAAATGCCAAAACATAATCACATTAACATACAAAATTTTTATTTCAAACAAAAAATAATGCAATTATAACATAATGGTAACCAAAAACTTGACAATATGAACAAATATAGTTAGTGAAATAAAATGCAGGGGGTGGGATTTGAACCCACGAACGCCTACGCGACAGGGTTCTAAGCCCTGCGCCTTTGACCTGGCTTGGCAACCCCTGCGGTCCTCGTTTTATTGAGTTTTAATGGTTGCAATTTAAAGTTTTCTGCATGGAGGAAAACAATATAAGATGTTTTTTGTTTAATTGGATAAAAATGTCTATGTCTGATAAAGCCTTATATGGTAAGGCTTGTAGGTCATGTGGATATTTTAAATTATGTGGTGGATGTAAGACAGTTAATTGCTTAATTTTAAGATGTATGAATGGAGAAAAGTTTGAGAGCCTTACTTTTCCTCGTGAGATATGTATTTATAGTGATTTTTGTTTACGCTCTAGTACTTATAAAAATTTTTCAAAAGTTCTGTTAAAGCAAGCATCTTCTTTAAATGTCAAAAAGTTTAGTATTCCTACAAAATTTTTACCTGCTATATCACTGAATAATAAACGTTCTTGGTTCTGGCCTTTTTTAAAACATGAGGTTGTGGTTGTCAGATTATTGGATTTAATAAACAATAGAAAAATGAGAAACAATATAATTGAGAATGGGATAAATAATTATCTTGGTTTTGATGGAAAAGTAATAATTTCTACTATAATGCTAGACGAGATTCTTAATAATTTACAAGTTGGGAATTTTATAAAAATAATAAAAGCTATAAAACCTGATGCTGTAATGAGCTTAGACACTTACACATATATTGATGACCCTCTTATCATATCATGGAAACAAACCATTAGGGCAGTAAAAAATGTCACTTTCCTATTAGAAAAATGTGAGATGCTGAGGGAGATGTTGTCTTGAAGAGTTTATTTTTAAGAAGATTATGGATAAGGTTCATGGGGGTTTGAGTGATAGTGAGAGGGTTGCAGTTAGTATAGCCTATTGGAGTAAGGAGGTTCCTATTCTTTTTACAATATTTTTTATAGCATCTAGTTCGAGCGAGATAATTAAAAAGATGGATATTATAGAGGAGATTTTGTTGAAATTGGATGCAAAGATAATTGAATATGAGGTGTCTAAGGTTAGTGAATTTAGTCTTCCCCGCTTATACGATGTTCAAGAGGTAGGGAGAGGTTGTTTGAACTTTATAATCATATTATAGATGAGGTTTTTTCTAAAGTTTCTATAGAGAGTGTTAGAAGGGATAATATCCGTTTAGAGAATACTCCTTTGGTGGTAGAGGCTTTTGTTTTTGAAGATGAGAGGTTCGATTTTAAAATATCATTTTTTGATGAAATTGAGGGTTTAGAATACGCGCTTGGGTTAGTTGAGAATATGATGAAGAGTAGGAGGATTATGTATAATGTTTGTTTGAGTGGGAAAGTTAGTGTTAAGGAGGTTTCTGTTGTTGGAGATAGTGTTGTGGTTGTGTTAGAATAAAGGGATATTTGTTCTTGATTAGTTGCATTTTTCAGGTGAGATGCATTTCTTCATTGGGCGTGTCCGACCCTCTGTGCAGATTAGTGTCATCACCTAACTATTCTTTAAATATTTTGATCTATATTTATGTTTCTGTTGCCTTGGAATCATCAAAATCAGTTATCTGTTAGAAATCTGCGTCCAAGATTAGTGCTAAAAGGGCCGAGCGTAATATTTTTCCGTATAATGTTTGTTTAAAGTATTTTGCGTATCTTGAATTATCAACGTCATAGGAGATTTCATCTACTCTAGGTAGTGGATGTAATACTATGAGATCTTTTTTTGCCTTTTCTAGAAGTTTTAAATTTATTATATAGGAACTTTTTACTTTCTCATATTCAGCTGGGTCTGGAAAACGTTCTTTTTGCACTCTGGTCACATATAGGACATCAAGGTCAGGTAAAACTTCTTCCACATTTTCATGCTCAGAGAGCTCCAGCTTTTTCTCTAGATCAAAGAAAACTTCCCTTCTAACCCTTAACATAGGGTGGGATATTAGCTCCACTTTAACATTAAATAGTGAAAGAGCATATAAAAGTGAATAGACCGTACGACCATACTTTAAATCTCCTAAAATTCCTATTCTTAGCCCATCAATTTCATTCTTTTCTTTAACTATTGTGTAAAGGTCTGTCATCGCTTGCGTAGGATGTTCCTCTGTACCACTGCCACCATTTATTATGGGTTTATTTGAAACTTCAGCTGCAAATTTGGCTGCACCATCTTTGTAATGACGTATTACGATAACGTCAACATAATTTTCTACAGTCCTTATGGTGTCAGCTAAATTTTCACCCTTTTCAACTGAAGAGACCCGTGGTTCTGCGAAACCTAAGCAGCGCCCACCAAGCCATAGCATTGCAGCCTCAAAACTTAGTCTGGTTCTAGTGCTTGGTTCAAAAAATAGGTAACCTAGTATTTTTCCTTGAAGCAGAAGACTACGCTCTTTTTCTTGTAAGCTTTCTATCTTATTAGCTGATTCAAACAAGAAAAGTAAATCATTCCTAGAGAAATCTTTTATGGAAACGATATCCCTATTTTTAAAGGGATTCATCATTTAGCACCCTTATAACATCTAAACCTTTAAAATAAAAATATATGTGTAGGTTGGTATGAGTGATAGATGTTATGACTGAAAAAGAACTATTGGTACAAAAGATAAGAAATGGAACTGTTATAGATCATATAGTTGCAGGAAAAGCACTTCAGGTACTTTCCATATTAGGTGTTAGTGGTTCAGAGGGAAAGACTATAACCGTTGCTATGAATGTGCCAAGCAGAAAGTATGGTAGAAAAGATATCATCAAGATTGAAAACACATACCTATCTTCTGAGATCACAAATAAAATTTCATTAATTACACCTCATGCTACAGTAAATATTATTAAGGAATACGAGGTTATTGAAAAGAGACCCTTAGAGTTACCAGAAGAGTTTATAGGACTTTTTAAGTGCCCCAACCCAAATTGCATAACAAATTCTGATGAACCAATAGAAACAAAATTTTATTTAACCTCAAAGGACCCCCCATTACTTAGATGCAGGTATTGTGGAAGAATATATTCGTCTAGTGAAGTGATATAAAATGGAGAAAAAAGCTTTTAAACTCATCATAGAATTAGAAAATAGAAAAAAAGTAGAAATAGAAGAGACAGTAAAGGAGGCTGAAAAGATAAAAAAAATGGCTGAAATTGATGGAAAAAGGATTTACGAAGAAATCATAAAAAAGAAGAAAGAGGCAGGGAATGAAGAAGCAAAGAAGATAGTGTTGGAGGCAGAAAAGAGAGGAGAAGAGGAATATGAGATAATAATGCATAAAGCAGAAAAGGAAAAGGAACAGATAAAAGAAAATGTAAAAGTCTATGGGAATGAGGCGATAAAAGAAATCTTGGAAATTCTTTTAGCGAGGTGGAAAGAATGAATAAAATTATAAATTTGGAGATTCTTTTAGAAAATTTAGAAAAAGAATATGAGAGGAAAAAGAAAGAGATTATAGAAGAAGCAAAAGTGGAATATGAGAAGACTTTAGAAAAATACAGGAGAGAAGCGGAAAATAAAGGAGAAGAGGAAGTTAAAAAAATAATTGATGAAGCAAGAAGGAGAGCAGACATTATACTAAGGAAAAAGATATCTGAAGCAGAACTAAAAGCTAAATGGGAGCTACTTAAAGAAAAAGAGGAATTGTTCCACTATATAATAAATAGGTTTTTAGAAGAAGCATATGAAAAAACATATTCTGATAAGAGTAAAGAAATTTTCTTCTGGTACCTTTATAAGACCATAAAAATATTAAATGTAGAGAAATGTAATATAAGAATTAGTGATAAAGCAAACAAATTGTTGGATAAGGAAGAATTAAAGAAAAAATTAAAAGCAGAAGGAATTAAGACACATATAAGCTTTAAAGAAGACGATAATATTGATGAAGGAGCTATTATAGAGGCACTCGATGGAAAACTGAAAGTTAATTGTTCATTTAAGGAACTAATTACAAAAAATGAAGATGTAATAAAAAGATTAGTTAACGAAAAGGTTTTTGAAAGGAGAAGGTGAGCGGATATAGGAAAAGTCTATGTTATCGGTGATGAAACAGTAACAGAATTTTTTAATGTAGTAGGTGCTGAAAAGACTTTTGTACCTAAAACGCAGAAGGAGGCAAGAAATATTTTTAATGAACTAATAAGGAAAAATGATGCCACGCTTCTTATAGTTGAAAGAGAAGTAGCCTCATGGATAGAGGATCTTATTAGTAAGCATATTTCTGAAAAAGTGAAACCTCTAATTATCACAGTTCAGTCACCTAAAAAAGAATATAAAGAAAGCCAATTGGAGGATATAGTTAAATTGATAGAAAAAGTTACTGGCGTTAAACTTGAACTATAATGGCTGTGGATTAAAATGGAAATAAACATGTTTACTTTATTCAGGTCATGCAACATAGGAATATTTTTGAAGTGTAATGAAAAATTTGTCTTAGTTCCTAAGAATATTGCACCAACCAAAGCGGAAAAGCTATCTAATTATCTCAGGGTACCCTATATACGGACATCTGTGGCAGGATTAAGACTTTTAGGACCACTAGTTGCAATGAACAGCAATGGAATTCTTGTTTCAAAGTATATTGAAGAAGAAGAATTAAAAAATTTGAGAACTGAGACAGGACTTCCTGTAGAACGTTTTCCATCCAATTATACTGCTGTTGGAAATTTGATCTCTGTAAATGATAAAGGAGCGATAGCTTCAAACCTATTTTCTTCGACACAAATAAAAGTAATCCAAGATATACTTGGTGTTCCAACAGAAAGAATGAACGTTGCAGGGTATAATACAGTAGGTTCATTAATTTTTACAACAAATGTGGGAACAATAGTGCACCCATTTACTTCAGATAAAGAAGTGGAAAAGATAAAGTCAATTCTAAAAACAGAAGTAACTCACTGCACAGTAAATGATGGTGTACCATTTGTTTCATCAGGTATATTGGGCAATTCGAAAGGAATTGTTGTAGGAAGTCTTACTAATGGAACGGAGCTTATGACTCTTTCGATGGCCTTTAAATGATGGCAAAAGCCAAAAATGATTAAAGATTAAAATTAGTGCACTACCATTAGCACAAAAACACTTTTTAACCCAAACAATATAGACCGAAATTGTGCATCAGAGATGGCAGAAAAAGATCTTGAGCAAGAGTTACAGATAAAGGTAGTCCAGTTAAAGTATTTAGAAGACTATTTTCAAGATTTATTAGCAAGGGAAAACTTATTAGTTTCAAGTTACAATGATATTGAAAATGCTGAGGAAACTGTTAATGAACTTTCTAAAAGAAAGGGTTTTGAAACATTAGTCTATATAGGAGGAGGCATGTACATAGCAGGGTCCATAAATGCAACTGAGAGGGTGCTGGTTAATGTTGGAGCTAATGTGATTATGGAAAAAAGGTTAAACGAGGCACTTGCATTCATTCAAGAGAAAAAGGAAGAAATTAAGCGTATATTAAATGATATAAATCAACAAAAACAACAGACAGCATTGGCTATACAAAGATTAAGAGAAGATGTTGAGAACAGTATAAGAAAAAGGCAAACAAGTGGATAAAAATTGTTCGAGAAACTAAGGAACACGTTCTCACTTATAATTTCTAATTTATCCAAACATGAACTTTCAGAAAAAGAAATAAATAAAGTATTAGAGGAAATGATATTATCGTTAGTCGAGTGCGATATAGCATATGAGGTTGCTGCAGAAATTAGCGAAAATCTCAAGAACATGTTATTAGGTAAAAAGGTGTCCAATTCTGAATTAAAGGATATTGTAAGAGAAAATTTAAGACAAATACTCCTTAAAATATTTTATGAAATCCCAAAAATTGATATAATAGAAAGAATAAATGAGAAGAAGAAATTGAATTTACCATTCGTAATACTGTTTTTAGGAATTAATGGAACAGGTAAAACTACAACTTTAGCAAAAGTTGCTTATCTATTAAAGAAAAAAGGGTATTCTGTTGTCCTTGTATGTGGAGACACTCATAGGGCAGGATCCATAGAGCAACTAAAACAGCATGCTATGAAACTAGGACTTAAGACAATAGAACAAAAGTATGGAGCAGACCCAGCGGCCGTTGCTAGGGATGGAGTTACTTATGCCAAAACACATAAAGTGGATGTCGTATTAATAGATTCAGCAGGAAGAATCCAGACAGACAAAAATTTGATGGACGAACTTCTAAAAATTGTAAGAGTGGTATCACCCGACATTAAAATTTTTGTAGGGGACGCGCTGGCAGGAAACGATGCAGTATCCCAAAGCAAAGAATTTTTGAAATACACAAGCTTTGATGGCGTTATATTAACTAAGATGGATGCTGATGCCAAGGGTGGAAGTGCAATATCTATAGTTTACGCTACCAAGAGACCTATTCTATTTATAGGAACTGGACAAAATTATGAGGATCTGGAAGAATTTGTTCCAGAAAAACTTGTGGACCATATACTTTTGAAAGAGTAAACGTTTTTAAGATTATTTTTAAGACTCTCTGAATTGGATGCTAAAAGGGAAATCAATACTATCTTTAATGGAGTTAAATCGAAGTGAAATAATAAAGATTCTTGATATTTCTGCAAAATTGAAGGAGAAAAGAAAAAGGGGAAAATATCCTAAACTTTTAAAAGAAAAAACCTTGGTTTCAATGTTTATGAAACCAAGCACACGAACAAGAATAAGTTTCAATGAGGCAATGCATGAACTAGGAGGACATTGCATAGATGTGACATCAAGTGAACTACAACTTGGAAGGGGTGAAACAATAGAGGACACTGCAAGGGTGATTTCAAGATATTGTGATGTAATTGCAGCGAGAGTTTTTTCTCATGATCATGTTATAAGACTTTCAAGTGCGGCGTCTGTACCAGTTATAAACAGCTTATCGGATATGTATCACCCATGTCAGATATTAGCTGATCTTCTTACAATTAGGGAAAAAAAAGGGAAATTTAATGGATTGAAACTCGCATATGTTGGTGATGGAAACAATGTATGTAATACATTAATTATAGGCTGTACCCAAGTTGGGATGCATGTTAATATTGCATGCCCTAAAGAATATATGCCATCACAGGATGCAATAAATTTTGCTTTAAAGTCTACAGAAAATAATGGCGGTAAAATAGTCTTTTTTGACGAACCTAAAGAGGCTGTAAAGGATGTTGATATAATTTATACTGACACTTTTATTTCTATGGGCCAAGAGAAGGAGGAAGAGAAAAGGCTTAAAATTTTTTTGCCAAAATATCAAGTTAACAGAAGGCTAGTTGAGCATGCTAAAAGTGATTTTATTTTCATGCACTGTTTACCTGCCCACAGAAATCAAGAGGTTACAGACGATGTAATGGATAGCATTAATTCAGTAGTATTTGATCAAGCAGAAAATAGATTACATGTACAAAAGGGACTCTTATGTCTACTACTTTTAGAAGAAAGTGAGATCAAGATTTGAGAGTAATTTTTATAGCATCAAACAAGGATCCAGCCAGCTTAAATATAGCAGAAAATGTTATAGAAAAGTTTCAGTTATATGAGAAATATATAAGTACAGAATTTAAGGTGTTTGAACGAAAAAATTTTAAACTTGTTTATGTGGACATTGAAACTATATTTTTGGACAGATTAAATATGCAATATGATGCCGACCTTCTTATAGTATTGGCAAAGCATACAAGCAGCGAGGGGATAAGTTCATTAACAGCCCACCCTACAGGAAACTTATTAAATGAAGCAAAATATGGAGGAGAAGCCCAGCATATTGCATATACCAATCCATGGTATATGACTGAATATTTTCTAAATTTATTTAATGTTCTAAAAGAAAATGGAGATAATCCGAGGGTGTCGTTAGAAGTCACACATCATGGACCAACAGAAATTGAGATTCCGCTCTTTTTTGTGGAGATTGGTAGTGATATAAAGCGTTGGACAGATAAAAGATTAGGTGAAAAAATTGCAGAAGCACTTTATATCACATTGACCAAAGATGAAGTTACAAAAAAAGATGCTTTTGTAGGCTTTGGAGGGGGACATTACGCACCAGCATTCTCTTATTATATAAAGAAAGAGGACATAGCCATAGGACATATGGTTCCAAAATACGCTCTTGATTATATTAATCAAGAACATTTATTTGAGCTTTTTAAAAAGAGCTTGCTAAATAAACCAAGAGCACTTATAGATAAAAAAGGTATACCATCAAAGAAATTAAATGAACTAATTTCATTCTTTGACAAGTATTCTATAGAGTTTTTAAAGATATAATAATATGTAAAAATAGGGGGTTTATGAGTGATGATTAATGAACATTAGAGAGTTTATAAACTCTATTATAAACACATTACGCTTAACAAAAAAAACAACATTTGAAGAATTTAAACTCTATCTAAAACTAATACTTATTGGAATAGGTGTTGTTGGGGGAATAGGTTTTATAATAAAGGTTGTTGCAAGCTTTTTAACACTTGGAAGGAGGTAAAAAGGATCGATGGAAAACCAGTTTTTTGCAGTTAGAACCACAGGCGGCCAAGAAGATAATGTTGCAGATTTTATTTACAAGAATGCTATTTTCAACAAGAATGAAATATATTGTATAATACATATACCTTCACAAAAAGGGTACCTAATTATTGAGGCTAAAAGTGGCCAAGATGTAAGAGAAGCTATCTCTGGGGTAAAACATATAAAGGAACTTGTTCCAGGGTTACTCAAGCTAGAAGATTTCGATAAACTTTTAATTAAAAAGCCTGCAATAGCGGAATTTACAATAGGAGAAGTTGTTGATATAGTTATGGGGCCATTTAAGGGAATGAGGGCAAAGATAACTAAAATTGATTTAACAAAAATGGAAGTTACCGTAATGCTTTTAGATGCACCATATCCACTTACATTGACCGTGGACGCAAGCTATTTAAAACCAACTAAGAAAGGGTGATTAATGTTGGGCGAAAAGAAAACAGTAAATGTGCTAATAACTGGAGGAGAAGCAACAGCTGGACCACCAATAGGACCTGCACTTGGACCTTTAGGGGTTAATGTGGTAGCAATTGTTAAAGAAATAAATGAAATGACCAAGGAATATTCAGGAATGCGTGTACCAGTGACAATAGAGGTAGATGTAGAAACGAAATCTTACAGTATAAAAGTGGGAATACCTACAGTTTCTGCCTTACTTGCAAAAGAGGCGAAAATAGAAAAAGGTGCAAGTACACCTGGAAAGGATTTTGTAGGGAACATAACATTTGAGCAATTAGTTAAAATTGCCAGCATATGCTTGCAAAAATCATATTCCTTCACATTAAAGTCAGCAGTGTGCGAAGTTCTAGGATCTTGTGTTAGTATGGGTATTAAAGTGGATAATAAGCCGCCGAAGCAGGTTCTCCAAGAAATTAAAGAAGGGAAATATGATAGTAAAATAGATGAATGGTCGCAAAAAGCAAAATTTTAAAAATAGGGAACTTTTGGATGAAGGTTGTCGTGAATAACCTTGATTACAAAAAACCAAATGATTTCATTAGTAAGAACGGTAAAGAATAATGCTACTAAAAGAAATTTTAGACAATCATATGAGCTTATAATTGCGTTAAAAGATATAGATTTTAAAAAACAGAATGTGACAATTAATGAGACTATACAATTACCATATTATTCGGGTGCACCTAAAAAGATATGTTTTGTTGGAACAGGTGAACTTGCATTAAAGGCTAAGAATGCTGGAGCAGATTTAGTATTAGAACCAGAGCAATTAGATAAGCTTCAAGGAAATAAAAAGGAGGCTAAGAAATTAGCTAAAGGATATGATTTCTTTTTTGCAGACCCAACACTTATGACTAGAGTTGGAAAAATTTTAGGCCAATTTTTGGGGCCAAGTGGCAAGATGCCTATCCCTATACCACCAACCGCACCTTTAGAAGATATGATTAAAAAATATAGAAATTCAATTAGAGTAAGAACACGTGGACAACTTTCCGTAGCAGCTAAAATTGGTGATGAATCACTTACTGAAGAGCAAATTGCAGAAAATGCACTTGCAGTTTACAATACTATAGAGAGAAAATTGCCTGAAGGAGAAAGGAATATTAAAAAGATTTACTTGAAACTCAGTATGTCAAAGCCGATTGAAATGTTAGTAGGTGTTAAAGAATGAGTAGCCGAAGCGCATATCCTCTAAAAAAGGAGCAAATGTTTTTCCAGATAAAGACACTCGCACAAAACTATAATTACTTATGTATTTCTAGATTAGAGAAAGTGCGTTCAGTACAGTTAATGATGTTAAGAAAAATGTTAAGGAATGACGCGAAATTCTTTGTAGTCAAAAATAAAGTAGCTTTAAGAGCATTAATGGGAACCAAATTTGGTTTTGATACAAAATTAGAGGAAAAGTTTAGAGGACAAAATTTGCTAATTTTTACAAATCAGAATCCATTTAAGCTTTCAATATTATTATCTAAGAATAAAGTTTCTCTGCCTGCAAAGGCAGGGGATATCGCTACGGACGACATAATAATATCAGCTGGAAATACAGGATTACAGCCTGGACCAATACTTAGTGAATTTAAGGAAGCAGGTGTACCAACAAAAATTGATAGTGGAAGCATATGGATTACAAAAGATACAGTTGTTGCAAAAAAAGGTGATGTGATATCACCTAAGCTTGCTGGTCTATTAAGCAAACTTAATATTAAACCAATAAAAGCAGGATTAACTATATCCTTTGCATTTATGGATGGTGTTGTACTATCAGAGGAGGACCTTCTACTAGACCTTGAAAAAATCAAAAATGAAATACAGTCAGCTTATTTAGAGGCTAAAAACCTTTCAATAAATTCAAACTATTTTACAAGGGAAACTATATCCGAAATATTGTGCAAGGCACATCAACAGGCATATGGACTTGCATTAAATGCAGGATATATTACAAAAGAAAATATTCCAGTACTACTACAAAAATATGAGATAATAGGTAAGCAAATTTATGAAAAATTGAAAGAAAAAGGATATAATTGATTTATCCGAACAAGGCAGCCAGTCCTTCTACTGCCTCCTCTTGAGCAGCTTCTTTCTTTTCCTCTTCTTTTTCCTTCTTTTCTTCAGTAGGCTGTGCTTGTGTGGTAGGTGATGTTGTAACAGATGCTACTGGAATTGATGAAACAGATTTTAGTGCGTCATCAATATTGACTTCACTTAGTGCGGCAATAAGGGCTTTTATTTTTGCTTGATTAGGTTCTGCTCCTGCGGCAGAAATGATTTTAGCAACATTCTCTTCATTTATTTCTTTACCAAGCCTATGTAATATTAATGCAGCATATATGTATTCCATTTTTAATCAGCTCTGCATAACTGCTTAATGGACTAGTATTTAAAAGATTTTCCTTTTTAAAAGAGAAAAGACTATATTAGTATGTTGATGTGGGTATCAACGTAATGGCTGTTGATCCAAAAGAATTTGAATTAGAATACTTTAAAAAGAATGGGTTTATTAGGCAAAAGTGTAAAGTTTGTGGCACACACTTTTGGTCACAGAGGATTTCTGATGTTTGTGGAGAAAGTCCATGCGTTGAGAATACATTTATAGAAAACACACCAACAACTCTTCATCTGGATTTAAACGGAGTTAGAGAAACATTCCTTAATTTTTTTAATAAAAATGGACACACGATAATTGAACCTTATCCAGTAGTCTGTAGGTGGAGGGATGATCTTTTAGTTACAATTGCAAGTATAGTAGATTTTCAGCCGTATGTGACAAATGGTGAACTTCCGCCACCAGCAAATCCATTAGTTGTCAGCCAACCTTGTCTACGATTTGAAGACATAGACAATGTAGGCGTCACTTCTGGAAGACATCTCACCATATTTGAAATGGGGGGAGCACATGCATTTAACTATCCAGAAAAAGAAGTTTACTGGAAAGATAAAACAGTAGAGTATCACCACGAACTTATTACAAAAGTTTTCGGTGTTAAAAGTGAAAAAATTTCCTATAAAGAACACCTTTGGTCAGGAGGAGGAAACGCAGGACCTGCAGTTGAAGCAATTGTCGATGGCCTTGAAATTTCAACTTTAGTTTTTATGTGCTATAAAATGGAAAATGGGCATTGGGTACCAACAATTGTTCGTACAGTTGATACAGGATATGGATTGGAAAGATGGGCTTGGCTCAGTTTAGGAACGCCGACAGCATTCCATGCAATATTTGGACCACTTCTACCAAAATTTATGGAGATTATGGGAGTAGAATGTGAGAATAGAGTTCTAATAGAGACAGGAAAACTTTCTGGAGCATTGAATGTGGAGAATCCTAATTTATCAAATCAAACTAGAGAGAAAGTGGCAAAAAGACTTGGCTTTTCAGTGGAAGAATATATGAGGAGGATAGAGCCATTCGAAAAAGTCTGTACAGTTCTAGACCACACTAAAGCACTAGCTTTCTTATTAGCAGAGGGGGTAGTGCCTTCTAACGTTAAAACAGGGTATTTAGCAAGAATGCTATTAAGGAGAATTTATCGAATACTCTACGAATTTAAATGTGAAAACCAGCTTCTTGAGTTATTGGGATATCAAATAGATTATTGGGGAAAATTTTTTAGAAACATAGAAATTAGTAGGAATGAAATACTTAAGCTAGCACAAATAGAAGTTGAAAAATATAAAAGGACATTAGAAAGAGAGATGGAAATACTTATAAAAAAGTTGAATAATTTACGAAAGGAGGGAAAAAGGGAAGTACCAAGAGAAGTTATAGTAGAAGCATATGAATCACATGGAATTCATCCCATGCAACTTAAGGAACAAGCAATGAAACTTGGACTTATTACTAACATTCCACAAGACTTTTTCTCTTCAATAATAAAAATGCATACCAGGAAGACAGCAGAGATAGAAGAAAAGGATGAACTTGAAACAATACTTTTAGAAAAAAAGATCCCATCCACTGAAAAACTTTTTTATGAAGACCCAAAGCTCTTACAATTTAAGGCAAAGGTTATACATGTACATAATAACTACATAGTTTTAGATAGAACAGCATTCTATGCAGAAAGTGGAGGACAATTATCTGATATTGGAAAAATCACTTGGAAAGACCGTGAAGGTGTCGTCAAATATGTTAAAAAGATCGGGGGAATAATTGTACATGAAGTCGAAGGAGCAACACCCCCACTTAACACGGAAATTATAGGATATGTTGATAAGGAAAGAAGGGAACAATTGTCAATACATCATACTGCAACACATATAATCAATGGGGCTGCTAGAAAAGTGCTAGGCGAACATGTCTGGCAAGCAGGTGCACAAAAAGATGTGAAAGAAGCGCGCTTAGATATCACGCATTATACAAATATTACAGAAGAAGAAATTAAAAGAATAGAAGAGATAGCTAATGAAATAGTAAGAAAAAATATTCAGGTAGAAATTTATACTCTACCCAGATTGGAGGCAGAAAAAAGGTATGGTTATAGACTTTACCAAGGTGGAGTTGTACCAGGAAGAGAAATAAGGGTAATAAAGATAGGAGATCATGATGTAGAAGCATGTGGAGGAACACATGTTTTAAATACTGGTGAAATAGGATTTATTAAAGTAGTTAAAGTAGAACATATTCAAGATGGAGTTGAAAGGATAGTGTTTGTAGCAGGCAAAGCAGCTCTCGAGAAAGTTCAAGAAGCTTTTGGAATATTAAAGGATGTATCAAGGAAAATGCAGATACCTCCAGAAAAAATTGTAGAATCTGTTGAAAAAATAATTAAAGAAAATGAAGAGATAAGGAGAAAGATAAAAAAGTACTCAAAAAGATTGTCTGAGTACGCACTACCATACATTAAGGAAAAAGCAGAAATACTTTCAGGAATAAGATTATATTATGTTGTAAACAATGACTTAGACGAAAGCACACATATTGAAATTGGTAGTACTGCGATAGAGGAAATACAGAATTTACTCTATTGTGCATTAATTCCTTTAAACAATGTGGTTCAAGTAGTAGTATTTTCAGGCAAACAGGCTCAAGAAAAAGGCATTAGCGCAAAGGATGTTGCAAATTTTGTAGCAAAGATACTTGATGGAGCGGCTGGTGGCGATAAGAGATTCGGTAGAGGTGGAGGAAAAAATATTGATAAATTAAATATAATAAAAGATAAACTAATAGAATATTTGAAGGATAAGAGGTGCGAATAGCAAATGTTACAATATGAGAAAAAATGGATAGAGGCTTGGAAAAGGGATAGAATATTTGAAGTAGATAGGGATAGTTCTAAAGAAAAATTTTTTGTAAACGCCCCTTTTCCCTATATGAATGGACCATTACATATTGGGCATGCATTTACTTATACAAGATTAGATGCTTTTGCTAGATACAAAAGAATGAAGGGCTATAACGTTTTATTCCCATTTGCATGGCACTGGACAGGGGAGGCAGTAGCGGGACAATCAGTTAGATTAAAAAAGGGTGATCCGGCAGTAATTAGAGCATTTGTGGAAATTGATGGAATACCCCCTAACGAAATTGAAAAGTTTACTTCACCTTACAATTTGGCAGAATATTATACAAAAGTAAGTAAGGAAGCCTTATATGAACTTGGACTTTCTATAGACTGGCGAAGAGAATTTTATACAACGAGCTACAATAAAGGTTTCAGCAAATTCATAGAATGGCAGTACCTTAAATTAAGAGAGAGAAAGTATGTTATAAGAGGCTCCCATCCAGTTGTATGGTGCCCCTTTGACCAGAGTCCTACAGGTGATCACGATAGACTTGAAGGCGAAGGAGTTTCTCCTGAAGAATTTTATCTTGTGTTCTTTAAAATGGAGGATGCGTTTTTAGCAGCAGCCACCTTTAGACCAGAAACAATTTATGGCGCTACAAACGTTTGGATACTTCCCAATGGAGAATATGCAAAGGTAAAAGTTAATGATAAAAATCTCATAGTTAGCAAAGAAACATTAACCAAGTTTACCGAGCAAGAAAAGAAAATTGAAGTAATTAGATTCTTTTACGGAAAAGAACTTGTAGGGAAGGAATGTATTGTCCCACTATCTGGCCATAAAGTACCAATTTTGCCTGCAACATTTATTGACCCAGCATATGGTACTGGGGTAGTATATAGTGTACCAGCACATGCGCCATATGATTGGTTAGCATTAAGGGATTTACTTAATAGTTCAAACGAAAACTTAAAGAAAATAATTGCTAATATAAAGCCAATTTCAATAATTAAAGTCGATGGATTCGGAGAATATCCTGCTATTGAAATAGTGGAACAAATGGGAGTAAAAGACCAAAATGACAAAGAAGCTGAAAAGGCGACAGAAATAGTGTATAGCAAAGAATTCCATACTGGAATAATGAAAGAAAATTGTGGACCATTTAGTGGAATGCCAGTTAAAGAGGCTAAGGTAAAGGTTTTTGAGAAGTTACTTTTAGAAGGGTTAGGTGACAAAATTTATGATCTTCCACAAATAGTTAGATGTAGGTGTGGGACTAGGTGTATAGTGAAAATTTTAAGAGACCAATGGTTCCTAAATTATAGTAATCCTGATTGGAAAGAAAAAGTTCGTGAACATGTTAAAACAATGAAAATATTTCCTGAAGAAGCTAGAGCGTGGATATTTGCTACAATTGACTGGTTAAACAATTGGCCATGTGCAAGAAAAACTGGAATGGGGACCCCGCTTCCTTGGGACAAGGAATGGATTGTTGAAACATTAAGTGATTCTACGATTTATATGGCATACTATATTATAAGTAAATATGTAAACAGCGGTGTAATTGATCCAGAAAAGATGATACCAGAATTCTTCGACTACGTGCTTTTAGGCGAGGGGGAAATAGAAGAAGTTGCAAAAAAGAGTGGTATAGAATTAAACGTCCTAAAAAATATTCGAGAAGATTTTCTTTACTGGTATCCTGTAGACTTAAGAAATTCTGCCAAAGAACTTATTCCAAATCATCTACGTACTTGAAGTACACGGATGGGATTGGAACCTGATGTTTGAAGACGTAGCTCCACACATCTCTCCAGGTGAAGTTGT
>JARVJS010000056.1 GCA_029776125.1 Nitrososphaeria archaeon
AGTAGTTTGGTTTTTTCTTCCTTTCTCTGAACCTTTTTGAAGGTTCAGAGCCTACCTAAAAGGCAAGTCCTAAAAAATCTTTATTTTTTTTGTAAAATCCGCCTTTGGCGGATTAATTATTTATTAAAAGGAGGACAAGCATGCATTCAGTAGTATTTGTTTTAGTAGAGAATTTAGAGGATATTGAAAACATCTCATATCCTGATGAGGTTGACATGGCTAATTTCATAGGAGCAGACAGTATAATAGAGGAAGATGAAAAGGAATTTAAAAAAAGTGTGGAATGGTTACAGAACTGTTATAACTTAAAACATGTGGTATTTCAGAAAGTTAAGTTAGATTATGGAGACAAGGTTCTTGTTGCAGAGATAAGCAAAAATGAGCTATTCAACGCAATAGAAAAGGAAATACAAGAACGAATTGAAGCGGTTAAGCAGGCACTTAATGAAAGAGACCTTCACAGAGTTGCTTGGGAAGCCTATAACCAAAGAGGATTTTACTTTTATCTTGATGGATACGACTTGCTGAATATTATTGACTTATATCGGTATGGCAAAAATTTAAATGACAAACTTTATATCATAAGAACCTACGATTACCATTTTTAGAAGAAACTACATTGTAGTTTCTTAATAACTAAAAAAAGGAGGTAAAAATATGATTTACATTGGTATTCACGAGTTTACAAATGGAGAACTATGGGTAGAAGCAGACGAATATGAGGACAGGGAAGAAGCATACGAAATTATGGAAAGAAACGATTCTGGGTTAACTGTGTTGTCAATTCTAGAGTTTGAAAAAATTTATAACTTACTTAAAGAAAAGGAATTCTTCAAATTAACCAAAATTGAGGTATCAGACAAGGAATACTATGAACAAAAATTCAAAGAATGGGAACGGGCAAGAGACAAAGAACTTGGTCCAGATTATTTTGTAAAAGTAGTATGTGATAATTGTGGAAAAAGATTTGCTATAACAATAAGACAAACTTTACCACCATGTCCAGAATGTGGTGGGGACATGTATGATTATGAAACTATTTCTGTAAAAGTTTAAATTTTTTCAGTGGAGACTGCTTTGCAGTCTCCTTTTTTTTAAAAAATAAAGGAGGTAAAAATATGGGATATTACAGCACATTTAATTACAACATTCATAATGGAACAAAAATTAATTTAAAGAAAGCAAAAGAACTTGAGAACTACTTTAAAGACTATTCTAATGATATACATGGTTTTGCAGAAGTAGAGCTTGTTACTCAAGGAGACAACGAATTACTTTCAATAGAGCTTGGTGATTTATGCTAAATTTTACGATGATGAAGAATTTGCTTACAAACTTTCAGAATGTATTATAGAAGGTGCTGTAGATTTATATTTCACAGGAGAAGATGGAGGACAATGGGGTTATAGAGTGACTCCAAACAAAGTAGAGGAAATTCATACAATGTGGGTCACTGAAGCAGAGCATAGACAATTTAGAGCATTAAAGGAACTAAAAGAAGGCTACTACATAAGATTTTATGATAGTGAAAATACTTTTGGTTTAATACAGGTTCCTCAAAGTGTAGACCCCAAAGAAATTGAGAAGATACTTGATGAGTACAAAAAATCTGATGACGCTTACACATACTACGATTTCATAGAATACCTTGAAGAAAAAGGAATTCCATTTATAGAAATCCCTCAACCTAATCAAGTTAAGGCGGTGAATATTTATTTTTAAAAAAACAAAAAAGGAGGGTTAAATGAAGATTGAAATTTTAGGAGAGGAGACAAATTATATAAAAAACATATATTTTAATTTAAAGCTTAAGAAAGAAGTTTACGAAGGTATGTTGACTGAAAGGTCTGATGAGTTTGGGGTTGACCATACAGTTTCGTGGTTTAACAAAGTCCCACAAAATATAGAAGAAGCAGAATTAATTGAAGAAATATTAGAGCTAGTTGAATAATTTATCTCATAGCCCGCAAGGTGTCTCTTAAGAGAGCCCTTAGCGGGCTTTTTTATTTGGTTAGTTTGATACATCTGTGTACCCTATATATAGAGATGATTAATCAAAATAACCAACAGGAGGAAAGAATGGGATTTTACAACATAAGCAAATGTCCAATTCAACCACAAAAAACCTGTGTTAACGCAATTAAGGGCAAGTGTTCTTTTGGAATAACTCAACCTGAAAAATGTCCATTGATTATGGCGGATAGAGTTGCGAACAAAAATCTTTAACTGCAAGGAGCAAGTATATGCCCTATTTAATAAAGTTGAGGCATGGTGCCTGTGTTAAGGGATTATGTGCATTATGTTCAGGGTGCCTATCTGTTTTTCCAAACGACACTGCATTGGTTAACTCTATGGATGTTTTATGTTTAAAATACAATTTCGCAAAACTGATTTGTTCAGAAATAGAAAAAACAGAAGAAAGCCAAATAATTTCACAGCCAGATTTTATCTTTTTTATAAAGGAGGGAGAGTGAGTAATTTTGGTTTTGACGAACAGAAAATAATGGACTACATGGAGCACCTAGAAATTAATCTTCTACAGGAGCATTTGCCGGGGCAGACATGGGAAGACATTGAGGTGATGGTGATAAATTTCACTTGTCATAATTTGCAAATTCCTCACGAATTGGCTTGCAGGTTATACAATAAGATAAAGACAGACAGGTTAAATGCTTCAAACGCAATTGTCAAGCGGGATTAAAATAGAAGGTAAAATAGCAAGCGTAATTTTTCACAACGAAGAAAATGCCTTTGTTGTGCTCAGGGTAATTGCGCCTAATGGCAAGCCATTTATTGCCACAGGAGTATGTCCTGATCTTGAGGCATTGCCTTCAAAGGACAGGCTTAGTGGGTTAAACTGCGTGTTGCAGGGTAATTGGGTAAGGCATCCAAAGCATGGCGAGCAGTTTAATGCCAAAGTAATAAACATAGACAATCCAGGGTTATATTATTTTCTTACGAATGTGGTATCAGGAATTGGACCGCAGTTAGCAAAGCAAGTAATAAAGCAGTATGGAGAAGCAAAGCTAACAGAAATACTTGAAAACGCACCCGAGCAACTTTTAGAAGTAAAGGGAATAAAGCATAAAAAACTTGCCAAAATAGTAGAGTCTTGGAACAAATACAAGGCATTGAAGCGTTTAAGTGACTTTTTTTCTACCAACGAAGTAAGCATATCAAGTGCTTTATTGTTAAGGATATACAATCACTTTAAGAACTCTAAAGCAGATCCTGTGCAGTTGATAAAGCAGAATCCTTACTGTTTAACTGAGGTAAGAGGAATAGGCTTTAAAACTGCGGACAAAATTGCCTTACAGTTACAGATAGACCCATACAGTCCAATAAGAATAAAGGCATTAAAACACCGATGAAAAACACCATACTTGGAACCAAAGAGATGAATCAGATATTGCAAGAAATGTTAAACGGTGAGTCACAAAAGGAAGTAGAGATAAGAGGGTATAAACTCAAGCAGTTTGACAAGGTAATACACCTAAAGAATCAGGATATGATTTATATAACAGAGAAGCAGTATAAGGCAAGCAAACACGCAGGTAGGGATTTGTTGGAGCTAAGGCAGGATTGTTTTGAAGAAAAACAACAGATGAGGGTTTACAATGGCAATTTAGGTTTAGTGTGGGACATAGATGAGGAAAATGAAGTATTTATTGTGTACTATCCTGATTTAACAGATGAGCCAGTGTTTATATTTTATGATTTTGATGATTACAAAAACACAGTAGATTTGGGTTATGCACTAACGATACACAAAGTGCAGGGTAATCAGTTTGACTATGTAGTAATACCCTTTGTGAATGCCTTTTACATAATGTTAAACAACAAACTACTTTACACTGCGATAACAAGAGCAAGGAAAAAAGCGATACTGATAGGACAACCCTCTGCATTTAGGCGTGCCTGCACGAATGTAGAGGAAGCAGAGAGAAACACATTTTTAAGGGGGAACGAATAAGTTATGGAGCATTATTACTTTTTTGTAATAGATTCAAAAAGCAAAGAACCAGTAGTGTTTTACAAGAATTATGATTTTTTAGTAGTTCCTGTGGATTGTTTTTTAATTAATGTAGAAATGTTTGATGAAAAGCAGATAATTGAAATGATGCTAAATGGAAATGAAATTTCGGATAAAAGGAAAGAACAGTTTAGACGAATACTTAAGGAAGCACCTGAGAGGTTTAATTTGGACAGGAATTTTCCTGTTTATGCAGGAGCGGGACATATTTGCAGAACAATTGCGGAGATATCTAATAACAGTGAAAGATTTGATAAACAGAAATACTATGAAAAGGCGAATGAAGTTTTGAACTGGTTTTACAACAATGAAATAGATCTTTGGGGCAATGTTTGCGTTTATGAAAGAGTTAATGGACATATAGGGACTGAAGAATTTCCGCCTGTTTTGACCAGGGAGGAAAGAAAGCTATTTGCCCGATTACTGGTTTTGAAATATAGAGGTTTGATACCTGAGATAGAATTTAAAAGAAGTATTAACTCAGAAAGTCATAACACAGTGAATCTCAGACAAGTTGATTTATTTTTGGAAAGACAAGAACCAAGAGTAATAGAAAAGCAGGAAATTTTTAAAGCGATAATAAGAAAGGTATTAAAAAACAATGAATTTATTGATAAATTTATTTTATACATGAAACAACGAGTCGGGAAAATATATAGAGGCAAGAGTATGAGGGAATATTGTACTTCAGAGGATAAGTATTTTTTGGGTTCACTAGCGTTTTTAAAAAATAGTGGCGTACATAGAAATTTTGAAACTTTTTTAAAAATGGTATCGTTGCCAACTTATGAGGAATCTATTAAATTAGGCTCAAAAGTTGTAGTACTAGGCAGACAAGAAACGATACTTTTGAGTGCTCTGTGTAAAGAGGTTGAAGATCACATAATTGTAATACCTAAAAACAGGCTTGTATTATTTGAAAGAGAAATGACAGAGTTTTTAATACAAAATCAGGCTGCAATTATTACATAGAGGAGGTAGTAGGCTTGAAAAAAAGGGAACTAATTAGTTTGGTTTCTAAAAAAACAAACATATCTGAAAGACAAGCGAAGCAAGTAATTGAGGCGTTTTTATCTGCTATTGCGGAGTCTGCAAAAAAGGGAGACAAAGTTGTGATACAAGGTTTCGGTACTTTTAGAGTAGTAACTTTAAGCAGAAAAATTGCTCGCAATCCGCAGACGGGAGAAAGAATTGAAATTCCTTCTTATCGCACTTTGCGATTTAAACCCTGTTTGAGTTTAAAGGTTCTTTAAATTGGGAACTGCTGCGGTAAGGCTACATTTCACTGAAGGCGAAGTGGTTCATGTAACAATAATTGTTAAAATAATTGTGAAAATAATTAGTAACTATATATAAAACAAGAAATTTTAAATTTTGCATAAAAAATAAGCAGAGGTGAAGATTAAATGGTGCAGAAAAAACAAAAAGAAAAAGCCAAAAAAAACTATCCTGAACCTATGGAAGGCGTAGATTACTCTGTAGAGATGCCTTTGGACATGAAGGAGTTATTAAGCAAACTGCCGAAGTATAGGGAGGATGACATAAAGTATTTAATTTCTAAAAGAGTAATCAGGTGTTTTCCTCTGAAAGTTCTTGACTACGAAGTTTTAAAAAGACTGCATAATGTTTGGGCGACCGAAAGTATGGTAAAAATAAACGCTAAACGTATGAAACGTAAAAGGAGGATGTTAATTTTAGAGCGTCTTGATAAAGGAATAAATACAAAGCTGGATGCGTGGTTGTATACAAAAATAAAGAAATTTATAAATAAGGGAACTGAAAAAATTCCAAGAAAGTCACTTAAGTATGAAATAGGAAGAAAATTTAAAGTAAAAATTAGTAAAAAAAAGGAGAAAGAGTTAAACGCAATTATAGATAAAATAGTAAGAAAAGTTAAGAAGGAGATAAAAGAGGGGGACATTGTTAATAAAGCGTCGGCAAAAAGGACAGACGTTAAAAAAACGAATGGATAGAAGGGTATTTGTTAACAAACTGAATATCCCTCTGGTTAAAAACGTAAGAAAGCAATGTAAATATATTGGTAGAGTAGATATATAGTTAAGCTTGTATATCTATATATCTACATATCTACTACAACTATATTAACTTGTTTACCTTGGTGAAGTAGATATATGGATATATAGATATAATGATATACAGATATACAGATATATGGATATATAGATATACAAGTTGGTGAATTTGGGTGATTTGCCTATAGGAAAGCTCAAAACTGCATTAGCAGTTTCGAACAAAAAAACAAAGGAGGGTAGTATCATGACAAAGGCAGATTTGATCAGCAAAGTTGCAAGCAAGGCACAATTGACCAAGGCTGAAGCAGGAAAAGCTCTTGATGCTACAATTGAAGCAATCAAGGAAGCTCTCAAAAAGGGTGAGAAGGTAACTCTGGTTGGCTTCGGTAGTTTCTATGTAACAAAGAGAAAGGCAAGAAAGGGCAGAAATCCAAGAACTGGTCAAGAAATCAAGATACCTGCAACAAAAATTCCAAGGTTCTCAGCAGGTAAACTCTTAAAAGAATCAGTGAAGTAGTTTTTTGGCATAAGCAAAAAAAAAGGAGAGGCTTTCACCTCTCCTTTTTTTATTAGATATAAAGATATAAAGATATATAGATATATAGGTTTACAAGATATAAAGATATATTCCTTTTCAAAAGTCCTTATCCAATAAGGATACTCTGAGGTACCCTATATATAGAGAAGTAGAAAAACGAAAAAAGGAGGTTAATTGATGATTTTAGGGTTAGATATAGGATTTGGGCACACGAAAGTATGCAGTGATAAAGATGCTTTTAAGTTTTCTACTCAATTAGCGTTTGCTCCTGATGATCCGAACATGGAACTTGAGACGGTTAACATAGCAGGCAACAAATATATAATAGGGAATGATACCAAATACTCTACTTACAGGCTTGAGATTCCCAATGTTGAGTATTTGATAAAGTATGCGCCTGTATTTCTCAAATATGTATTAAACAGAGTGGAAGGTGTTGAAGTAGTGGTAACAGGGTTGCCTCCAAACTGTAAAAGATATGTAGAGCCATTTATAGAAAATCTAAAGACAGTTTTTTCTGGGCATATTGAGGTTTTACCTCAAGGTATAGGAATTCTTTATGATACAGAAAGCAGATTAGATTCAGAAGCGATAATAATTGATATAGGTTATAACACAGTAGACTGTATAAGTGTAGAAAAAAGTGAAAATGGAGAATGGAAAAAAAAGAGAGCGATAACGATTGAAAGTTTTGGTGTAATGAAAGCGGTAGAAATTTTAAGGGAATTAATTCCGTCAAGTATATCAATATTAAAAGGTTGGTCTGCTTCAAGGCTTTTGGAATGCTTTGAAAAAGGTTACATATATTTAAGTGGAGAAAAGATTTCTTTAGAGCAGTATAAGAAAGATTCAATTTTGAAATACACTGAGATTCTTATGTCAAAGATAGATCAGGAATTTAAAGATGTATTCAGGGAGACTCCTGCAGTGGTGTTAGCAGGTGGAGGAGCTTATTATGTTGATGACAGCAGGTTTGGCAGGAATGTCATAGTTCCTGAAAAACCTGAATTTTCGCAGGCAAGAGGGTATTACATTGCAGGGCAAAGTATTAATTAGTATAAACAATAAAGACATTTTTATAAAGCTAAAGAAAATGAGGGGCTTTAGTAGTAAAACAATAGAAATATTGCTAGAAAACTTTTTTTCAAAGGTTAGCATTGATGATCTTGCAAGTAAGTATTATGAAGAGGGGGATGAAGCTTACAGGAAATATGTTGAAAGTATTCTTAACAGAAGCAACACCAAAGATGATGGCAATAATGGTATAGAGAAAGGTTTAGCGGTAATGAAAGAAGTTGAAAGTTCAAAGAAAAAGATAAAAATTGAAACTTCTACATTTTGGCAGTGAAAGGAGATAAAGATGGATTTTATTGAGCTTTTAAATCCATTTAAGTATTTTTCAGAGGCAAGTTATACCAACTTCTTTAAGATTTTATTTAACAGTTTATTTAATGGTTGGCTTGCAAGGGTTTTGGGGTTTGCCTTTTTGTTTTTAGCCTTTTGGTTTTGGACTAAGAGGGAAAACATTGCAAGAGGTCTTGGTTTTTTCTTTATGGCGTTATTATTTGGTTATGGATGGGTAATATTTAAAATTTTGGGGGTGGCTTAATTGAGTAAAAGTAGTAGCAGTGGTGGAGACAAAGGTGGAGGAGTATATTTAAGTCAACAGGGGCAGAAACCTAAGAACATATTTGAAGCCCTTAATGAGCTGGAATTTTTTGCTGCCTCTGAAAGCGAAGGAGAACCAATTCCTGAAAAGTTTTTTACCATTAAGCAAAGGCTTGATTTTATGGAAGTAGGTTTTAAGAGTGCCTTTTTATCAGGGATGATTACTGCTCTTTTAAGTCCATTTATGATAGGAGTGTTTGAAAAAATAATCCCTGTATTTGGTACATACAATTCAAGCATATTGGACCAGATTTATGTGTTTTTGCTTACAGTAGGATTTGCAATAGGGTATGGAATATTTATAAGCAGGATGGCTAAATGTTACAAATATGGTGTATCTAAAGAGATGGCTAAAAACATAATGATAGGATTGTGGACAGGTGGACTTTTAAAAATGTTTTTCGTATTTTTACTGTTTCATTTCATTTATTTTCAGGTTTTATCACCTGAATGGTGTAAAAAAGCGTTTGTATATTTATACGAGAAAAAGTGGGTTAGTGATAGCTTGGTTATTGATGCTTACAAGTTTATACTTGAGTTTAGAAAAGTATTCTTAACAGCTGCATGGTTTGTAGTGGGCACAACACTAGCATTTTTGTTAATCCCAACTCTAAGAATATTAAAAGTTAAATGGGAAGTTCGCAAAGAAAGACAAGCTCAGACGCTTGAATAAATAAAAAAAAAAGGAGGAATTTAAATGGCAAAAAACAAAGCAGAACAAATTGTTCAGAGAAAAGTAAGCCTTGCACAGCAGTATGACACGTGGGTGGTAAGAGTTAGAACACCCGACAACAGAATTGTTTTAAGAGTAGCAAGAGATGCAGACAGAGGCATTAGGATTCTCAGGCAAGGAATACTGTTTAGGTTTTCAGCCGAAGAGGTAATGCCACTGCTACAGCAGTATTACGATGCAGTAAAACAGCTTGCCGACGCAGCACAGAAAATTTGTGAGAAAGCAGAAGTTCCTTTTAAAGTCCCCAAAGAACTTGTTCCTGAAAAAATAGGCGATCCTGAAGCAGTAGCAGATGCAAAAGTGGAGAAAATAATGGATGTTGCTTATAATACGAATGGAAATGACGCAGAAGAAGATATGAGAGTCTAATTTTTATCCCACCATCTAACTATCAAGCCTCCTTCCTGGGTAAAGCCCGCAAGGAAGTCTCTCCTCAAGAGAGCCCTTAGCGGGCTTTTTTATTGGCTTTATGTATGGTGGAAAAATTTTCCACCATACAAGATGACTATCAAAATTTACCACTTGACACCTGTGGGATACAGTGGTATTCTGATAGTGTAGAAGTTTGGTTTTTTCTTCCTTTCTCTGAACCTTCAGAAAGGTTCAGATCCTACCTAAAAAGGCAAGTCCTTAGTTTTTTCAAATTTAAGATTACATAAAATTTTTTATAAAAATCCGTCCTTGACGGATTTTTATTTATTTATTTGGAGGTAGAAATGAAGAAAATATCTATTAATTTAAGAGATGAGGATGGTTGGCATGTTGAAGAATGTTTAGGCAGATTAATTCCAAATTTAAAGACATGTGGTTTTACTACTGGAGGTAGCCATTGCTCCATTAACTTAGTTCCAAAGAGTGCATGGTTTTTCTGCGAAAATATGCAAGATGAGGATGTAGGTTTTGTATTTGATATTTTCCCATGTTATGATTGCCCATACAGAGAAAATCAAATTATTTATAAGCTTGATATTGATCTTAGCCAAAGAGGGCTAAAATATTTTGGAGATTATTCAGGTTCAAATTTTGACAATGCAGAAGTAGAATACTCTACTCCATTACCAACTGGGTCTTTAAGTTGTCAGATAGTAGCTAAAAACCAAGAGAAAAGAGTACTTCTTGGAGTTTACTGCAAAAAACTTCACATTCTTCACGCAACTGATTGGACACATGCTAAAGAAAATATTGAAACTGCGAAGGAGGTTTTAGAAGCTTTAAATGAAATTGTTAATTTTCAAGAAGTTGTTCAGAGAATAGACAAAGAAATAGGGGAACAACAAAAGCCTGAAAAAGAGAAAGAGATTCGCAACTACAAGATCAAACTTGGATGTGATCCTGAGTTTGAGCAATTGTCAAGTTGGAATAGATACAGAGTTATTGATACTAATATCTACACGTATTCTTGTGAATGCGGTGAAATTGGTGTAGATGGAGCAGGTTATCAGGTAGAGTTTAGACCTGATCCTGCAGACACTCCAGAGGAACTTGTTGCTAATATCAGGAACCTCTTTGAAAATATAAGTGTTCCTCTCTCTGTAAAGGGAGACATTCACCCACTTGGTGGTCATGTTCACCTTGGTTTGCCAAGTGAGTTTATCGGAAATTCGGTAGTTAGAGATTCTATTCTTGAAATTCTCGATGATTTCATTGGAGCACCACTTCTTGATTTATCTGGCGAAGCAAGAGGAAGTTACAAGAGGCTTGGTAGTTACAGAGAACAACCACATGGGATAGAATACAGACCACTTCCTTCTGCATACTTGTTCAATCCTGAATTTGCTTATCTTACATTCAAGATAACCAAGAATGTAGTGGAGAATTTGCTTAATCAGCAAGAATTAGAGTATGAAGAAAATCCCACGAAAAAAGATTATCTTGCGGTCGCTTCTCTTACAGAAGAGGAATACGAAAAATTTATGAATTATATTGAAGGATATTCAAAATATGATGGAACCCAAATAAATAAAAATTGGGTTCCATTGGAAAAAATTCCATTCGTCATCAGGTTCAGAGACGAATGGAATAAAAACAATAAAAGAATATTCAAAGCCTTGCTAAGCCAATATGAAAGTGACTTCAAAAATATTGGCGTATATGAAATAGTCCTCTATGGTCTTAAAAGAGACCGTGGAGACTATGTGGTGGCAGGCTTTGAAGTAGAGGGATACGAAACTATTTCTCATCCAGGGCGAAAATATGAGGGATGGTTTGGTATTCCTGCAAGAATAAGACAAGATGAGGTAGATGAAGTAGAGATAGAAGAAATAATTAATGGGATATTAAGGCAATTTGAAATTGAGATTGTAGAAACTGCTTACGAGAAAGTTGAAATTGCATCTTAATACTAGGGCGACTTTGTCGCCCTATCTTTTAATTAGGAGGGAAATATGTGTGTTATTGTATTCAAACCGGCAGGTGTTTCTATGCCTGATAAAGAAATATTAAAGCACTGTTGGGAGTCAAATCCCGATGGTGCGGGAATAATTTTGAGAGAAAAGGGAGAATTAAGATTCCAAAAAGGACTGATGACAAAATGGGAATTGAAAGCTTTTTTAGAGTTCCTCTCAAATAGAATTGACCTTCAGGAAATAGAGCTTGCAATTCACTTTCGGCTTGGCACAAGTGGTGGGATAAATCTTGAGATGACTCATCCAATGGATTTGCAGGATCCACGCAGACTATATGGCAAATCAGAAGCGTTGCTAATGCACAATGGAATAATCCCTGGGCTTGGAACTGAGTTTGAATCTGATACTATGATGCTTGCAAGAAAACTTGCAGGCAAATCTGAAGAGGAGATTGTAAAAATACTTCAATGTACTCCCGGAAGGTTCTTATTTGCAACAAAAACTAATACTTATCTAATCGGTAACTTTTCAGAGGACGGAGGTGTTTTTTACTCTAACCTTTCATGGAAATGGAAAATGGAAAGATATAACTACTTAAGCTTTTATAGTGAAGATTACTACAAATATATCTAATTTAATTTTTACAACCTTTCTTTGAAAGGTTATATATTAACACTAGGAGGGGAAAATATGTTTGAAAAAATTGAAAGAATAATTGATGAAGCAACAGAGGCAATAATTGAGGAACTTGATGAACCGCTCACAAAGTCTCAAACTCAACTTATTGCAGAACTGTTTGCTCTTTATTTACATTTTAAAAATGACAACATTACAAACAATGAATTTGCTTCAGGTTATGAGTCCATACTTGAAGCAAAACCAATTCAAAAACTTTTATCTGATTTTCAGATGGGATATAACTAAAAAAAGGAGGTAGTATCATGAAAAAAATATTTATTTCATTAATTGCAGTATTTATGATTACAAGAGTTGCTTATGCAGGAGGAGAGGATTTTT
Organism: Nitrososphaeria archaeon; assembly: GCA_029776125.1. Taxonomy (GTDB): domain Archaea; phylum Thermoproteota; class Nitrososphaeria; order JACIWG01; family JACIWG01; genus JACIWG01. The sequence continues at coordinate 12,368 of JARVJS010000056.1, forward strand.
TGTCTGCTATCCAAGCGATGCAAGCAATGAGAGATGTTTCTAAGTCTGAAGCAATAATGCTCAATCCTGAAGCTAAAGCGAAATTAAAAACAGTTTATGTAGAAGTATCTAATACCTCTTCAGTAAACATTGAAATAAACAGGATTAAAGATGCAGTTACGAAGTCTCTTACAGAAAAAGGCTATCAAATTGTTGATGCAGCAGACAATGCAGGTTATGTTATTCAGATTGATCTTTCCAAGCTCAACATTATTAAAGAAAAAAAAGTCTAACTTCTTTGGTAGTCTCCTTGGTGGTATTGCAAAAACAACTATTGGTGTTGTAGGAGCAGCAGCAGGTGCACTTTCTGGTGCAGGAGTAGCAGGAACACAGATTATTTCTCAGGTGGGATCTTCAGTTGGTGAAGCGGTTGGAAATGCAGTAGGAAGCGGAATAGATGATGCTTTATCAGGTGAAAATTACTCCTACCTTGGCTCTGTGGTAGTTCAGATTAAAGAGAAATATACGGAGGTTAAGGACTATCGTGGACAGTATCCTCTTGCAGGCAATAGCAAAGAAATAGAGGGTAGGTACAAAATATTTTTTAATTTATTTTTCTTATAGCCCGCAAGGAAGTCTCTCAGTAGAGAGCCCTAAGCGGGCTTTTTTTGTTAAAAATTTTTGATACATTAAGGTACCCTATATATAGGAGGATATAAAAAGTGAGACATAATAATAAAGGAAAAAGTTTTTTGATATTTTTTATTGCTATGACTTTTCTTGTAAATTCTACTGTTTATGCTTTTGATCCCGGTTGTGTAGCAGGTGGATGTGAGCAGGATTCACAACAGCAGAGTGCTACAAGTCTTTATGAAACAGACGATTACGAGTGTGTATGTCCACCGAGAAACACATTAGATACTATAATTGATGTAATTGGTGTTTTATCAATACCTTTTGAGATTTTTTCAAGCAAACCTTATCTTTATTCAGGAGCTACTTCTCTTGAGAGGTTAGTTAAACAAGGATGTAAATGCAAATCTAAAGTAAAAAGTCAACAGGAAACAGAAAATACTAATACAGTATCAACTGAAACTGAACAATCATATAGTGATATAGAAAAAGATAAAAGAGAGGAACAATAAAATTTATGTTTGAACTTGGTATTAGCGAGATAGTAATTTTAGTGCCAGTACTTTCAGTTCCTATTATTGTTTTAGTATTTTGGATATGGGCACTTGTTGATATTAAGGGAAAAAGCAGAAGATAAATATTGAAACCAGACAGGAGAAATTATGACAAAAAAAATTATTTTAGTAAGTTATACTGTCTTTTTGGTATACTTTGTTTTTGTTAATTATTGCCTGGCACAGCAAATTTCCTGCACTGTAACCAGAGTTATTGACGGTGATACCTTCCACTGCATACCTGAAAAACCACCATCTAGTGCAAAAGTCCACAAAGACAATACTATCTCAGTTCGTATGCGTGGTATAGATGCACCTGAGAAGAGACAAGCCTTTGGTGAGGAAGCAAGATTATCCCTTAAAGAACTGATTGGTGGTAAAATAGTGAAACTTGATGTTAAGGATATAGACCGATACGGTAGAGTTGTGGCTTATGTCTGGCTTGGCAATATTAATATAAACCTTGAGCAAGTGAAAAGAGGCATGGCATGGGCATACACTGAGTATCTGGATAGACCCTATGCAAGTGAGTTTTACGAGGCAGAGAAACAGGCGAGGAAACAGAAGTTAGGATTATGGCAACAGAACAATCCCACACCACCATGGGAGTGGAGAAAGAGGAATAGGATATGATTAAAAAAATAGTATCCCACTTAAATCCACGCCATGTGGATGATTTTTTTGCAATAGCATATCTTAAAGCAAAATTTTCTCAAGCAGAAATTGAATTTGTAAACCCTCAGAATGTTCCTGTTGAATATTTAGAAAATCCTGAAATATGCGTAGTTGATGTGGGTGGTGAGTTTAACCCAGAGAAACATAATTTTGACCATCATCAAGATAACAACTTACCCTGCTCTCTTTTAATGGTTTTAGGGTATTTTGATGGTATTGACTATTCAGAACATCCTGTAGTTCAACTTATTGACCTTGTGGACAGAATAGGTGTTGTCAATGCAGGAAAACAAACAGGATATAGGTTTTCAAAAGATATAGATACTTACAGGAAACCTATTCTATTAACAGATTTGAATAAGTATGCAAAGGAAGTTACTGAATCATTCTTTGCTGTTCTTAGTGAAACCAATGATTACAATGAATTTTGGAAACTCTTTTATGAAAAACTTGATGCTCTTAAGGTTCTTGAGGAAAGTAAAGAAATCCTAAGAAAAGAAGAAGAGGAGTTCCAAAGAAAACTTTCTCAAATTGAAAAACAAGAAATAGGAGATTTGTTAGTAGTGCTCTCTAAAGAAACACTTGCTCCTAATCATTTCAGAGTATTCCAACAAACGAATGCGGACATAGTTGTGGAACCCAATAGCATGAATCCCAATCAGACTTCTATTATTCGCAACTCTCAATCGTCTAAAATAAATCGGATTGATTTAAGTAGAATATTTGAGATATATCCAAAGGTATTTCTCCACAATACAGGTTTTCTTGCAGTAGTAGATGTTTCCGTTGAGGAGTTTGATGTAATGCAAGTAAGCCATGTTTTAGTGTAGTTCATAGCCCGCAAGGAGTCTCTCTCAAGAGAGCCCTTAGCGGGTTTTTTTATTTAGTCAAACTTTTGATTGTCAATTTTCGCCTATCAAATTTTGCTACTTGACAACCTGTAAAGTATAGGTTAGTATAAATTATATTTTATAGGATCCTAAAAGGATCCTACTCTACCCAAGCAGAAGGGTAGAGGTATAATTCACAGTCGTCAGGCTGTGAATTATAAATCCATAAATCCGCATGCTATAGCTTCCTGGAGGTTTACCCCGCCATTGTTTTTAAAAAGGTTTTGGGGATGGGAGTTTACGTTGCGGGGACTCACGCCAGTGGCGGCTGGTAGTGACCTGAAGGATTTATTCCTTCAAAAAAACTCCCTGGGTAGTAAGGAGGGGATTTCTTACACGATGCAGGCTTCGTGTAAGATAACCGGGCTGTGGCGGCCCCTCTACCGAGAAATCACCCACAGCAATGATGCGGACCGCCAGTAGTACAAAGGAGGATAAATTGCACCGAACTACCGCATCGGTCGGTGCAGGGTCGCAATGAGAGCCAGGGTGGCTACCGAGTGTTCCCTTTGTGCTCCTCCACGCCTCCTATCCCTACACCCGGGAGGCCGGATAT
>JARVJS010000082.1 GCA_029776125.1 Nitrososphaeria archaeon
AGAAAGCACAGGTAAAGTAAAAGAATGGAGGCTGCAAAATATATTCTGCAAAGACTATCACCTATAAAATTTAATAGAATATTTAAGAAAACCATGACAGTAACGAAAGTTAGAAGTATTATCAAAGAAAACAGGATCATTTTAAAAAATTTTGCTATCATAAATTAGACCACGCTCATCTAGCAGAAGAAGCCTTCATCACACAATTTTAATGCAATAGATAGCGAATATTCTGGAATAGAAGGATGCCTGTGAACCCTAAGAACCCTGTTAGCTTCATTTAAAATTCTGCTATTAACGATAGTCTTATCATTAACGATACTAGAATAAGCCTTTTCCAGCATAAAACTAAACTTGAAATCGTAGCCAACAATTTGGCCACCATAGGGCTTATTCTGTCCAGTTATAGGGTTAACCGTAACATGGTTCAATGCTATAACAGAAATGTTAAGTTCAGAGCAAAGTTTCTGAGTCTGGCCAAGAATTAATGCAGTAGCGGAGGAACGGCCTGGAAAATCTTGTGTGCCAATAAAAGTCGATTTAAGAGGCATGGAAATACTATCGTAAACAAGAAGCGAAATGTTCGCTTCCTGGACAAACTTGCCAAGAACACTTTCAGAAACTTTAAAAGTTGTTCCAGGGAGAAGCCTAATTTCAACACGCCCAGACTCGCTTATTAAGATATCGCATCTCACACCGTTTAATGCAAGAATATCTTGTAAAGCTGGAGCCTCGATAACATACAAGGTTGGCTTCTCGTTAACCGTGTAACCTATTTCAATACCTTCAAGAAAAGGCCAACAGGCCTGCTCCAGCTGAGACCTCGTATAGTTTATCTTCATAGAAGAAAGTGCTGCCTCAAAAAGTGACCTAAGCTCGGATTCGAATACCTTCTTTTCCCTACCTCTTAAAGCAAACCTTCTAATATTAACATACTGTATGTCACAGTCTAGGTTAAACCTTTTTTTAAAACGTTCATGCCAATAGGAGCCTATAGTGTTTTTGAAACCTTGCTCAGTATCTATTATAAGACTACTTGCACCCTGCTCAAGATTCTTGTATGCTAACTGTGATGAAAAAATGCTTTTTCCAACTGCCTTTTCACCAAAAACCTGTAAAAGGACACCTTGGGGAACGCTTCCTCCCAAAATTTCGTCAAAAACATCTAGCCCGGTTTTCATGAGCCTTGAACACCACCCTTCTTTTTAGATAATAGAGCACGACCATCCATCGAAATTGAAAGTTTTGTGAATGAACCAGTTTTATTCTTCTCAAACTCAATAATAACGTAGCCTTTTTCAATTAACTCGTCCAAAACATATTCTATAATCTCAGTCGGATAATCTATGGACAAAGATTGTACAAGACCCTGCCTAGTCACATTAGGATATTTAGCAATGACTTCAAGAATTCTTTGTACAAGAGCATGGTCTTCAATAAAATTCTGTTGGATACACTGGATCTTCTCCTCAAAAGTTTGTAGACTGGGTTCCTCATAAAAGAATGGGACAATGTTACTATCCTTTATGTAGAAAAGTTCACCCTCACAACCACTTTTACGATAAAAAGTTTTTAGACTAGTTTCACAAGCTTCTAAAAAGGGTTTATCAAAAATTAGTGTTTCAAAAAAATCAAGGTATTTTAATGGGAAGCTATGTTTGCAAGATAATATGATTGGAATTGGTTCAACAAGATTTTGAAGAAAATGGATAAATTTTACAACACAGGCTTTAGCGTAGTCAGGAAGATTACCTAATAAGATTACTGGAAATCTTTTTCTATCATATAGAAAATTTTTTGATAGCAGAAGTAAGAGGATTAAAAGTTTTCCTTCAAGAGAGTTTATGGAAGACAGGTTATAGTATAAACTTCCTTCACAAGCAACACGATCCTCTTCTCTTATAATGTATGGAAAGAGTTCTTCAATCAAGTGAAGGCGCCATTCTAGCTTTAAAGCAGCATTTTTCTCTAGAATACTTGAATCATTACCAGAAAAAGATTTCAAACCACTAACAATATGCAGTAGATTAAGCTTACTACTTTGTTTTAAAAGAGATAATAGTAGAGTGTGAAGTAGAAGAAATTCTTCTTCAGAAAGCTTGAAAGAGTGCTTGAAAGCTTCCGAAACTATTCTTGAGGAAAGGTTATGGCCTAAACCATCAAATACAAGGATATTTGGCAGCAGACGCTCTAAATTCAACACATTAAAATTGTTTAGACCATTTGAGTAAACATTTTTGAAGCTATAGAAAGCCAATGGAAACTTACAAAATAATCTTTCGATAAGATAGAATGTGTAAGATTCAGAGCGGCTGCAAACTATAAGCATGCGTCCAAAATCTTCAGCATCTAACTCTAACATCTGACCATCTGTAAAACCTAACACTATACCATTTTGGCCACACATACACCATTCAAAAAAATATGCACTTAAACAAAATATAATATCATACGTTATCGAACATTGTATACCATATTCTATAATTTTAGAAAAATTTTATAAAACAAGATACCTTACCACATTCATGGTTGAAGAATATTATCTAAAAAGTTGGGTGGAGGTAGCAGAAAAAATTTGTATGGGATATGATACCGTAATATTACCTGTAGGAACAACTGAAGCACATGGGCCACATTTACCACTCTCAACGGACACCCTATTACCTTTAGAGATTGCAAAAAGATTGGGTGATAAAGTTAGAGCACTTGTAGCACCACCAATCCACTATGGTGTCACACAAACTTTAAGCTGCTATCCAGGCTCCATACCCGTAACAAAAAGTTCTTTCATAAACTATTTATACGATATTTTTGTAGGATTTGCTAAATCAGGATTTTTGAATATTATTGTAATAAATGGCCATGGTGGAAATATAGATTCTATAAAAGAGGCTGCCGAAAGAGCGTACGCTAGTAGTAGGATACGGGTACTATGTATTGACTGGTGGATAGCATGTGATGAAATTGTTAAAAAATATTATGGTGTAAGCTCTGGACACGGTGCTGCTGAGGAGACAGCGGCGGTCTTAGCTGTAGATGAGAGGCTTGTTAATAAAAAGCTCTATGATAGTAAGCAAGAGGTTTTGAAAAGGAATGGTGTATGGATGTATCCTTCAGTAGGGTCTGTGATAAAGCGTGAGGAAGGAGATGTACCTGATTTTGACATTCAAAAGGCTAAAGAGTTCTTTAATGAAGTATGCACCTACATTGAAAAGATTGTCTGCGAGTATTTGGAGAAAGCTGGAATTAACCCACTATAAAATTTTTAACACTTTACCCATGTATGGGCCCATGAGTGAGTAACCGAATTTTTCATAATATTTTCTTACACCTACAGCACTTGTTACAAGTATTTTGTCTAAGCCGAATTCTTCTCTAGTGATTCTTTCGGCTTCTTCAAGAAGTCTTCTACCATAACCTCTGTGCTGCCAGCTTTCGTCAGTCTTTTCACCAACTGGAACAGCTTGGCCGTAAACATGCAATTCTCTAACTATAGCAGAGTTTTTAACTTCACTTCTATGAGCTTTTTCAGAGGGCTTCCTAAGCCTAATAAAGCCCACGAGCGCCCTCCTATCAGCTGTTTCAAAAGATAGGAAGACTTCTGTTCCCTCAGAAGCCTTATATTCTGTCCTATGCAAAACGATATCCTCTTCTATCTTTTTCTCCCCCTTTAACTCAAGTAAACCAATTTCCCTACACCTTATACACTTACATGATAAGCCAAGCTCTTTAAGGCGAGCATGAGCCAACTCCCTCAAGTTCCCCTTCTTAACACCTGCAACGATCAGATTTGCCGGAATATCTCTTTGCACTCTCATTATTCTAAGCCAAGGTGGAGCTAGAGCCATTGCCTTTGCAACAATATCTATAAAGACTTCTTCCGGATATGGAACATATTTTCCTTCAATATAAAGTTCGTAGAGTCTTGAGTTTCTAACTACAAGAGTAGGATAAATTTTTAGCATGTCTGGCTTAAACCTTTCATCTTCAAAAAGAGTTCTAAAAGATTCGATATCCTCTTCAGGTGAGGACCCAGGTAGTCCTGGCATCATATGCGCTACAATCTTTAAACCAGAATCCTTTGCAATCCTAAATGCATCAACCACATCTTGAACTGTATGGCCGCGTTCCACAATCTTGTATATTCTGTCAGAAAGAGTTTGAACCCCGATCTCAACCCTTGTCACACCATATTTTAGCATCAGGTCCACGTGGGGCTCCTTACAGAAGTCAGGCCTAGTTTCAATAGTTAAACCAACATTTCTCACTTCAGCAACTTCATTTAATTTTATGGCCTCATCAAGTGATTGTGAAATTTTACCATTAAGTCCATCAAAGCAGCCTTTAACAAAATATTCCTGATACTCTATAGGCTGATTTAAGAAGGTTCCACCCATTATTATAATCTCAGCCTTCTGAACATTATGTCCTATAGATTTAAGTTGATCAAGCCTACTTCTAACTTGCAAATAAGGATCATAATTGTGTTCTTTACCCCTTAAAGCTGCAGGCTCTAATCCAGTATAACTTTGAGGAGAATCATATGCAACACCGCCTGGACAATAGAGACACGGCACCTTTTGGGGACAGGGATACGGCCTACTCATTACGGCAATAACTACAATACCCGAGGCTGAACGGACTGGCTTAATTTTGAGCAGCGACTGTAAAAACTTTCTAGATTCGCCTGATGCTAGAGAAAGTATGTCAGAGTTTTTAGGAACCTTGGATAAACCAAATTCTTTAGCATATTTTGACTTTAGAATATAAAGTTCCCTTTTACTCTTCACCGGCTTTTTTATAATGGCCTCTAATATCTTTTCACATGCTTTTCTGTAGTGTGTGTCAATTGAGTTCATTAGATCATACTATGTTATGGTAGAATCCAATTTTGGCCGCTTTTCCTCTTCAAAATAAACCTTTTAACATAATTGCCTCTATTTCTTTCCCTTGGAATAGGCGCTGGCTTACGCTCCTTCTTTTGAGGGGGAGTCTTAGACCTTACTTTCCCAGCCTTCGTTAAGCTTCCATGTGTTGGCATAGCTTTTCACCACCAACTTTTAAGCAATTGTATAAATAAATCTTTTTCCATAGAAAAATTAAGCCTATAACGGAAATTTTTTACCACAAGCATTCCTTGAAAAGTGACCAAAATCTTTTATCCGTTTAAGAACATTTTTTGTAAAAACAGGCCCATCCTTACATACAAGAAGACCTTCATCGTCGAGAACACATTGTCCGCATATTCCGACTGCACACTTTATATAACGTTCAAGCAAAAACTGTGAACCAATTTTTTTATCCAAAACAATATTAAACATATTATACAACATTTTTTCAGGACCACAACAGTAAACTTGATCAAATTCATTTGACAAAATAAGTTTTTCAGCAACCTCGCTCGCCAAGCCCTTTTCACCTAAAGACCCATCCTCCGTTACAGGATGATAGATTAGTAGCCTATTTTCTGAAAGCTTCAAAAATTCTTCATGAAATATATTTTCTTCAAATGTTTTTGTGCCAACAATCAGTGTTGGTAAAACTGACTTTCTAACAAATTTATAGAGCAGTAAACGTAATCCAGCAATACCAACACCACCTGCAACAATTAAAGGCTTTGCACCCATGCACTTAAAGCCATGACCAAATGGCCCCCTTACACCAAGCTCTTCTCCGATACTGACATTACATAGTCTTGATGTAGCTTCACCAACATTTTTTACTGTAACAGCACAGACACCATCTTCAGAGTGGGAAACTGAAAGAGGGATCTCATCACATCCTGGAATCCATACCATAATATATTGGCCTGGAACAGATCTAGAAACATATTTATCTTCAAAGTATATTATTGCGAAACGTTCATTATATTTTCTAACATTTAGAACAGATATTCTACGCATTGTAGCATATTCTAATTTTTGTCCTTCAAAATTCATTTATGACCTGCACCCACTATTTCCTCAACACGTTTAAATCCATGACCTTGCATATACTTTCTTAAACCACTTAAGATTTCTCCAAAGATATTTAGTCCTTTCCAAAGTACACCAGAACCTATTTGTACAGCCCGTGCGCCTGCAAGAAAATATTCTATCGCATCCTTCCAGTTAGATACGCCTCCAACACCTACAATTGGAACCTTAAAGTTTTCAAAAAGGTCGTAGACGATCTTTATGGCAATAGGTTTTATAGAGGGCCCAGAAAGGCCGCCGTAAACATTGCCTAGAACAGGTTTTCTTAAGTCAATATCAATAGCCATGGCTTTAACAGTATTTATTGCAACAATACCGTCAACACCAGCCTTCACAGCAGAACAGGCAATCTCTAGGATGTCTGTAACGTTAGGAGACAATTTTGCAAATACTGGAACGTTTACAGAAGATTTAACCAAGTTTACAACCTTGTAAACCATTTCAGGATCTTGGCCTACCATCTGGCCGACTTCCCTAACATGAGGACAGGAGAGATTTAACTCGAAAGCTACTGGATTAAGCTTCAAAAGCTTCTTAGCAACATTAGAATATTCTTCAGGCGAAGAGCCATAGATACTATATATTACTGGAACACTAAACTTTTGGTCCTTAAACTCTTCCAAAACTTCGTCTACACCGGGATTTGGGAGGCCCATAGCATTAATGAGGCCATAATCTTTTATAATATGGACAGTAGGATTTGGAAACCCTTCTCTAGCCTTTAAGCCGATAGACTTTGTGACAATGGCACCAGCTCCGGCTGCCGCAACCCTTCTAATCAATGAAGGACAAATCCCCAGAATGCCTGAAGCAAGCATGAGAGGGTTATCCATTCTAATACTAGCCAACTCTATCTCCAAATTTAAGTTCATTCCCAACAATTCAAGGTATACAATGTTTTGGGAAAAGCTTTTCGCTTAATTTATAAACAAGCATGTTAAAATGTATGTGTTAAAGAGTGGGAACTTTTGAAGGCAATAGTTTACGCTCACGAGCTTGGAATAAACTTGCTTAACGAATCATTAAAGACAATAGATAAAATAAACTATTCAAAAAACCCAGTAATAGAGTACCGGAAGTTTTTGAGAGGAGAGGAGGAAAAACTGGTTAACGCTTTAAAAAAGAAGATGGAAAGTTTGCCGATAAGTGCGGTGAAAGTTCAGACGCCCGAGCTAAGGAAAATATTTCTTGAAAAATTCAATAATGTAGAAGTTTTGTCCGAAGAAGAGATAGCTAAAATAGTTTCAAAAAAGATTGAGATAGCTCTTGAATCTGGTTTTGTGAAAAATGATGTGGAAGCATATCAGAAGATTAGAGAGTTCAGTCTAAAGCTTTCAGAGGAAAAAATTTCAGAGGAATCGACTAGACTAGACTTGCAGGCCATGCAGGCAATACAGGCGATCGATGAACTAGATAAAATGATAAATGTTGTTGGAACAAGAGTTAAGGAATGGTATTCTATACACTTTCCCGAAATACTGCAATTCTATGACGACCCGCTTGAACTATGCAAGTTTGTCAGCGAAGTAGGAGACAGAAGAAGACTTCTAGAGGAAACTACTGCAATTTCAAAATTTTCAGAAAATAGGAGAAGAGCGATCTTAGAGGCTTCAAGAAATTCTAGAGGGGGAAGCTTTAGAGATATAGACATAGAAAGGCTGCAGTCTCTAGCAAATCTTGTCAAAGAAACAAGTGAAGTTAAAAAGAAAATGTCCGACTATCTGGAAAAAATAATGGGAAACATCGCACCAAACCTGACAAGAATACTGGGGCCAACAATAGGAGCAAGACTTATGGCAAAAGCAGGGGGGCTAGAGGAGCTTGCAAAGCTTCCATCGAGCACAATCCAAATTTTAGGGGCGGAAAAAGCAATATTTAGAGCGTTAAAGACTGGAGCAAAACCTCCAAAACATGGAATAATATTCCAGCATGCACTAGTTCATGGTTCACCAAAATGGCAAAGAGGAAAGATTGCTAGAGCACTAGCATCAAAGATAGCTATTGCAGCGAGAATCGACGTTTACAGGAAAGAACTTGATCCAAGCATAGAAAAGGATCTGATGGAAAGGATAAAAGAGATTAGGAGAACAAGCAAAAAGGAAAAGGTGAGAAGAGTTGGTTCAGGTAAGAACAGACAATAATTTTAGCGGAGTATACTGGATAACTGAGAATGGACAGGAAAAGATTGCTACAGCAAACCTTGCCCAAGGCAAAAAGGTTTATGGAGAAAAATTAGTTTCATCCGGTGGTGTAGAATATAGGTTCTGGGACCCATTTAGAAGTAAGCTTGCTGCCGCAATAATAAACGGTTTAAAATTTTTCCCATTCAAAGATGGGGTAAAGGTACTTTATTTGGGAGCATCAACTGGAACAACCGTAAGCCATGTTTCAGACATAGTTAAAGAAAACGGGATAGTTTTTGCAGTAGAATTTTCTGCAAGGGTAGCGAACGAGTTCATAGACAGGTGCGCAAAGTTTAGAAAAAACATTATCACAATAGTAGAGGATGCAAGAAGACCAGAAAATTATGTTGGAATATTTGGTAAAGTTGATGTAGTATACTGTGATATTGCACAGCCAGACCAGACTGATATAGCAATAAAAAATTGTAAAATGTTTTTAAGAAAAGACGGAATCCTAATGCTTATTGTTAAGTCAAGAAGTATTGATGTAGTAAAAGAGCCCACCAAAATCTTTGAAGAAGAGGAGAGAAAGCTTAAATCCAGCGGATTTGAAGTGTTACAGAAAATTGAGTTAACACCATTCGATAAAGACCACGCCCTAATAGTTTCAAAGAAGCTTTTCTGATCATTTGAAATCATCTAAACTTTTTGAACCAATCCTCTTAAGAGACTTCCACGAGAGCCTTACAAAATCCGGTAAATGACCCCTAGTTTCAAGCCACCTTTTAACAAAAGCTCTAGTCTTAGGATCCGATGGATAACCGCTCCCGATTTCTCCATAAGATTGCTCAAGCTCCTTTATCTTCCTATCCCTAGTAACCTTAGCAATAATACTCGCTGCAGAAACTATAGGATACTTTTTATCAGCATAATTTTCTGCAACGATACTAATATTTGAACCAACAAGCTCCTTAATAATGTTAGCAAAACGTTTGCACATGATATCCGGAGAATCGACATAAACAAGGTTGGCTTCAATTTCACAAATAATCTTGGCCATCACCTTTGCTTCAAGATAATTTAGCTTATGCAACCTTTTACCATGTAAAACATATTCATCTATTTCCCTCGGAGAAACTTCAACAACATAAACCTTTTTAGCTAAACCCAAAATAACATCATAAAGACTACTTCTTGAAGAGGGTGAAAGAAGCTTTGAATCCTTCACACCAGCCTCTACAAGAGAAGAAACTTTAGAGGATTGAATAGAAACACCAGCTACAACAAGAGGACCGATAAGGGAACCTCTACCAGCCTCGTCAACACCACCAACAATAAGCTCGTCCAAGAAAATCACACATCAGATAGACGAGACAATTTCTTCAACAATAGTCTTAGGCAAAACATTCCTATTTTCAAATGTTATTTCATAAACTTTAATGTCAGGAGAACTGGATATCCTTTCAATTATAGGATCCCTCATTCTCTTGTGAACAGAACCTACAACAGGCTTATTGCATGAAAGTAAAGCCTCAACAGCTCGCCTAACTTCAGGAGATAGAAGCTCCATCGGCCCAACCTCATCACATACAACGATATCGGAGAAGTCTATAGCATACAAAATGGATGCAGCAAAAATGTTCTTTAAATCGTTCAAATTAACAAAATATTTTCCAACCTTCGGACCACTCCTAAACTTTGTAGAAGCCAAAACACCCCTAACATTATCATTCAAACTTAAAATTTCAAAACCAACACGAACACCTCTTTCCCTAACATCACGTGTTATAACACCACCGACAATATACCCTTTAGACTTAAGTTCAAAAACAACTTTACTAATCAAAGTAGTCTTACCAACACCAGGATCTCCCGTAACAAATATCTTTTTAGACAAGACCGTCAATAAAGGTATAAACCAAATATATTTATGTAGTTTTATATGGGAAAAATAAGATTAAATTGGAGCCAAACAAAATAATAAAAATAATAGTTGATGAGATGAAGATTGAGAAAAATGTTAATGACACAAGCGCATTCGAAACACTTGTAACCACAATAATATCACAAAATACAAATGACAAAAATACAGAAAAAGCCGTCAAGCTTTTAAAGAAAGAGATTGGACTAGATATCGAATCAATACTTTTAGCAAAAAGAGAGAAAATCATCGAATGTTTGAAGCCTGCGGGGCTATATAATATTAAGGTACCAAGAATAATTGAATTGGCTAAAAAGATTAAAAATGAGTTAGGTGATGAAAGAAAATTGGATTTAATGAGTGATGAGGAAATAATAGATTTTCTTTCAAAAATCAAAGGAATAGGCCCTAAAACTATTGACATATTCCTCGCATTTAAAAGAGGAAGGGACATAATTCCAGTTGATACACATGTGAGTAGAGTTTCCAAGAGACTGGGAATAGCTGATAAAAAAGATGGGTACTTTGAAATAAGAAAAAAGCTTGAGGAAATAGTTCCGAAGGGGGAAAGACTAAAAACACACTTTGCACTAATAACGTTCGGAAGAAGGGTTTGCACGGCAAAAGATCCAAAGTGTACCATGTGCCCAGTCAAAGACAACTGTCCCTCAAGTAAACAATTTTTATCCTATCAAAGGAAAGTGGAGACAGTATGAGTACTGGGCTAACACAGTATACAGAAGGCAAATCAATTCTACTTGTTCCAGAAGAAAGTTTAACATCAAATGTGCCGCCGATGCAGCCAGCATTTTTTAACCCAAGAGGAGTAGAAAGTAGAGACCTATCAATAATCGTCTACCAAACATTTTATAATCAAGTTAAAAAAAGTTTACAGTTCCTTGACATATTATGTGGTATAGGGGCTAGAGGAATCAGAGTCGCAAAAGAAACAGATATAGAAAAAATTTATTTAAATGATATAAACCCAAATGCAATAGAAATAGCAAAAAAGAATGCTGAAATGAACCATGTTATTGGAAAATGCTTTTTTTCAAACGATTATGCAGAACACTTTCTAGCATCAAGTAGAAAGGAAGGAAACTACTTCGACATAATCGATGTTGACCCATTTGGGACACCAACACCCTTCATTGAAGATGTAGTAAGAACTGTTAGAAGGAATGGAATGATATCGCTTACAGCAACAGACACCCCAGTATTGTGCGGAATACATGAGAAGACAGCCTTAAGAAAATATTATGGTAGACCATTAAGAACAGAATACTGCCACGAGATAGGGTTAAGATTACTGTATAGCGCCCTAGCTTTTGCAGCAGCAAGATACGACAAGGGCATAAAACCAATATTCTGCCACTCAACCAGACACTATCTTAGAGTGTATGCAATTATAATCGAAGGAGCAGAGGAAGGAGACAAATGTTTAGAGGAAATAGGCTATATTGGACACTGCAGTATGTGCCATGATAGAATAAGACTATATGAGAATAGTGGGGTCTGCAGAAAATGTGGACAAAAACTTCATGTAGCAGGCCCATTATGGGTTGGAAAAATTTTTGAAAAAAATTTTGTTAAAGCTATGGAAGATACTGCAAAAAAATTGGGTTATAAAAAATATTTGAGAATGATAAACTTGGCTTATATTGAAGCAGACGGCCCAATCTCATACCATCTTGTTAGCGTAGTATGTGACAGACTACAAATTACAACTCCAGCAATAGATAGGGTTGTTGAGAAGCTTAGAGATAAAGGATATTTTGCAACAAGAACAATATTGAATAGTAAGGGAATCAGGACAGACGCTCCAATAAACGTTATAGAAGAAATTTTATTAAAATTAGCCAAGATATGATAGGCACACGAAATACAATTCACTACTTTCCTTTCTACTTGCAGAAGGTTTAGTAAGATAGACTTCTTCAAAAATACTGTTTAGCCTACTTCGTACAAGATCAAGATATGGACCTTGAAAGACCTTCAATAAACAATGTCCACCAGGCTTTAAAATATGTGGAAGCATATCGACCACCTTTAAAGTAAGGTCTATCTGTTTAGTATGATCAACCTCCCAAACACCGCTAATGTTGGGTGATATGTCAGAGAGAACAACATTCACTTCACTTAAAACACATTCTTTAACAACATCTAGAGCATTAGGCAAGGAGACATCAAGAACATACGTGAAGACATTCGGTAAACCTATTTCAACAGCCTTTATGTCGAAGCCGAAAACTTTGCCCTTCGAACCAACATATTTGCTTGCCACCTGCAGCCACCCCCCTGGAGCACACCCAAAATCTATTACATAATCCCCAGGCCTAATTAGACCATATTTTTTAACCAGTTCAATAAGTTTGTATGCAGCCCTACTCCTGTATCCCTCCTCCCTAGCCTTTCTTCTGTAAAAGTCACGCCGAGCTTGACTTAGCTTCAACCTTCATCATAACCTTGTTTGCAGCATACTCTTTTCTAACCCAATCCTCCAGCATCCTACAAGTTTTTGGCGTTATCTTACCATCTTCTGAACACTGTTCAACAAGCTTACATGTTAAACAGGGAGAATTTCTTATAGAAGCAGTCTTTATTGGCATACGTATTGGATAAAGCCTGTAAGTCCATCTACCATTTTCAAGAACCTTCTCACGCCTGATCATGCCACGTTTTTCAAGCCTTATGGCAAGCCTACTACCATCTCTGCTCGTCAAATTCAATTCCTTCCAAAGCTGGCTCTGAAGAATACCCTCCATGCCATGTTCTACAATAGCCTTATAGGTTCTCGAAGTAAGGTCCAGTTCTTCATCCTCACTTTTTATTGCGGACGGAGCAGACTCTAAAGATTCTCCCCTTTCTTCTTCTAAAACCTCATCTGCAACATCATCATTAGAACACATGGACAGCATACACCTCCAAAAAGGACTATTAAAAATATTAAATTAGAACTTGCCTATAATGTTTACTATTTTAGTGAATCAAATTCAACAATTATATCAAAATTTTGTAAAATTTCTCTGACCCTATTTCTTACAGTCAAGGGAGTAACATTTAAGCAAGATGCAAGATCATCTGAGGACACGGGCTCATCATACAATGTCGAAGAAATGTATACGCAAGCAGCAGCTAAACCAGCAGGGTTTTTTCCATGAGAAAATTTTGACGCTTCAACTTTTGAGGAAAGGGCTAACGCAAGACGCTCGGTTTTAGTTGAAAGATTAAGGAGATTAGAAGCCTTAGTAACATAGTTGGAGACCGTAGGCCTTTTTATGGAAGATGTTGGAAAATTTTGGGCTAGTAAACGATAATATTTTGCAACATCCTTCTTTTTTAAGCCAGCAGCTTCAGAAACTTCTTTTAAGGATCGGTTAAAGTTGCATATTCTGCAGCTAAGATACACAAGTGCTGCAGAAATCTCTCTTTGACCCTTATTTTTTAGAAAAAGTCGAACATCCTTCGAGTGAACAAAGTATGCTGCAGTTTCAGCAACATTATTTGGCAGAGAAAGCTTTTTACTCAAATCGTCTATTTTTTCCAGAATCTGTACAAGTGAACGTTCTTCAGAATTCATTCTAACTATAGAGGATGCAGCTTTAATGTTCTTGAAATCACCACCTTTTGAACTCCCATATGGCTTTTTCCCTATAAAGGTTGTTAAACCTTCATCATGTAAGAGATACGTCATGGGGGCGCCAACTCTAACCTTCTTCTGCTTATCCTCCAAATCTATAGCCTTCCATTCAGGACGTTCGTCAACAACATGATCCTTTATAACAACACCACATTTTGGGCATAAAAGTTCTCCAGAATTTAGGTCAAAAATAAGCCTATGCCCGCATACATCACAAACTTTAGACTCAGACTCTTTTTCTTCCAATATTCTCTTCACCATTCTTCACATACAAGGTTTTTCCTAAAAGTTTACGAATCCTGTCAGTTGTAGGCTTAACAAGAACATATGGCGAGTTTACAGGCCCGAAAGTTTCTATAACAAAACCAACCTTCCTACCCTCATCATCATATACTGTAAGTGAAGGTTTAAAAAATTCTGTAGTTTTTAAAACAAGATTCCCGCTTTTAGCCTTATGTAGAACAATACCTAGTTTTTTCACAACATGTTAACCAAAAGCATACAATTTAAACTTTAATCCTTCTGACGCTTCATGCCACGGACGACTGACAGCATCTTTGAGATTTCCTTTATAACAGCTGTCTTATTTTTTGTTTTAGGTATCGAAATGTAACCGCTTTCCTCCCAATTTCTTTTAGGATACCTTGCCTTAACAGCCTCAACCTGATAGCCTAACCTTCTAGCAGCCTCCACAAGCTCTTCAAGTGTAGGCGAAGAAACTGCAAGATTTAGTGGAACACGCCTACCACAATTTCTAGAAAATTTTGAGTTAAAATAGTCAAGCCATAATATTATACGTTCGTAATCCTTCAATTTCGATTACCGTTTAACTAGGACAGCGTTTACAACACCATCCTGTCCAGGCCTAGAAGTAACTCTTACTTGACCAAGTTCAGTTTCTAAAATAGCACCCTTAGTTATAACCCCCCTTCTCGTAAGATCCTTACTTGCAGGATTGGTTATAAGCTTCAAAATCTTAACCTTTCGAGTCTGCTTTAAAGCTGGGTCGACAACGTTAGCGTAAGAGGTCATGACACACTTGACCTTGTAGCCGCCACCCTTACACCTTTTAAGCAAACGCTCTTCATCACCAACTCTAGTTTCCACAGGATAGCCATGCTGTTCATACGCTCTCCTACCCCTATTAGGGACACGAACACCACCAGTAGGCTTCCTCTTCCTCAAGTTTTCTACATATCTTGGCATACCAGAAGCACCCTATGCGAAAGGGTGTTATAAAGGATACATAATATACTTTTCTTTAAAGCTTTAAACCCTTACTAACCCTATTCTTCAACTGCTCCTTTAACAAGTTTATGTCCTCACTTAACCCAAAATATCTTGAAAAGTTTGGTGTAGTGACATATGTTTTTGGCCTAACACCAGGTTTTGCTGTAACAAAATCAAGTGCCTCAAGCATAGAAATGTGCCTATAAGCTTTAACACCAATTTTGTTAACAATATCTTTAACAGATACTGGTTGATAAAATGCAATATAGGATAATGTCTTTAATGCTGATTCCGGAAGAAGCGGTTTCGTGGAAAACTTTTTTATAACATCCCTATACTTTTGTTTAAGCTGCAAAACAAAAAGGTTTCCTGGAAGCTCTAAAATTTCAAGCGCATTAGAAAAAGAATTGTATGTTGAAAGAACTTCCCTAGCCAAAAGAAGATTCTTCCTCTTAGAACGTATACCAGTAGCTTTAGAAAGCTCCTCTAGAGAAAGAGGCCTTCCTGCAACGTATGAGTGGAATGTTCTTCTGCTGAGCGGCCAAAGCGCCCACAATGCGACTCTGAAGATCCGGGCGAGAACGCATGTGGAGCGTA
>JARVJS010000088.1 GCA_029776125.1 Nitrososphaeria archaeon
CCCCCTCATATTCATAAAGTTTACAAACGCGGGGGGCGGATTCTGTATCGGTATTTTTTCTAAACAGATTTTCACCAAAAGTCTATCAGAGAATGAGCTGGCCTAAAAAGGTGTATTTGTGCGATACAGGGTTGGCTAGGGTTGTTAAAGTATCCGAAAATATAGGAAAACTTATGGAGAATGTAGTTTACCTTGAACTTTTAAGGTCAACAAACAATAAGCCTCTGCTTGAGATATACTATTGGAGAAACAGTCAACAGAAGGAAGTAGATTTCCTTTTAAAAGAGGGTTTAATAGTTGAACATCTAATACAGGTAACATATGCTTCAGGAAAGGATGAAGTTGAAAATAGGGAAATTAAGTCATTAATAGAGGCTTCAGAAAGGACAGGGTGCAAAAACCTTTCAATAATAACATGGGACTACGAGGATGAAATTAAAGTAGAGGATAGGATAATCAGATTCATTCCATTATGGAAGTGGCTTCTGAAGATTTGACATACTCCCAACATTATATCCAGAGAAAGTTCTAGGCTTTCTTGTCAAATTTTTTGGAAGATTATATTTTAGGAAAAATCAAGTTTATAACAGTATAAACAAAGTAATATGATATGATGGAGGCAAAAGATGATTTTCCGATATCAAAGGAAATCGTTTACATGAATACTGCTGCAATATCCTTGAAGCCAATAAAAGTTATAGACTCAATGATAGATTTTATGAGAAAACATGAGGTGAGCGGAACATATAATTTTAATGACAATATAGAGGAAGAAGTTTTAGAAAATGCTAGGATTAGAGTCGCAGAACTTATAGGATGCGAGAAAGAAGATATTGCACTTACAACAAACACGAGTGAAGGAATAAACTTTATAGCAAATGCTACAAAATTTAGTCGAGGTGACAATGTTGTCACCACAGACCTAGAGTTTCCCTCAGTAACGTATCCGTGGCTAAGAGTTGCAAAAGAGAATGGAGTAGAGGTTAGGTTCGCATCAAACAAGAATGGAATAGTTACGTTAGAGGATTTAGAGAAGCTTACAGACGATAAGACAAAGGTTATCGCATTAAGCCACGTAGAATATAGCAGTGGAATAAGATACAATCTCAGGGAGGTTGCAGATTTAGCTCACAGGCATGGGGCACTATTGGTTGTGGACGCAGTACAGTCCCTTGGAGTAGTACCATTAAATGTTAGAAGGGAAGATGTTGACGCACTAGCTTCAGCAGCATACAAGTGGCTACTGGGACCCTTCGGAGCAGGATTCGTTTACATGAGAAAAGAATTTTATGAAAATGTTGAACCACTGTTTGTTGGATGGAGAAGCAGCAGAGAACACGAGTACGATCCAAGAAAAATATCTTATCCGAAGGATGCAAGAAAGTTCGAGTACGGTGGAATGCCCTACACATCAATCTATGGGCTCACAAAGGCAATAGAATACGTTAAAGACATTGGTGTAGAGAATATAGAAAGTTATGTGATGAAGATAACAGAGAAACTAATGGAAAAATTAAATGATTTGGGGGCACAAATACTAACACCATATGATAGGGAAAAGAGGGCGGGTATAGTTACGGTAAGATTCGATAAAATGGACTATGATAGGGCTGTAGAAGAATTGGCTAAAGAAAAGATAATAGTTTCAAAAAGAATGAACGCGTTAAGAATATCACCACACATATATAACACAGAAGAAGAGATTGAGAAGATAGTACAGTCGATAAGAAGAATGATAGAAAATTATTAAATAAAGAATAATATTCGCTTTTCATGATTAAGGCTGAAGTTAAAAAATTGTCTAGAATATTCTTTTTAAAGGAGTTTGGTCAAAGTCTAGGTCATTCGATATAATTTCCTTTAAATTATACCTTAAAGCAGAAGCTAGATGGAGTGCGTCCTCAAAGTCTAGACCATATTCGCCCATAAGATTTTTTGCTTCACTAAAATCTTCTACAGTAAGCGGAACTATTTGTAGACCTAGAAGACCTGTTATCGAATCGATTAAACCTTCAACCAGCCCTTTATCTTTTAAGTTTTTACCCGTTAAACCAGCAATTATTATAAGAAGTTGGTATATGGTAAGGGTTGAAGTAAATTTCCTTCACCCACTTATATGAAGTTTCACCGAATAAATGATGGCCACCAAGCCAGTAAATAAATACATTTACATCTACATAGATTTCTGGACCCACCATTCCTTCATAACCTCATTTACGAAATTGTCTAAATCTTCTGGCCACCTTCGTATTTTAAATACACCCAAAATTCATTTGGATAATATAAAATTTTAGTTTTTGGCGCCAATAAAATAAGCCCTAACAACCCTTCTATATCTTAGATAGTAGTAGAAGCCCAAAAAGAATGTGTATAAGAATGCAGAAAATCTTGGAAGAAACTTTTTACGCGAGATTATAAGCTGTCCAATAACATATTTGAAGAAGCTGCATTTTAAGCCATACATTTTAAGCCTCCAAAAATTAATAGACCTATCAAAATTTAGCCAAAACTCTTGACTAAAACCTTCAGACCTAGTCAATGAACTAACATTCACTGTATGATAAACAGTTGGCGCTATAACCCTATTCCTAACCCTTATTGCATCATATCCCCTAATCACAACATTTAATGCCAAATGATTCTCAAACCAAAACGCCTTCTTCGAACCCTTGTACAAAACATCCAAAGGAAAAGATTTAATTAAGAAACTTCTAAACCCCATATTAAGACCTCCAAAAAATATAGATTTAACAAAGACCTCATCTTTTTCGAGAATAGCTCTCGATGCACCGGCTAGACCTGAGGTTGAAAAGTATTCACCATATCCTTCTAAAATTCCTAGGGAATCTCTATGAAATCCACTAACATATGTTTCTTTATAAAAAGGTTCATTCAAAAAAATAATATCACTTCCATTCACTATAGCCTTCAGACTTATTCCAGTAATCCCGCCAACATTCAAATTTTCTTTAAAAAGGCGAACATATTTTGAAACCCACTCCTCTTCAGCTATAGCATCATCGTCAAGAAACAGTATGATGTCGCCTGAAGCATTTTTTATCCCTTGAGAATACGCGTTTATTGGGCCAACACCTTCTTGGATAAGCATTTTTATATTAAGTCTGTCAGCAAAAGACCTAATCACATCCTCGCTTCCATCGTTAGAAGGCTTTAAAACAATCACAACCTCATCCGGTTTAACAGTCTGCTTACAAAGTGAGTCTAAAGCATTTTTAAGAAACCTTGCCCTCTTGTATGTGATTATTAGCACAGAAACCTTCAATTTTCCATTCAGACCAAGTTTCTTATAATATGTTATAAGCTTATCTTAAAGGTTAAAATACTATCGTAATCTCAATTCAAACGATGACAGTGCCAGAGTCTGTTGACGCCATAATGTTGACAAAGAATAGCATGAAACCATGCCTAAAAGAATGTCTCGACTCAGTATACAGGAATATTCCAGTAAACAATATGATTGTAGTTGATGGAGGAAGCAGCGACGGCACCCTTGAACTGCTTAAGAGCTATCCAAGAGTAAAAATTATAATGGACACTAAAGGAAACAGGGCAACATCTAGACAGTTAGGAATAGAATCTGTGGAGACAGAATGGTTTGTCTTCTTAGACAGTGACGTTATATTATGTGATAAGTGGTTCGAATACGCTAAACCATACATGAAGGACCATAAGGTTGGTGCTGTCTGGGGTGCAGCATTACAAAGGTCAAGCTCAGACCTTGCAAGATACAGTGCAATGGGAAAACTTTACGGAAAGGACGAGTTATGGATTGCCGTTAAGGCAGGTAGGAAAAGGGGGTTAACCCATGACACGATAATTAGAACTGAGGCTGTTAGGGGAATAAAGATTCCCCCAGACTTGCATGTTTTAGAAGACCATTACATAAGAATGTATGTTGAAGGTAGAGGATATAGATGGCTTTCTGTCCCAAGACCCTACTGCTACCATTACGCACATTCAAGAGAAAGGCCTAAAGACTATTTCATATTTGGTAGGGCTGCGAAGAAGATTGGCTTCCTAAAGCTGCCTACAGTCCTAATGTACATGTTTCTTGGTGTACCCAAGTCTCTTTGGATATACCTTACTACAGGAAACAGGAATGCGGCAAGAGCACAGTATATAACATATGTTTACATAATAAAGGGATGGTTAAGTGTGTAGGTGTAACCTTTATCTTAGTTTTTTAAGATTTAATTTAAAAATCTAATATTTTACAAAGTCAATATACATATTTGGAAAAGTTTTCATACGTTAAAAGTAAATCTATACTGCTATCAACTTTAATGCCTTAATCAAAAGACCCCACAACAATATTAACTTACAACCAAAAAGGTTTTTTATTAGAAAATTATTCTCTTAAAGTGGGGTTTAATGAGCTATGAACTGTTAAAAAAAAGAGCTTTATCTTTTCTTAGAAACGCTAAAAATGATTATGAGCAAAATGATTATGACCTAGTATTGTTTCATATAGAACAGTTTATACAAATTTACACAAAATATCTTCTTTATAAGAAAATTGGCGGATACCCAAAGACACACTCTATTATAAGACTGCTTAAGGACTTAGCAAAAGTTTATGAATCTAAGGAATTGGAAACTTTCCTAGACCAAAACCTTGAAGGCCTTTACCTGCTTGAAGAAGCATATGTTTCATCAAGATATTTGCCTAGGGAATATGACAGGGATATAGCCGATAGGATACTAAAGCTTGGAGAAAAAATCCTCGAGGTGTTTAAATGTCTAGAATAAATCTAATTGACCTAGAAATTGAACATTCAAAGGATAGAAGTAAATACTTGAATAATATACTAGAATATTTAAAGACGATTAAAGATGTGTGTAAAAGATTTGACTCAAACTGTAAACTATTGGTCTTCGGAAGCTATGCACGTGGTAACATGAAGGAAGATAGTGACATCGACCTACTATTAATTACAGAAAAAGCGTCTAGTCCATCTTGGAGAGGTAAGGTGCTTGCAGCAATCGGCAGAGAAATAGGGTTAACAGCACCATTTGAAATACATATCATAACTTTAGAGGAGTACATGGAATGGTATAGTAAATTTATAGACGTCTACAAGGAGGTATAGTAAAAGAAATTTTTCTTAAGATAATCTTTCACCTGACCCTTACGAGTCATCTTTACCTCCATAATCCAACACAATCCTTAAGTAGTACTTTCTAGCGATAACAATTTCTGAATAATGGAAGAAGCTTAGAGCACAATGGATACATAAAACAGTCTATACCCAAATGTATAGGATATGCCCTACTACTTAATATGCGTTAGAAAATTTTAGCATAAAATCATTTGATAAAAAGCACATTCTCCAAGTTTTTGAAATGTTCGTCTCCAGTCACTATATTTGGAGGATACTTCAATGGTAACTTTAGACATTTATTCCCATTAGACACACCTCTTTCTTGTTCATCTTATTTTATTTTTTTGTGAAAAATATATTAGATGGTGCATCGATGACAAAATTTTAGGATCCCAGAAGTTTCTCTCACCCCCTTCATTCACATGCTAACGTTCGAACAGACGACCATCCTTCAAAATGTAGTCGATTCTCGTAGGTAGATTCTCGTATAAGTCAGTTGTCGTCAGCACGATCGTAACCTTCCTGTCCCTGTTGACCTTTTTGAGCAAATCCATTAGCAGCCGAGAATTCTCATCATCCAAGCTCGACGTCGGTTCATCCGCCAGTATAATCCTTGGATTGTTGGCCAATGCACGTACTATGGCTATCCGTTGCCTTTCACCTCCGCTCAACGTATTCGGAAACCTTTCGGCAAAGCCTTCTAATCCAAAGTATTCGAGGAGCGCTGTAGCTCTTTTCTTCCTGAGATTTTTATCGATTCCAGCTAAGGCCAGAGGTAGTTCTATGTTCTCTAAAACGGTCAGGGATGGGATTAGGTTGAAGAATTGGAAGACAAAGCCTATTTGATGTACCCTAATACTGGATTTTTCGTCGTCGCTTAAATTGTTTACAGGTTTTTTGGAGATTTTAACCTCTCCCTTGTCCGGCTGTTCTAGGAGTCCAATTATTTTTAGGAGAGTTGTCTTTCCAGCCCCCGACTTGCCTCTGATGGAGATGAATTCACCCTCCTCAACCTTTAGGTTCAGGCCTTTCAGAACTTCTGTTGCACTGTATCTTTTCCAGATGTTGGAGAGCTCTATCAAGCACCTTCTACCCCCTTGTGTACTTTTACGAGCCCATTCGAGTATATTAGGTTCAGGGCAGATGTTTTCTCCGTCCAGCCGATAGGCATGTCTATGGTATAGCCTCCATAGAACACGTAGCCGTTGTATTGCATTTGGTTGTAAATGTATAGGATTTTAGGTTCCGAAGATGCTTTTCCAGTCAGGTATCTGAGCCCCTGAAGCACGTCAACGTTTACATTAAAGTATTCTTTAAGGAGCGGTGATGCTTTCATGTCCCCTGCAACCACCTGGTCTTCTGCTGCTGTCGAGATCCATGCTGACGCCCTATACTCTGAAAGCCTATAAAGCCAAAAGTATCCCATATAGCGTTCTTGAAGTGATACGGAAGCATACATGTTGTAGGAGTTTATGGTTAAGATTAACAGGAGGGACACTGTTGCCACAAGATTTTTCAACCTTTGGTTAAGTGGCTTATTTGTTCTCATGTATAATCTTTCGAGTCCGGCTGCACAGAGTATCGCTAATGGGATGCAGAGGAAGTTTAATGTCCTATATGCTAGGGTTAATCCTAAGGGTGAGCCTCCGAAGACAGCGTAGCCTTCGAGCCCAAGTATTGTGGTAAACCAGAAAAATGGTAGCATGCACTCTTCACATTGCATTTCACGTAGTCTTCCAAGGCCTAAGATCACTAAAGGGGAGGCTAGAATGAAGGGTACTGCATAGAGTATGTAGTGGCTTGGAAGTATTGGAGCTTCTGGGACGATAGGCCTTTTCGTGCAGAGCAACGCAGATAGTGATACGATAGCAGCCGACGTAGAGCATAGGAGTAATGTTCTCGCACGAGAGCTGTTGTGGGGCTTGAGCGTTAAGTATAGGGCTGCGGCGAAGGAGATAGTCTGATATGATGCTACTGAAAGAATATCGCTTGCGGTGAGTGCTAGCTTTAAGCCCCTATATGCGAAGAGGATGAAGTATAAGGCTGCTGTTGCAGTTAGTATGGATACAAGTATCAACCTTAGGTTGTCGAAGCTTAGACCTTTTCCAGCTCTGGCGATTGAGGAGGCTAAGGTTATGCTTGCTAAAATTGCTATCGTGACTAACGTGGTTAGATGATGTGACAGAACAAGAGCTACAGACACTATAGTGAAAAGTAATATCTTCCTCCATTTACTGGAGCCTAAAAAGATGAGGATAGAGAGCATGTATATGGGGTTTGCGTAGGTTTCCTTAGTTACACCAGACATGAATAGAGTGTATGGGAAAGCTGTTGCCAAAAGAATTGAGGCAAAAAATGCTAATTTATGGTTTTGGCTAAGCCTACTTATTAGAGCATAGAAGAATAGAACCGTTAAACCCCCAGCTAAAGGAACAATGGCCGCCATCAAATTAATGGGCCTAATGCCCGTAACCTGAGAGAAGACTGCTCCAAAGAGGCTGACACCAGGCCAATAGTTGTTGTAGCCGTCAAAGACTTCATCATCCAAGCGTATTGGAGTATATTCTATTAGAAGTTCGGTGTTTCTAATTGGAGACCATGCGTCAACAGAAAAGGGTAGTCCGCTCACGATGGTCGGATAGAGTCTTAGGACTAAGGCAATGGATAAGGCTAAGAAAATGTATAAGCTTCTCATTTTAGCTCTGAGCCAAGTACACTTATGATGATTAGGGTTGAGACGAGGATAAAGTTTAGTGCTAGAGTAAGAGGGTCAAGCTGGAAAACTATATTATGTGACAGAATTTGCAGGCAGCCTACACCTCCAACAAGCCAAAGAATTGCAGCAGCCAAGAACAATCCAGCAGCTGAAGAAGCCAGGGACCAGAGCAGCAGCTTGGCTAATAGGTCCATCTTCAAGGCTTTCTGAGAAGCACCTATAGACCTTAAAACCTGAACTTCTCCACCATGCTGGCGTATGAGGTTTTTTGATGCCATAACTATGCTGGCGCTTGATAAGAAGAAGATTATGGCGGAAAGTATTAGGAGGGCTTCTCTAGATATTCCATACCTTTCCACATAACTTTCCATAAACCTTTGAACTTCTTTAACCCCAAGGTCCTCGACCCTAAACCTTGAAACAACCTTTGGTATAATATTTGGAGGCTGCTCCGGTTTTGTTTGAGATACTGAGCTCGGTTCTTGTGATTCTTTAGCTATCTCCTCAAAAATTTTGGCGAAGCTTACCTGGCTTCTGTCTATCTTGAACCTTATTATGGTAACGTGGCCATAGTCTGTGCCACGCAGCCACTGCCCAACACATAAGGGTGCAAGAACTTCATCGTCCATAGGCGAATTTGATATGAAGATTCCCTTGACATGCAACTCTATGTATTGGTCTGCTAGGACACCTAAAACAAGAACCCTATCACCTGGCTTAAGATGAAGCCTTTCAGCAACATTTTTCCCCAAGACCATAGAGTTCAGGTCATCCAGCTCAAGCATACAACCATCCATTATAGTTAAGGGGTTTAGTTTAATGAATTCCTCTGGTACAATACCTCTTAAGAATACCGTTTCATCCTCTATGACGCATGGGACTATCGTTTCAGGGCTTCCGGCTAAAACCCCATCTAGAGCACCTATCCTCTCTGACAAGTAGGCTGGAACAAGGCCTGTGAAGGGTGTACGACTTCTCCTATCATATAAAACAACAATGTCCTCACTCTCACCCAAGTAGGCTGTGAAGCTCCTATAGAAGCCTAGAAGGCTTAAGGCTGTTAATGAGAAAAGCATTGAAGATATGATTACTATTAATGTGAGGGCTAAAATATGCTGCCGCCTAAGGTATTTGAAGCCTAAAAGTTTCATAAAGGTTGCTCCACATACCTTGTTCGAGTAGATTTTAGGGCAGGATACATGCAGCCTACAATTGATGAGGCAAGAGTTAACATGAGAATTTGTAGGGCTTGCCAAACCTCCAAAAAGGGCTCTACATCCACACTAGGCTGAACCCATCTGAAGACTGTTGATGCCACCTGAGCTCCAACAGTACCCAAAGATATGCCCAAAACGGAGCCCGTGAAGGCTACAACTAAAGTGTAGGCGAGGACAATGGTGAAGATTAGACGCTTTTTCGCCCCCAAAACCTTTAGCATAGCAAGCTCATACGAGGATTCAGTTACAAGCCTTGCAGCAATAATGTATGAGGCTGCAGCAACCACAGCATATACAGCTATAGACCAAAAGTTCAAGAAGGCAAGCGTTTGAGCATTCACTTCATACAAGAAATTTTTAAGCTGCTGAACTTTAACCACCCTCACGTCACTCGGTAGCAGATTGATGACATAGTTAACGGCTTCACCGCCAACATCTTCCTTGAAAGCGAACTCGATAATGGATGGATTCGTATCATTTCCAGTAAGGTGTATGAGGGCCTTCATTGGAACTATAACTTCAACATCACTCTCCGTCTGCGTCCTAAATATGCCGACGACCTTAACCCTAAGAAGATTTTCGCCTAAGACTAAGTTTATTTCATCACCCCTATTAATAGAGAAGGTTTTAGCCAAAATTTCTCCAATATCCACTTCCCTCACATCTTTCGCAACCGTGCCATTGACGTAGGCGCCCCTAAGCTTAAGGAAAAAGCCAACATCATCCACACCCCTCACGGTAACAGTCTCGTTACCAGAAAATGTGACCAAAGATGCAGTAAGCATCCTTTGAGGAAGAACATACTTTATGCACGTCATATTTTTGAGCGAAGTTGTTAGCTTTGCATCCACTATGCTATCAGTTGCTGCTGTAGAGTTCCCGTCCAAGAGTAGATAGGTTTCGCCTACATTCACAAAACCTTCCAGAACCTCAGCTTGAAAGCCTAAATAATTTACTATAGAGTTAACGGAAGCCAATATGGCTACAATAAGTGCTACACTTAGAATTGATGCAGCAGTCCCACCCTTCCTGAAGAGCATCCTATAGCCTAAGGCGAGCGTCATTACCTAAATCCCTCACAAACTAACGCACAAGCCTCCCAAATTTTCGAAGCCTCAACGAACACTTTAGAATTGTGTGATTGAGAGTGCAAGTATGACTTCTATTTTCCTTAATCGACATGTTACAGGGTCAATCTCCATTTCCCTAAGTTTATTATAGCTTTATAAATGTACACTTATTAGAAGGGCCATTGAGAAGGAAGTTAAGGAAAGGACGAGGCAGCGACTTATAAAAAAGTTGAAGACACGCTTCCTATAGAGACAGGTCTTTAAAGAGCTCTTAGGGTTCACGTATTTCACATCTAAACCAAGCCATTTAAGCTTGTATTCGAGCATTCCACTTTGAAAGCTTCCTACTCATTTCTTTCGAACCATTAATCTTTAGGAATCCATGAATACTTCATTAAATCAACTTTAAGATACCTCTTATTCGGTTCAATGCTTACCTTTAGAACCCCATTCCTAAAACTGAACAGTGTATTCTTGAAGTAAACTGTTCTTTACTTCAGGCTTACTCTTAGCTTTCCCTCTATTGTAAAGCGATATCCATCCTCTGACTAGCCCTATGACAATGTTATGGCCTATGAAGCCCATGCCGCCAGTAACCAACACTTTCATAGGCTTCCACATCCTGAAAGTTACCCTCAATCCCTTTCAAATTATCCGGTGTTAATTTTAGAGCGGGTAAAGGCCTCAAAATGGTTACCCCCACCCTTTTGCGGTTATGAATGTTTTAGCAATATTGAGGATTATCAGATTTTTCTACAGTATTCCGCTATTAGCGGGTCAGCTATTCTGTATTCTCCGTCTATTTTTTCCACGATGCTTAGGCTTGTAAGCGTATTAAGGGATCTTGTTATCTCCGCATTCGCGAGCCTTCTTCCAACCCACACTTCAACAGCTTTTTTGATGCTACTCCATGAGGCTGCCCCGAGGGAGACGGCTTTGAGCACATGCCTGTATTGGCTGGATCTCTTAAACAGTTCTTCAAGCTCTCCTTCAACGATTCCCAGGGCTTTCTCCGTCACTGCTCTGATGGCTTCTTTGGATGCGCCTCCAGATTCAAGACACATACAGCCGAAGTAGGTTAGCCAGCCGGGGATGCCGTCAACCTTCTCTACGATGGCGTTTAATATGTCATCGCTCACGTTCATTTTGGCTTCCCTGAAGCCCCTATTTAGGAATTCAATTGACCTTTCTCTAGGGAACCTTTCAACCCTCACGGTGCTGACGTACCTCCCATATAGGGGGCTTGAGGCATCATCAAGCCCTAGGAAGTGCAGCAGTACTCCAACCTCAGATCCTGTTAGTATAAACCTCAAGCCTCTCAGGTTGTCGTAGGCGTAAGCTATTATCCTTCTAAAGTCCATCCTTCCCTTGCCCCCTGCCAGAAACCTTAGAAGCTGTGCCTCGTCAAAGGAGATGACGATGAAACCCCCCTCTGTGCCACTCACCGCGTATTCGTTTAATTTATTCAGAAGTGTTGTTAGAGTGAGCGCCTCCTCTCTCCAGTCGAATTCCACTTTAAAGCCAGAAATACCGACTCCTTTTATGCCCCTGAAGCATTCAAGCATCTTCTTCCATTTTGATATGCAGCTGGAAACGGAGTCTGAAAGCAGTCGATACAGCTGTGCTCTACTGTATCCTCTATCCTCCAAAATCCTCAGATCAAGGTAAATGTGAGGAGTGCCTAGGCTGTTCAGGAAGGACTTTAAAAGCGACGTCTTCCCAACCCTTCTAACACCTAAAAGCAGCGTTACCGGAGTGGCGACGGCCTTCATGAGCAGCTTCACTTCCTCCTCCCTGTCGAAAAGCTCTTCCAGGCGCTCTTTGGGTCTGGGGTCAAAGAGCAGAAGTATCACCCCTGATACCATGTATCACCCCTGATACTTAACATTTTCGAAAAATTATAAGTCCACATTTTGGTAGACCTTCTAGAAGATACCAAATTCTTCAGGCAACCATTTAGATAAATGAGCTTGCCACGGATTATTATCCTCCAAATGATATTTTGAATTATCCCCAACTGGAGTTATTAATTGCAGCTGTTTCTTTGCAATAACCTCTATATCTTTAATAAGATTGTAGGCATCAGACTTCGATAAATGCTCAATTAGCTCTGTCACAATAATGACATCAACACTCTTAATTCTAAAAGGAAGAAATCGGACATCACCAACAACTACATCGTGATAAATTTTTTTAGCAACCTCCAAATAAGGCCTGTAAATGTCAATTCCAACAAGATACGTCTTCAAAAGCTTAAAATCATCTCTTTTAACTATCGACTTAATCAATCCCCCCTTACCACAACCCAAATCCAATAAACTATTAATTTCATGAGAAAGATTTTTCCAAATAAGGCTCCTATAAAAGAGAAAGAAAAATTTTTCTGAAAATTAAACGTATTAAAGTATAGCGCATACCATATGTCAAAACATAATTTTAATATATTAAATTAAATTTTGGTGTCCATAGCATGCCTTAATCTAAGATTTCGTGTGGTTCGATTCTTTTTATATCTAGGTTGTCGAAGTCTTTATCGAAGCTTATGATCGGTACACCCTTAGTCTTCGCTAAGTAGTAGTGTAGTCCGTCATCAAAGTCTAGCCCAACCTTACTGGCTAACTCGCATGCAGCAAGCTCCTCTTGCATAGGTAAGTCGACTATGATTAGGTTACGCCATGTTAGGATTTCTGCAATAAGTTTAGCCACCAAATCTGGTTTCCCAAGTATCGCTGAGATCCCGTGTATGGCGAAATGTAGCATTAGCGCTCTTATGGAGCCGCCCTTCACCCTATTCAGCAGCTTATATGATTCCTCCCAATGGCTCCTCTTATAGAGGACTTCAAGGATTATGCTGGCGTCTATCAGATAGGCTGTATTTCCTTCTGAACGCTTCAACAAGATCTTCACCATCCCACTCGTAATCTGATTGCAAGCCTAAGCCGACTACGGCGTCAACTGTACCAGAAGCCAGACTACATTCTGATTTGAGCTCCCTTTCTATCATATCTGCTATAGCCTTAGAGAGTGAGCCTTTTCTGAAGCCATACTTTTCAGCAGCATGTCTTCTAAACCTTTCAGCCAACCACCTCGGAAGCTCAACCTTAATTACCTCAACATCTTCCCTCCCCATGGAGACCAAAGTACTTTAGTACTTAAGACCATAAAAACTTTACCATTCCAATACTCTTAACTATTTTTCTAATAGCGCTATAAGCTCCAAGATCATAATTTCCTGGAATAGCAGCAACCTTAAAGCCGTTAATGTTGGTATCAGGTTAAAGAATTGGAAGACGAAGCCGATCTTATTCAATCTTATGTTCGATTTTTCATCATCGCTTAAACTGTTTACATTTTGATTAAAGATTCTCACTTCACCTCTATCAGGCTGCAATCATCACGAAACTTATTCTATCTTCGTCTACAAGCTCTAAAAGATAACGAACACTATTTGCTCTTGGATACTTGACACGTTCTCCAAAAACTTCTGTTCAAATTCCAATATTTATTTTGTAATCTTAGAGTAACGCTATTTTGTACTTTACTTTTTTTCTTTTCCTTCCTAAGCGTAGCATAAGAGGTTATTCTTCTATTAACGGCAAAGTCTATGCAGAAGTTCACCATATCTCTAAAGTCCTCTAGAAGCTTTCTAACTTCATCGTTAACCTCGTAAACGAATGGAACACCGAGGACTATTTCCACAATAGAGTATACACTACACGTCTGTAAAATCTATCTATTTTAGAGCTGCTGTACAACCCTAAAAATAAGTCGAGCGAAGTCATTATCAAATGTTATAATAATCCTTTCTTGCCCACTTGCCAAATCAACAACTTTACTATCACTTAAGCCTGTGGAACGTCTATTATAGAAATAATGTCTATACCTTTTTCTCTTAACTCGATAACAGTTTAAATGGAATATTTTCGTCAGCCAAAAATTTTGTCATGGTAAAGGATACACCTTTTCCCTCCTTCAAAACTTCAGCAGCATACTTTAAAACTGCAATCATATCTTCTTTTTTCAGTTGAGGATAGTTTTCCAGTATATTTTCAATGGTCCAACCGTTTCCAAGAAAATCTAGAATAAATTCTACAGACAACCTTATACCCTTTATAACAGGTTTTCCAACCAAAATTTTTATATAAGTTTTAAGTAAATTATTTAAAAGTTCATAGGTTGATGGTGAGCCATGAAAAGTGTTAACGAGATAAAGGAGATAATCATGGAACATAGAAGGGAGTTAGAAGAGAAGTTTAAAGTAAAAAATATAGCCATATTTGGGTCTTATGCTAGAAACGAGCAAAGGAAAACGAGCGACGTTGACATTTTAGTGGAATTCAGTGAACCAGTAGGATTACTTTTTTTCCATCTAGCAGACTATCTTGAGAAGATACTGGGTGTTAAAGTTGATCTGTTAACGGTGGACGGAATTAAACCAAATAGAAGAAAATA
>JARVJS010000008.1 GCA_029776125.1 Nitrososphaeria archaeon
TTTCACTTCTTTTAGAAGCTTCTCAGATTAAAATCAAAAAAGAAAAAATAAAGAATATAACTAAATTTTATAGTATTTTACAAGAACATTATCACCTTCGCTCAGAAGGTGATAGTATGGTCGTTGAGTCATACAAGGATCCCTTTGAACCGGCATGGCTCAGGGATCTTTGCCTTAAAAAAGACGTGGAGAGAGCCCTCGAGCTCTCTTCACGTTAATTCTTGCCTGCCCGGGGCAAGTCTGGCTCCCTCACCAGACTTGCCCGCAGTGGCGGGCTTTTTTATTGGGTTTAGTTATCCAGGGTTGCGTTTGGGTCGGTTAGGATTGACCTGGCGTATTCCTCATCCGCTCCCGATTCTATCAGGGCTCTCATTATGTCCACTTTCATCTTTCTTTCTATCAGGAATTCTTGTTGTTCCTCTGGTGGTAGTTGCAGGAGTTGCTTTATTTGTTCGTTGTCTAAGAGAAGTTCCTCTCTTAGAAACTTCACCGTGAATTCAATTTTGTTCATTTTTACCTCCTTATGTTGTATTAACAATATTATAACAAAAATATAACTATTTTGTCAAAACGCTTATTTGGGAAATATATATTTTTCATTGATCAGAAAACAGATTTATTACTTCATCGGGGTTTGATTTATTTATGAAGAACAACTGTTTTGCCTTTTCTTTAACAATGTAGAAATATTTGTGAGCGTTTCTACTTGTATCAAATATTACTATGTCTGCATTGGAAATGGTGTCTATTTTGGCAATGGTTTTTTCTGCTTCTACAAATTTTACATCACAAGTAGGTAGTTTTTGTTGAAGTTGTTCCTTTTCTTTGGAATTCCAGGTACCGCCTACAACAACAATGGTTTGATATTCAGGTATGATAGTTTTTTTAGTTTCTAATATTTTTCTTTCCTGTTCTGGGATGATTATATCGTTTGATATTTCTTTGTTTATTTCTTGTGCCTGTTCAAGTTTTTGTATTTCCTGTTCAAGTCGTTCTATTCTTGTTTTAAGATAATAGTTTTCTTTAAGCAGTTCTGTTAATTGTTTTTCTTTGCTTTGCTCTGATGCTTTGCTTATTGCTTTGTATTTAAAGTCAAGTTCGTTAAGTTGTTTACGAAGGGTTTTTAATTGAGTTCGAAGGTCTCTGTTTTCTTTGGAAATATTGCCACAATATTTCCAAACTTGATTTAATTTGTTCACATAAGAAAATATTTTCCTACCATAAGCTTCAACGACACTTGATACAGAATCGTAGTGATATTTTGCTTCTTTCATTGCTTTTATGTTCACTTCGTAAAATATGAGAAAGCCTCTTTTAACTTTATTAAATCTTTGAGTAGTTTCATCGTATTCACAGCCAAATTTTTTTGCAATATCATGCCAATTTATGTCTTCAATATTTTTAAAATCTTCTTCTTCAAAAAGATAACGCTCAAGTTCTACTATATCAGGCAATTCACTACTGCTATTTTTTAAAATTTTTTCATAGTCTTTATGTTTTGCTCTTGCTTGTTCAGCCAACTGAAAGTAATATTCGTATTCTTTGATTAATTCAGGAATATATTTGTGATTGAACATGTTTTGGGAATAGTAATAAAAAATCATCATCTCTGGGGTGAGTCCTTCATCGTGCATTGCGGGACATTTATTTTCAGTAAAAATCTCTTTAAGCCTTTCTATAGGAAAATTTTGATAACCATAAAATTCAATATATTGCTTGTTCCTTTTAATTATTGGCTCAAAAAATTCTGGTAAACCATTTTCGTGTTTAAATTCTATAATATTTGCGATTTCGGAAATAGCTTGAACAATATTTTCGTGATTAATTTCGGAATTGAAATATTTTGAAAAATCTTTTCTTAATGCAGGTAGATTATAAAGATTAACAATAATATCTACAATAATATGTCGGTTAATTTTTAAAAGTTCATCAACAAGCCTTTTATAATCACGCTTAATTTTCATTTTTACCTCACAGATTTTTTTGATAAATTTTTTTTACAAATTATGTTGTATTAACAATATTATAACAAAAAGTGATTCTTTTGTCTAATTATAATGGTTCGCCTACCAAAATTTACCACTTGACACCTGTGGGATACAGTGGTATTCTGATAGTGTAGTAGTTTGGTTCAACCCCTTTCTCTGAGGTTATGTAACCTCAGATCCTTCCTAAAAGGTCATGCCTTAAATATATTATAATTAAAGCAAATTCGTCTTTGACGAATTTGCTATAAAAATATAAAAAAAGGAGGGAAATATGAATACGAATGTTGTCTACTTTAAATCATCAACAAATATGGAAGAAGTTGATAGTAATGCCGTTCATTTAATAGTAACATCACCACCATATTTTAACATTAAAGATTATTCACAAAATAGTGAAAAAAAAGAACAAGATGTAGGTGGATGTAAAGAGTATGAAAATTATTTAGAATTATTGCTTAAAGTTTTTTCTGAGTGTGAAAGAGTTTTAGTCCCTAATGGAAAATTATGTATTAATATTCCTCTTATGCCTCTAAAGAAAAACAATGAAAGCAAAAAAGGATACACCAGAGAGATGTTAAATATACCTGCAGATATTCATTGCATACTCAAACAAATACCAACATTTAAATTTTTTGATATGTATATTTGGGAAAGAACAAACTGGACAAAAAAATTAATGTTTGGTTCTTATCCTTATCCGCCAAATTTTTATGCACAAAATTATTGTGAATTTATTTATGTTTATGTTAAAGAAGGGAAACCACTAAAAAGAACTAAAAAACAAAAAGAATTTTCAAAATTAACACAAAAAGAATGGATTGAATATACATCTCAAATATGGAGAATTCCAGTTCCACCTAAGTCAGATATTGCTTATGGTATTCATCCTGCAATTATGCCAGAAGAAATTGCTAAGAGATTAATAAAATTATATTCTTTTGTTGATGATATAGTTTTGGATCCTTTTACTGGCTCTGGAACAACACTTGCAGTTGCTAAAAAATTAGGAAGACAGTTTATTGGGTATGAATTATATGAAAAATATAGACCGGTAATAGAAAACAAAATATTTATGAATTCTACAGTGCTTTTTTAAGTGAAAGGAGGGAAAATATGGTTAGTATAGAAGATCTAGTAATTGTGAATGCTAGCGAAGAAATGTTGATAGTTGCAAACTATTTTGCAAAGAAGAGAATACTATATGAATACCCAAGAAAAGGATATGGCGAATATAATCAAAACCATTTATTGAATATTCGTAATGGTTATGTTGGAGAGTATTGTTTTTTTGAGTACATACATAATTACTTAACAGAAAAATTTGGTAATTTAAAACCAATTGATAGGTATTTGAAAGTAAAAAATTATTTAGCATATAAGATGATAATCGGTCAAGTTCAACCAGATTGGGATTTTTTGATAGTTGGCAAATCAGTAGAGATAAAAACTTATGGAACTAAAGTTTTAGAAAAAATTGAGCAAGTTTTTAATTATAATCTTTTTATAGATGTAGAGCAAGTTAAAGAAACATTTGTTCCTGATATTTATGTTCAGTGTTTTTTGGTAAAAAATCAAGAAAAATTATCTTGTGTTTTAGCAGGTTATCATGAAGGGTTACCTAGTAAAGTT
This sequence comes from Nitrososphaeria archaeon, assembly GCA_029776125.1. Taxonomy (GTDB): domain Archaea; phylum Thermoproteota; class Nitrososphaeria; order JACIWG01; family JACIWG01; genus JACIWG01. The sequence goes on from JARVJS010000008.1 coordinate 3,618, forward strand.
TGCGAAGATATTCCTAAGCCAGCATATTGTATTCCTGTTAAAGAATTAAACCCTATTAAAGAATTGCTTGAATTAATAATTTAACTTTTTAGCCCGCAAGGAGTCTCTCTTAAGAGAGCCCTAAGCGGGCTTTTTTATTGGCTTTATGCCTGGTGGAAAATTTTTCCACCAAACTTTCGCCTACCAAAATTTACCACTTGACACCTGTGGGATACAGTGGTATTCTGATAGTGTAGAAGTTTGGTTTTTTCTTCCTTTCTCTGAACCTTCAGAAAGGTTCAGATCCTACCTAAAAAGGCAAGTCCTTAGTTTTATCAATCCACTTAGTGGATTAGATTTATTAATTTTCGGAGGATATTATGTATTTAACAATTTCATCTATTAAAGATTATTTATCATGTCCTTTTAAATTCAGATTATCACACGTTGAAAGATTACAGAAAAAGGTTCCAAAGGCAATTTTAGCTTTTGGAACGATTATTCACTTTTCTATTGCAAAATATTACGAAGAAAAAGTTATTCCAAAGGAAACTTTTAAAGCTATTTGGCAGGCGGAGGCAGAAACAGAATATGAATACTCAAATGGAGACACACACGAAGTTTTACTTGAACAAGGAGAAAAAATTCTTGAAAAGTGGCACTCTCACGAGGAAACTCCTCATGAGGCAACTACAGTGGAAAAACAACGCTACATTGAAATTGCAGGAAAAGTTCCTTTTTGGTCTACGATTGACTTTACGGGAGAGAATGGTAATTTGCTGCTTGATTGGAAAACCGCTTCTGCAAAGTATCCTGATTGTAAAGCAAAACTTGACCTGCAACTTACCGCCTACTCTTATGTTCTTGCTGAAACAGAGAAAATGCCAACAAAAGTAGGCTTTGGAGTTTTTATCAAAAAGAAAACTCCTGAAATACAGTATCTGTTTTCAACAAGAACAAAAGAGGATTTAAAAAACTTTGAAAAAATAGCTTTAAAAGTGTGGGAAAGTATTCAAGATGAGTTTTTTGTAAAAACACCAGGTATGCAGTGTAGTTGGTGTGATTATTTACCAATATGCACTGATGAACCTGAAGCAGAAAACTTTTACATAGTAGTCCCGCCAAGATACTAATTCATGATCAACTTTTATTTTTCTCTTAATCTCTTAAAAGTTTCTACTTTGTAGAGCTTTTAAGAGTAATTAAAATTTATTAAATTATTTTGGAGGTTTTAATATGACTATGGCAGTAAATATAATTGATTTGGAAGTATTTACAGAGATGGATAATTTATTAGAAACAGAAGTTAGCACTGAAGCATCAACTGAGGTCATAAGATGCGAATATTGTGGAAATGAACTTAGAGACTTCCAATATGAATGTCCTGAGTGCGGACTTGTAGTAGCCAAAAGACTTCCAAAAAAAGAGTCAACTCCTCAAAGAAAATTATTGAGGGAGATAGAATCGCAGAATAAAAATGGAGTCTACAAAATTTATAGACTTCAGGATGGAAGGTTATTCTGTGATTGCCTATCCTACCTTTTCCAAAAAGGGGTTGATGAAAAAGGATACTGCAAGCACTGTAGGGATTTTGAAACTGAAAATACTGTTATAACAACAGTAAAACCTGCAACTAAGTGGCAGCAGGTTTTACTTAGAAAGCTTGGTGTAAACAATATTGAGAACCTCTCTACAGAACAAGCTTACTTTATACTCAACGATTTACTTGCAAAGATGGGCGTTGAGTATAAAGAGTTTGTGCAGTTACTCAAAGAGACACCTCAATATGAGTTGCTCCCACTTTATTCTTTCGGAGTAGAACTTGAGGGTCTTGTGAGAGACAAAGAGGCTCTCAAGGCAAAACTCCAGGAATATGGGATAAGAAGTTATATCACAGGATACTCTCACGAACTTAGAAATAAGCAGTGGCAGCTTGGCGACGATGGTTCAGTAAGAAGAAATATGACTAGCGATGAAGCCTCAAGATATCAATCCATAGAAATTACTTCACCCAAGCTTTTTGGCAACGATGGATTTAAGGAGATAGAAACGGTATGCAGGGCTTGGAACGAAATCGGCTCAATGGTTAACAATTCCTGTGGTTTTCATGTTCACATTTCAGCGTACAATTATACGAAAGATGACCTCAGAAGGTTGCTTCTTGTGTGGGCAAAGATAGAGAATGTAATTTTCTATCTAGTAGCTCCTTCAAGAAGGAATAACAGATACTCTATATTATTAAGAAAAGATTCTGAATTTCAATCTTGGATCTTGCATAACGAAATTACTAATCATAACAGATATAAAGCGGTTAATCTATCTTCTTATAACTCTTATAAGACTGTTGAATTTCGCATTCATCAAGGAACAACCAATCCAGAAAAAGTAATTTATTGGGTTGTGTTTTGCCTAAAACTAATGGAAAAAGTAAAAGAAGGGCTTAAGTGGTACCATTTCTCTGATGAGCCCACAATAGAGGAAGTTCTTGACAAATTAGGAATTAACAATAAGGGACTTCCAATACTGAAAAGGGCAAGAGTATACTTTATTGAAAGGTATGCTCACTTCAGTAGAGATGGACAATTTGATAGTCCTACCTTTGCACAGAGGCTTAATGATATTCAAAACATCATTAATTCAAGAGGGTATAGTTTAATAAACAATTTAGTTTCAAGTAATTCAAGTCTTGCAAGGAATAACTATAGAAACCTTGCAGGACAAAGACTAAGACCTGCCTGGGTAATTGATAACTCTCAGATTGCAGAAAGCTACAATCCCGTTGACCAATCCTACACAATTCACATTCCAGGGCAGGCAAGGTCTTACAAGGTTCATGTGGATGGCGATTGTCTAACCTGTAATTGTCGCACTTACAGGGAAAGGGGATACTGCACACATACAATAAATGTGGGCAAGTATCTTTATTATGAGAATGTTTTGAAAAAATTAGATTTTTAAGAGTATCTGCATAAACTTAGTCCCAAAGGTGAGAAGACTTTGTCTTCCCTTTTGGGACTTTTTAAATATTAATCAATAGGAGGAATATATGTGCAGATTATTTGGATTCGTAGGTGAGTCTGATTTAAATGTAGTAAAAATAATTAGAGGCTTAATTCTCGCAGAGGAGAGCAAGAATCCTCATGGAACAGGATTTGTGATTAATCATAAGGGTTTATTTACTATAAAGAAAAAAGGAATAAGAGGATTACACTTTATCGCCCAAGGTCATGCAGATTTCTTATGGAATAACAAGTTTGACTATCTTATGGGTCATGTTCGTTACAAAACTGCAGGTGAAGCAAGTGATAGAAACGCTCATCCTTTCGGTTCTCAGGTTGCAGGGAAGTGGTATTTCCTTGCCCACAATGGAGTACTTGGAAATGAGATGAATGAAATCGCAAAAAAATTCAAAGCGAATGTGGACAAGGTAAAAGTTGATTCTGAAATGTTTTTGAGATGCATTACCGCTCAGATGCGTGAGGGTAAGGACATAGTTGATGCGATTAAGGATGTGACCTACGAAGTAAGCGATGTGGGTGATTTTGCATTCACGCTGCTTACTCCAGAACTTTATATATGGAGAAATAAGGAAAGACCTCTGAATGTAATTTACTATAAAAATTCTATCTTTTACGCTTCAACGCTTGATATGTTTAAGAAAGCGTTAGAGATTTCAGGCGTAAAGATGGAAAAGATAAAGTATTCAGAGGTAAAACCTTATGTTCTCTATAAGATTACGAAAGAAAAAGGAAAGGTTCATATTCATGTAGTAGAAGAAGAGATGCCACATAAAGAGAGAAAACCAAAAGTAAAGCCTTATTATTCAACAGGAAATTTATATAGTTCATATTCAAGCTACAATTGGAACTATAACGAAAATAGCAAAAACAAAAAGAAAAAGAAAATCACACTTGACGATGATAAATGGGGCAAAACTTATGAAGAATATGGGTTGTTTGGTTCGGAGCCTTCAAGCTCTTACAAGAAATGGCTATATCGTCCTATTAGCACTATGACCATGAAGGAGCTAAAAAGTGCTCTGTCTGATTTAGAATGGGTTTACTATGACTCCACAATGATAATTCCTGAAGAAGATAGGATTGAAATTGAGGCAAAAATAATAGAAATTGAAGATGAAATATACATGAGAGAGAAAGTTTATGAAGATATTGAAAAGGAGGAAGTAGATGAGTACGAACCTTTCTAACATAGAAATAAAAACAATTTCAAGAGATGAAATGGTTAATTATCTTTCAAATGTAAGTGATCCTGTAAATCAGATTCCAGGCAGGATCACTGCATTTGGGGGATATGTTGATGGGAAACTTATTTCGGTTGTATGTCTCTACAAAGGCTTTTGGCATACGACTGAAATAAGAGGGTTACATGTTCAAAAGGAGTATCGCAAACAGGGCATAGGAACTCAGATAGTTTCTCATGCTCTGAAATATGTTGATACTCCTGTGGTGATGGCAACAGTGAGAAGCGGAAACCTTCCTTCAGAGAGATTATTTTCTAAATTAGGTTTCATTCCTTGTTTGGATTTTATAAATCCAAATACAGGGAATGAAGTAACAATATGGATAAGGAGGAGATAATGGGATATATAGTAATAAAAGAAAACAAGGACAATCAGGAAAAGATAACGATTAACAATAAGTTTGATTATCTTTTCCTGATTTCTGAGCAACCTAAAAAACTTCGCATTGAAAAACTTCTTAATCTTCTCAGTCAATTTGGAGAGCCAACTGACATAGAGGAAATTAAGAGACTAACTTTTTCACGCAATAATTAAAACTTTACTCCCTACTTTGTAGGGCGTTTTATTAAATATTTAGGAGGTAAAACATGAATACAAAAGTAGAGACAGGAGGAATTTTGGAGCAATATGATTTTTTAAAAGATTTGTATAACGAATTAGAGCAGTTAGAATATTCAGGTAAGAGTCTTGGAGTAGATAATAAAGTTTTAAATCAAATAAGAAATTTAAAAAATAATATTAACGAAAGAATTTTGGAAATAGAGACATTTCTATCTGAAATGGCAGAAGCACTTAAAAATGAGATGGAAATTTTAGAAATGGTTGCTTAATTTTTTTGGGCTCACAGGATGCCTTGAAAGGCGTTCCTTGTGAGCCTTTCTTTTTGTGACTATCAAGTTTTGTTAGTCAAAATTTGCTACTTGACACGAAATTATTTGTGAAGTAACTCTATAGTATAGAATTCTATTTTTTAGCTCTTATGAGCTAAGCCTCTAAATTCTCCTACCCGGGAGAAAAGCAATTATAAAGTTTATTTTTCCTTCATATTTTTAATTTTTTCATGTGAACATTTGTGAACATTTATATAGATTTGATTTTTTGCTTTTCAGTTGTGGTTTTACAAGCAGGACAACCACAACTGAGTTTTCATTAGAGTCCTGCATTATATAGATATAAATACCACCGTCTTTGGCGGGGTAAATAATTCCCGCTTTTAAAAAAAAATAAAAAAAACAAAACAAAAAAGCGGGAAAATAGGAGGATTAAGATGTATACAAAACAAAATTACACAATTTCAACATTAGGAATTGGTGGCACCAAAGGTGCCGTAAATACAAACCTTGAAAAATACAAAAAATTTTTTCTTTTATTCTTTTATTTTTTTATTAAGAAAATTTATGAAAATTTTTTAAATTTTCCAAAATAACCCCCGCCGGACCGAAAACGTAGGGAAGGCGGGGTTTTTTATTGGTGGAAAATTTTTCCACCAATATTTCGCCTATCAAATTTTGCTACTTGACAAGCATAAAATATGTTGATATATTGATAGTGTAATAGTTTGTTTCCAACCCCTTTCTCTGAGGTTACATAACCTCAGATCCTTCCTAAAGGTCATATCCTTAAATTAATTAGTATATAAGTCCATCTTTGATGGATTTATATAAATCTCCGCATTAGCGGAGAAATAAAAAAATATTGGAGGTACAATTATGTATCAGACATTTTATGCAAAAAATTCAGGAGTGGAGGTAACTAACAACAACAAGAAAGTATGGCTCAGATTTTTTACTTTCGGAGAAGGAAATGGCAAAAAAGAGAAAAAATTTGCACTTACTGCAAGTGAGGCATTTCATCTTAGCCTTGCAGTATTGCAGATAGTAAAAACTGATAAGAAAAATTTCAAACTTATTCATAAGTATAACGAAAAGACCACAACCTTGACTCTTGAAAAGTGGGTTAAGGATGAAAAAAGTGGTTTTGGTGTTGTAATTCAGGGAGGAGAAGACAAGATTAACGTTCCTCTCAATCAGGTAGACTTTCTCTTTTTCGGCAAGGTAATGGAGGTTTCTGCTATTGATGCTGCAAAGGAAAAACCAAAGACAAAAAAGAAAGCAGAGCCTGAAACCGAAGGAGAGAAAGTAGTAGCAGAGGAAGTATCTACAGATATTATTTAGTGTCTTAAGCTAATTATTTCCATTCTATATTTTTTGGCAGGGCTTTGCCCTGCCTTTTTTTTACTATTTAAGGAGAAAAACATGAAAGAATTAAGTTTATATTTTATAGGGATATTTTTCTTGTTTATATTTATTGCTACACTTCATCTGTGGCAAGCTACGGATTTTTCATTTCTATTCACTTGTCTTTTGATAGGTGAGATAGTGATTTCAGGATTATTTGCAATGAACAAAATATAAAAAAGGAGGATAATATGGAAACATCAATTTATATTTTTAAAATTGAAGATTTTACTGAAGAAGAACTTGAAGATACTCCAATTGAGAAATTTACGATAGAAGGGAAAGAATATGGAATAATTCTTTGTGATGGGGATGGTTTTGGTGACATCCTCTCACGAATAAATTCGTGAGCTTCCTGCTTCATCGTGGTGACTTACACGAATATAGGGACTATCCAGTATTCGTGCATAGGTCATCCACTCCACAGGCGTTACTTCCGCCCAGCCCAGGCGTAGGATATGGTTAGGGTCCATATCAAACTCTTTCTTAATCATATTTAAGGCAGCATTCCAGTCTCTATGTGCTTTCCATCCACAATTACAAATCAATATTCTGTCTGAAAGTGATATATCTAACTTGCTACTACACATGAAACATTCCCTGGTAGTTGGTTCTTTAGCACTCAGGACAATAGGTTCCAAAGTGGCACTCACTCTGGATTTAATGCTTCCTATGCCTGAATGCTGAACCTGCCTACCAAAGAATCCTTCATGCCATCCTTTAATTGCATCATTCTGATAAATTACAGTATCATAGTGCTTAAGTAGTCCAACTACTCTGTTTTGACAATCTTTGCGTATGTTACTTAGTTTCTGATATTCCTTTCTAAGTGACCATAGGATTTTTTCTCGGTTTTTGCTATGCTTCTTTGTTCTTGAAAATTTTCTTTGCAGTCTTTTTAGCCTTTGGCTTTCAGGAATTTCAAAGTCTATGCTTACTCCATTTGACAAAAATATTTTATTTTCTATTCCAAAATCCACAGATATAGGTTTAGTTGTATCAGATACCCTTACCTTATCTTGATAAGTAGTTACATGTAGATAAAAACCATTAGGTTTTCTAAGTAAAACAGCAGAGGCTATTTCACAATTATCTGGTATTTGTCTTAAACCAAGAACCCTAAAATTGCCAAGTTTTTGTATATGAACTCTGTTTTTTGAAAAATCCAGTTTGTAGGTTACTCCATATTGCTTAAGGGGAATAGAGTTTAAATAACGCTTTGGTTTAAGAGTTCCTGTTTTATTACCATTTATTCTTGCCTCTTTAAGTCCAATTATATTATCGATTAATCTTGATACTATCTCCTGCTTTACTTGTGAACCAAGAAGTGTTATAGGTCTTGTCTCTAAGTGGTCTTTAACCTTTACATTGACCTCAAAAATTTTGTTTGCAGTGTTCGGGTTTCTGTCTATTTCATTAAACAATATATGATTGTATAACCATTTGGCTTCAGTGAAAACCTTATTTAATAGAGTTTTACGCTTTTTAGTCTTTACTTGCAGTTTAAGTTGATATGTTGCAGGTTTTTGATTCTGCCTTCTCTGTTTTGTCTCAAACAGTGTTTCTTTAATTTTCTCTGCTTTGGTCATTTACCTTTCTGTTCCTCTATGTATCTCTGTATAGCCTCTTGAGAAACATTGCCTGCAGTGGCTACAAAATAACTTCTTGTCCATAGTGTAGGCAATTTTGTCACAAGTTCAGGAAATTCTTTTCTTAATTGATTTGATGTCTTACCCTTTATTGCCTTTACTACCTTGTGAGGACTATCATCTGCATTAAATCTGATAAAAATGTGAACATGGTCTGGTTGCACTGCCATTTCTAATATGTCCCATTGTCTCTCATGTGTAAGATTTTTTACTATTTGTTCAAACCTTTCTCTAACTTTTCCTACAAGAACAGGTCTTCTGTATTTTGGACAAAATACAATATGTGCTATACACAAATGAACCCTATGAGCATCTTTCCTGTATTCCATGGTTATATTATACCATAAATATATATTTTGGTCAATATATATCCCTCAATTCATCTACGGATTAAAATCCGTAGCTTTCTTGAGGGAGAAAGGTAATGATAACTTAGAAGAAGTTTTAGAAATATATTTAGACGAAAAGAAGGTAAAACAATTAGCAGAAAAAATAAGAGAAAAAGCAGAAAATATAATGTATTTAGGATAAAAGGAGGATAATATGAATATTAAAAAAAGGAAAGTATATTTTAATTAACAAAAATGAACTTAGCGAAGGAGTTCTTGACTTATTAAGAGACATATTTGGAGAATCTTTTGATGATGCAGGTGGTTTTATTTCTAAAACTGCATGGGAGTCTTTTTTGGAATCAGAAGGTGATTCAGAAGAAATTAGATTTATTGAAAAAATTGATGAATTAGCATTTCAAAATAAAGCAGACATGATAATTTTTGAATAAAGGAGAACAATATGGAAAAAAACTATAACAAAGAATATGCAGAAAGAATTTACAAGCAGATGAATGATAATGAAAAGTATGGAGTGAAATTCGGATTATTCCCTTATTGGATTTCCAAAATACTTCCAAGAGGCGTAGAATTTAGACAAGTAGCACTGTATTTAATGGAAATGGCAAAAAATGACGATAAAGACAAATAAAAAGGAGGTATTAATATGCATTTAAAAATATTTGTTTTAGCAAGAGATTTAGAGGATATAGAGCAGTCCTATGAAGCTATAACTGAAATGGATGCGGCTTCAATTGATGCAGATTACATTGTTGCGGAAACTGAGGAAGAAGAGTTTAAAAACAGTGTGGAATGGCTTAAAGGATATTATGGTTTAAAAAATGCGGAAATTAAGAAAACTGACACAGAAGTTGGTGAAATTCCGATAGCTATTCTTGATAGAAAAGAATTTTTTGATGCTCTTGAGGCAAAAGTCAAAGAGAGAATACCAAAGGTTCAAGAAGCACTACAGAAAGAAGACCTCTGGTTGGCGGCATACTATGCTTACAATGAAAAAGGTTTTTATTTCTATTTGTATGAAGAAAGTGGGATTATGAATGAAGTAGATTTGCATCACTTCTACAAAGAAAGTAAAACTTTGGGAGATAAACTTTATATTGTAAGAACTTATGATTATCATTATTAAAAGAAAGGAGGTAAAATATGGCAAATATTATTGAAAACATAGTGACTGTATTAGGAGAAAAACAGAAAGTGAAAGATTTTATTGAATCTTTCTATGCTAATCCTTTTAATTCTCATTTTCCTATTCCAGAAGTATTAAGAAAAAATGTTTATGTAGAAAACAGTTATTACGAAAACTATTTAAAAGAAAATTATGGAATTACAATTTCAATGCTATACGAAAACGATAAATTAAAAAAACTATTACTAAAAGCCATATCAAACAGTGATATTGAAATAGAGCAGAAAATAGCAGAAAATTTGTGTTCTGGCTATTATTCTTGGAAAGAGTTTACAGTGAAAAATTGGGGGATAACACATGAAGTGTTTCCTCAAGATATTAAAGTGCAGGATAACACAATTATATTTGAAACAAAGTGGAGTTCACCAAAAACATTTTTTGAGAAAGTGTCTCAAATGATTCCCCTTGGTTTTGTTATTGAAGCAGTAGAAATTGGAAATTTAGTTTCAATAGAAGCAGGTTATAAAAGAGAAAAATATTTCATATCCTGCTAAAACAAAAAGTTCAAAGCCCGCAAGGAAGTCTCTCCTCAAGAGAGCCCTTAGCGGGCTTTTTTATTGGCTTTATGCCTGGTGGAAAATTTTTCCACCAAACAAGATGACTATCAAAATTTACCACTTGACACCTGTGGGATACAGTGGTATTCTGATAGTGTAGAAGTTTGGTTTTTTCTTCCTTTCTCTGAACCTTCAGAAAGGTTCAGATCCTACCTAAAAAGGCAAGTCCTTAGTTTT
>JARVJS010000023.1 GCA_029776125.1 Nitrososphaeria archaeon
TATTTAAATAAAACTAAACTACTAAGGGGTAATAGTTATTTATAATTTAACAGTGAATCAGTGCGGGGGGTGGGATTTGAACCCACGAACGCCTACGCGACAGGGTTCTGAGCCCTGCGCCTTTGACCTGGCTTGGCAACCCCCGCTATTGATTTAGGTATTGTTTTTAGAGGTTCTTAATTTTTTTGTTTTTATATATATAAGATCTTTTTCTTGCTTCTTTGTATAATTGCTTTATTGTTTTCATTAACATTACTCTTTTACTTTTAAGCTCTTCCTCGGTTATTGTATCTGCAGATGGACAGAAAGAGTCTATTATTACATCTTTTTTTATTGGATCATATATTATAGGATACAGAATGCAGCCCTTTGGCCTATTTTCATATATTTTGCATTCTTTTTTGACGGTATCATAAAAGACACAGTAGCCGTTTCTGTTCTTTAGCTTAGCGAAACCATATTTGTCAATCTTTATGAATTGGTCTTCCTTAAAACCTAATTTCTTTATCTTTCTTATATCATCATTTGTAAGTTGCATCTGTGTAAATTTACAGCAATTACCACATTTTATGCATTTCACAGTAATAAAAAATTTGACTTTATTTTAAAACTTTTATTTTGAAACATATACTGTCAATCTTTCTAGCAAAAGCTAGAGCCCCGGGCGGGGGTTGAACCCGCGACCTATAGCTTACGAGGCTATCGCTCTGCCTACTGAGCTACCGGGGCGCAGCTTTTCTTTTTAATGGAGTATTATTTTAAGTTTGTTAAAATTTTATTTAATTCATGTTTATAGTTTATGTTGGTGACGGTGTGGAAGTATAATGGTTGACGAACTGACGGTCATTAATATGTTTTTAGAAATTTTTGGTCAGCCTAGAAAGCTTTTTTCTGAAATTGGCGATGATGTAGCATGGACTAAAAAGGCAGTAAAAAGGGATAAATTTGCTATTAAGGCTGACATGCTTGTTGGCAAAACTGATGTACCTAAAGGTATGAGTTTACGACAGGCTGCAAGGAAAAGTGTTGTCGCATGCGTGAGCGACTTTGCCTGCAAAGGTGTTAAACCTTGGGGCATGCTTGTTTCAATAGGTTTACCAAAGGGGTTTAATGAGGAACATATCCTTGAGATAGCAAACGGTTTAAAAGATGCGAGAAATGAATTTGATATAGAAATAGTGGGAGGAGATACAAACGAGGCATCAGATTTAGTGATTGATTGCATTATGTTTGGATGGGGGAAGAATATAGTAAGTAGAGATGGAGCATACATTGATGAATATGTTTTAGTAACAGGTGACTTTGGTCTCCCACCTTTAGGAGTAGACATTCTAAGTGAAAGGAAAAAGATTAGAAGCCCTAGATTAACAGAAAAGGCTATAGAGTCTGTCTTGTATCCTAGACCAAGGTTAAATTTCGGTTTAATTGCTTGTAATCGGAAATTGATTACAGCAGCCATAGATTCAAGCGACGGTTTAGCTATATCCTTATATGAGCTAGCACAGCGTAGTCATGTAGATATATTTTTAGATGAGCTTCCAATGAACGAGACCCTTAAAAATAACAATGAACTTTCTGAAAAGGAAAAAAGGGAATATACACTATATGGTGGTGAAGAATATGAGATAGTTTTCACATGCAAAATTAAGGATATTCCAAAGGTGCTTAAGGTGGGTGAAGAAACGGGTACACCAGTAAGAATAATAGGAAGAACAGTTGAAGGAAATGGAAAAGTGTTCTTTAAAGGAGAATTAGTAGAGAGGAAGGGATGGACCCATTTCAAAGGATAGTAGCCTTTGCAGATAAAAAAAGAAACATTTTTATTTCATTAAATGAGAGCTTATAGTGAGACAATATGTCTTCTAAAACTTATACAACTGGACAGACATGGGGCGCCTTAAAGAAGGCGTGGAAAGCTTACAAGATTGCAAAGGTACAAAATGATAGAGAAAAAATGCTGGAGTACGCCAAAAGAATTAGAACATTGCAAGAGGAATTAGGCGTAGAAAAGGCAAAATTCCCCGACTTAGGACTAACATAAAGGCGCCCCCCAAACCTTTTTTTATTTTGAATTAGAATTTAGGATAAAATATTTTAATGGAAACTTTAAAAGGTTTGAATTGAAGCATTATAGTGGGCTCGTAGCTCAGTATGGATAGAGCACAGGCCCTCTAAGCCTGGGGTCGGGGGTTCAAATCCCCTCGGGCCCGCTCTCTCATATTCTTTCCTTAAAAATAGTAGGCCAGTCATTAAATCGATTAGTAGGGCATCTAAGTAAAAATTATTGTGTAAGGATATTTTAAGCAACAAGTAAATGGGGTCGGTGGGATTTGAACCCACGTCCGCGCGGGCCCAAGCCGCGCAGCGTAGACCAGACTGGCCCACGACCCCATGTTTAGGTTCATTTTCTCTTTTTTATTAATTTTTTAAAAATAATGTTTTTTAGCATCCAGAAATAAATTATTGGAGAGGGTTGAATGTACGGAGATGTAATTGATTTCGAAACACTTTATTCTGCTCTTGGATCTAATGAGAGATTAAATATTTTAAATGAATTAAATAAGAGTGGACCGTTATCTTATACCCAATTAAAAAACAATTGCGGTTTTGTTAAAAAGAGAGAATCGGGTAGATTTGCCTATCATCTGAGACTGCTTACTTCTGTAAATCTTATAACATTAAATAAAAATACTAAGAAGTATAGTTTAACACCTTTCGGTAGAACAGTTTTAGCAGCTACGAATGAGTTAAAGGAGGCAGCACTACAATTTTCAGGAAAAATTTATGTAAGGACGTCTAAGCATAAAATTGAAGAATTTGATAGCAACAAAATTTATCAGTCACTGATTAGAGAGGCAAATGTCCCACGTGATTTGGCATCTAAGATTACTGCTGAAGCTGAAGCACGCATTAGCAAACTGGAAAATGTGCATTTGACAGCACCTTTAATAAGAGAATTTGTAAATTCCATACTTGTTGAAAAGGGATTAGATGAATATCGTAATAAGCTTACAAGATTGGGGTTGCCTGTAAAAGATGTTACTGATAAGATTGTTCAGGTAGGACTATCTGAAGGAAATGTAAGATCCTTAAAAAATGCGGCTGCTGATGCAGTTTTTACAGACTATCTTTTACTGACTCAAGTTAGTTCAGACGTTTTAGACATGCATCTTTCTGGAGAAATTAGTTTAGTAAACACAGGATGTTGGGGTATCATGCCAGACAGTGTGTTTTTTGATGCTTTGGCATTAAACTCTTTTAACATTAGATTTGGTTTAAAGGACCCACATTTACCTAGAGAATTTAATAAAGAAAATGTTAGCTTTACTAAAGCAGTATTATCTATAAACAAAATGCTTGAAAGTGTAGCCAATGAGGTGTGCATAGAAAATTTTATCGAATTTTTACAATTAATAGAAAAAGTTGAAGGAGAATTAAATGTTAAGAGAATCTATGAATTTTTTACGAATTCAGTTTTGGGAATTAATCCCCTATCTAGTAACTTCCTCACATTTCATATAAATGTGAAGAACGAAAATAGGATAGAACTGTTGAAAACTGTTTTTGAAGCATATTCACTTTATCTTCAAAAAACTTTAAAATCCCGTATAAAACTTATCTTTAACGTATTTGAGAAAGAGAACCTTTCTTATATGATACCATATATTGTTGATATTATCAAAAAAGGTGGAAATGTTATGTTTTTGAAGCAACCAACTAAGCCGATATCATATATGGGTATAAGAAAAAATTTCGGATCTAATGAGATAATTTCTTCTGGAACCATAATTTTACATTCAATATCCCTAAATCTCCCACGTCTCGCTTACGCAGGTAGCGAAGAAACATTTTTGAAGAGTTTGATCAAAATTAAACTAGAGAAAATATTTAATGCTATAGAATCCCGAATAAATAATTTAATTGATTTAATGGAAAAAGAAATTCTATACTTATATGAATATAATAATGATCTATTTTCTAAAAATTTCCTTTCAATTGTAAATTTAGTAGGATTAGATGAACTTACAAAAATTGCAATAGTAGGGAATGAAGAAGAGCAAAATAGGTTATGGATAAAGCTCATGGAATTTTCTAAAAGAATCTTAGAGGAATATGGGAGAGAAAAGGGTTTAAGGGTTTTACCAGCTGTTTATAACGATGATTCTTCTAAAAGATTCTATGAGATGGATAAAGAAAATATTCCAAGAGGAATTATAGAGAGAATTAGTGGAAAAGGATATTCGCAAGTGCCAGTGGTAAATGTAAAGATGATGGATGATGAAAAAATAGTTAGAATGTTACAATCAAGGATAGAGTGCACAGAAGGAGGATATCATGTAATCATAGACTTAGATATGCAGGAGGAAAACAATTCTTTGGAAACAATAGTTGAGAAAATAATTTCGAAATTGGATATAGTAAAAATAAGAAGAAATATGATTTCTTGTGCAACTTGTGGAAACAAAAGTATTATTCAAACAAAGTGTCCCGTGTGTAATTCAGCGAGAATCACTGCACTACAGACTGATAATTAGTTTACGTCTTTTCAACAACTATGAGCTTTCCATAGCGACCTACGTTGAGACGAATTTCACCCTTATAGCTATTCACATAACCATTTTCTATTCTGACAACATCACCCACATCAACTTTATCAATTTGCTCATCCCATAAAGTTAATTTTATTTTATCAGTTTCATCTGCTAAAGTTAGGTCTGCAACTCTAGCCTTTTGACCAGTTTTTAGTGTGACTTCCCTTGATTCAGGCTTTTCAATTATTTTCCCAACTACTTGAACACCCTTCATATTATCCCTTAATTGTGATATTCTCAAATTGGTCGCACATAAACTTATAAACAAACCCTTAAAAGCTTTACTTTGTGCTAAACCAATGACAGACGAAAAAGAGGAAGTAAGGAAAATAAGAATTATTGGGAATTTGGATGGAGAAAACATCATTATAGATTATAATGGAAGAGTACAAGAATTGTATCAGAGCGGTTTTGGCGAAATAGTCGGACAGAAATTAATTCTTTCAAAATACGAGGGTTTATACTTATATGAGATTAACAAAATAGAGATCTTTTATAATAATAGAAGTATAAGTTTTAATGAGCTGATGGAAACATTCTATAGAAAGGATGAGAATATACTTTCTCGTTACCTAGTTTATAGGGATTTAAGAAATAGGGGGTTTGTGGTTAAAGAAAGTTTAGAGGATGGAGTAGACTTTTACATTTATAACAAAGATGATTACAAAGTTGAGTCTTTAAAATATACGATTTTTGTACTTAACGAAGGATATGAGATTGAGTTTGAGAAAATTTTCGAAAATATTAAAAAAATTAAGAAAGAGGAAAATGGAATGATTATAGCAGTATTAGATAGGAGGGGAGAAGTCATATACTATCAGGTTTCTGAGGCGACCTTTTATGAAAAAAAGTAACTTAAAACACTTCATTAGAATAATTAGACCAAAAAATAGTATTATGATTGGATTAGCTGTAATAATTGGAATAATTTTGACAGATCCAAGACAGATTATTTCAATAAGAACAATGTATGGCTTTTTAACAGGATTTTTCATTTCATCCTATTCCATGATAGTAAACGATATCTATGATATTGAAGTAGACAGAGTTAATAAAATGGATAGGCCTTTGGCTAAAGGTTACATTACGATAAAAAGTGCTTGGGCATACAGTATTATACTTCTTTTTACAGGACTTTTGTTTGCATATTTTACTTCAGTTTTAGGCTTATTAATAGCAACACTTTTTGCTTTTATTTCATGGCTTTATAATTTTAGTTTAAAAAAGCATGGGATAATCGGAAATTTTACAGTAGCAGTTTCAACCATCATACCATACGTTTATGGAAATGTTATAATATCATATAATGGATTACATGATTTTATCGGAAATCCAGCACTTTTAAGCCCTGCTGTATACTGGTTTTCTATTGTATCCTTTTTTGCTGTAACAGGAAGAGAAGTGATAAAAACAATATCGGATATAGAAGGTGATAAGATAAGAGGTGTACAATCAGTTGCAATAAAATTTGGTACAGAAAAAGCTGCAAAAATAGGTTCAATATTTTTTATTTCAGCAATAGCATGCACTATGGGACCATATATTTTTAAGCAAATGGGAGAAATCTATCTTTTAGCTGTTATGGTGCCCGATACAATATTCATTTACCTTGTATACTCTATCTTAAAGAATAATTCAAGGGAGAATGCTTTACGTGTTAAAAGAATAGCATTAAATGGAATGCTTATTGGATTTTTATCATTCACTCTAGAAAAAATGTTGGTGATAATAGTATGAGTTTACCTTGGGCAGAAAAATATAGGAATATCGAATTTAATATGATAATTGGAAATGAAATGGCAAGAAAAGAGTTTTTTGAATGGTTGAAAAATTGGAGACAAGGAGATAAGGCAGTACTGTTAGTAGGGCCGCCGGGAACAGGTAAAAACACATCAGTATACTCCGCTGCAAGACAATTAGGTTATTATGTTATAGAATTGAATGCTAGTGACATTAGAACCAAAGATGCACTTAATAAAAGATTAGGAACAAGCCTTTATGCCACAAATTTGTTTAATGAGAAAAGGATGGTTTTGTTTGATGAAATAGATGGCTTGTATGGTAGAGAAGACTATGGAGGCCTAGAATACATTAACGGACTACTTGACAAGCCACCTCTTCCAATTGTGCTCACAGCAAATGATGAAACTAACGATAATATAATAAAACTTTCTAGAAAAGTAATAGCAATTAGATTTCAAAAAGTACCATTAAGACTAATTGAAATATACTTAAAGCATATATGTAAAAAAGAGAGTAAAAATATTGACAAGAAAATACTTCATAATATTGTTGGGAGGAGTAATGGCGATGTACGTAACGCATTAAATATGCTTCAAGCAATGATAGATGCACCATATACCCTGGAGGAAACTAATTTCATGAAAGACGAGGCTATATCAAAATTTGAGGCGATTATGGCTTTAATTTCTGAAGAAAACAAGGATGCAGCACTTAAAAAATTTTCTAAAATGAATGCGGATGTAAACGAAAAACTAACTATAGCATTTTATTCTATTTTAGCTTCAAACCTAAACAGACTTACTAGGAAAAAAGCACTAAGAGCAATAGCAGATATCGATCTATTCAGGAATAAGATAACTCAGACACAAGAGTGGAGAATGGCCAGATGGTACGACATGTATTTTGTTGAAAAGCTTTTTGACAACGATCTTCGCAAAGGATTTAGATATTGTGAAGAGGAACCTTTATGGGAATTGAAACTAAAATATTGGACAGAATACAAGATATTTAAAGAGATAAAGGAGAGAGTGAATCAAAAATATCACGTTTCTGTTGGAGATTTTTCTTTATACTATTTGCCATGTTTAATTTCATTAGCAGAAAAGGAAACAGATAAAACATTAGAATATTTAAAATATGTAGGTTTTGGAGAGAATTTTCTAACATACATACAAAAGAAGGTGAAATGATATATGGAAATTGTTGAAGGAAAATGGTTCAGACTACCTAGACTAGGTGTCGATGATTTCAAAACATTGATGAGCTTAGGGGTAAAATATGATAAAAGTAAAGGTATGATGATAAATTATGAAACAAATAAGAAACTTTTAGTTGAATTTTTAGAAAATGTCTTGAACGATAAGATAATCCTTTATAAAGAATGCGGAATTTGTGGAAAGAATATAGATTGCAGAAGTTGTGAGTACAGTTTAAGCTGTGACTATTATAAGGTATCAGAAAAATGCGTTTGTGATGAATGTATGACAATAGATGAAAGTTACGCTTTCTATATTATGCAATAATTACTTTAAACAATATGGTTTCCTTAACATAACAGCTTTCAAAAAGGCTAATCTTAAACCATCATAATCTTTATTCTTCAAATATATTTTAGCTTCAACCTCATTACCGGTAACCATTAAGCATGGCTTGAAAGCACCGTTGCAGGTAACTCTTAAACGATTACAGTTTGCACAAAATTCACTATTTTCAATTGGATGAACCACTTCAACCTTTGTTGAATCTAACTCGAATACTTTTCTCTTGTGCATGTCATCCCTAAAATATACATTTTTTGCTCTTTTCAAAAGCATACTTTCTAATTCATCAACAGGTTCATGATATTCATCATAAAGTTTAGGAAGAATTCGTACAGGCTCTAATTCGATTATTTGGAGAAGAGCGCCTGCTCTTGCAGAATAAGAAATCATATCGTCTATTTCATTTTCATTAATGCCTTTTAATAGAACCATATTTATTTTTACAGGATTTAACCCCACATCGCATGCCTCCTTTATACCCTCCAAAACGTTAGCAATATTTCCTCCGCCTGTTATTTTTCTATATTTTATGGCATCTAATGTGGGAAGACTTATATTAACCCTTTTTAGTCCCGCAACCTTTAATCTTGAAGCATAATCTTTTAACAGCTGACCATTAGTTACTAAAGAAACTTCTTTCAACCCATCTATGGATGATATAGAACGTACTATCTCCACGATATCATTTCTACATAATGGTTCGCCGCCCGTAAGCTTTATAGTCTTAACACCATAGGAGACGGCGAGATTAGCAATTGCCCCTATCTCATCAACTGTCAATTCTTCATCATTAATTTTATTGAAACCTTCACTATGACAATAAAAACATTTCAAATTACACTTTGATGTAATAGATATCCTTATATTATAAATAGGCCTGTTATATAAGTCTAAGAGCATACTCTACTCCCTTGCATGCTTTACTATATGCGGAAGTTCATCACATAATATTTCCATGGCAGTTTCAACTGCATCAGGTGAACCTGGGAGACAGAATACAACGTGTCCAGATATAATGCCAGCAGTAGCCCTTGAAATTATAGCGGCTCCTTTGGCTTTATTAAAACTTTTTATTCTGAATATTTCCCCGAAACCAGGCATCAATTTAGTAAACAAAGGAGAAAGAGCTTCAACTGTCACATCAGAAGAAGCAATTCCGGTTCCTCCAGTCAATATTACAATATCACAATTCTCCTCATAAATAGATCTAAGTGTTTCCTTCCTTATCATTTCAATACTGTCTGGAACAATTTTCCTTGACCTTATTTGATAGCCTTTATCAATCAAAAATTGAACAATTTTAAGCCCAGAGATGTCCTCTATTTTACGCCCTTTAGATGCATCCTCGTATCTGGACGAACTTACTGTGATGACAGAACAGTAGATTTCAGTTGGAGAAGAAGCCCTATGTGATTCATAACTTTTCATTCATGTTTCACCTTACTTATAACCCTTACAGCATCTATTTTTGTAAATGGATAGTTTCCAGAGGAATCCTTTTCATATTTTTTTACCAAATCCCAAATGTTTAACAATGCATTTAAAACACCAGAAAGAGCCTCCATTTCGACACCAGTTTTTGAGGTAGACTTAACTTTAACACGCACCTTTATATATGCTTCACCAATTTCAAATTCAGATTTAATACTTTCTATAGGTATTGGATGACAAAAAGGTACAAGTTCAGGAGTCTTTTTAACAGCATTTAATATACACACTGAAGAGATTTGTAAGACGTCACCCTTTTCAATCCTATCTTCCTTAATTAACTTTATCGTTTCAGGCTTCAGAAAAATGGTGCCTTCAGCAACTGCTTCTCTTTCAACCTCTGGCTTTTTAGAAATGTCGACCATCCCCAATTTTAACTCACTCCATGTAAAGGTAAAATAGGTGGAGTATAAAAGAAATTCGTTAACACAAGTATTTTATACAATTTTATCTTAACTCATAAGAGTACAAAAAATATGGAAAAAATTTAATAACAGAAGATAAAGGAGAAAATAGAGGGGATAACCAACTACCTAGACAGTTTATAAGGTCTAGGTGATTGGTATGAAACCCAAAATATTGTTAATAAATGCTTCACCAAGAGATAGTGGTTGGTCCCAGAAACTGCTATTGGCTGCAAACTATGGCGTCTTAGATGCAAAAGGAGAATCAGAAATTGTACATCTGTATGAATACAAAGTTAGGCCATGTAAGGGATGCGTGTCTAGCAACCCAAAAGATTGTAAATTTCCTTGCCTGATTAAAGATGACGACTTCAACAAACTTGGAGAAAAAATTGTTAATTCTGAAGGATTAATCATAGCAACACCATTATATTGGTATATGGTTAGCGGCCAATTAAAGAATTTAATTGACAGACTAACAAGTATGGAGAACATGATTATTCATGTAGGAAGAAGCCTTTTGGATGGGAAGGTTGCAGGCTTTTTGGCAGTTGGAAATGATTCCGGATCAATAACGGCAATATCTTATCTGATGGTCACATTCAATAGTATGGGAGTACATATTCCACCTTGGGCATTAGCTTATCATCATAGTAAAATGAACATACTCGATAACAAGGAGGCAATATTAAATGCATATAATGTTGGATATAATGTTGTTAAAGCAGCCAAAAAAGTATCAAGTATAATTAAATGGTATAAGACAGACGTTAAAGTTGAAAAAATGATAAAACAAATAAAAAATATTTCTGATAAAGAAAAGAAATTATTACTAGCTCAAAAATATCGGCCATCATAGAAAAAATCTAGAAAATTATAGGAACATCATAAAATTTATACAACAAAAAAAATTATTCAAAAGTAAATGAATAAAGTAGGAATTGGCATCCTAATACAAATTTATTTTTCTAAATTTTTTGACTTAAAGTTATTTCTATTATTAGGATTCTCTATAACATAAACACATAGCGTGATTAGAGCTTTATTTTTGTTCTGTTTGTGCTGGTATCTTTATTGTTATTTTTGTTCCTTTGCTTGGTTGGCTTTTTACGTCTATTGTTCCATTATGTAGTTCTACCACATGCTTCGTTAATGCTAAGCCTATGCCCATTCCTTTTGCTTTTGTTGTATAGAATGGTTTGAAAAGGTTTCTTTTTATTTCTTCATCCATGCCCATACCCGTGTCTTTAACTAAAAATTCTATTATGCTACCTTTTTGCTTTGCCCGAATTGTTAATGTTCCCCCTTTTGGCATAGCTTGAATACTATTCAATATGAGATTTGATAACGCTCTTGTAATGAGAATAGGATCAAGTTGTGTTTGAACGTTGTCTACATCAGTAACGATTTTTATACGCCTTTGTTTTGTGATATTCTTGAGAAGTTCTCCTATTATCACCTGCAAGTTTACGAATTCAAGTTTCGCTTCTCTTTTTCCAAGACACTGTAGGTTCTTAACAATCTTGTCCATGTATTCTGTATTCCTGGCTATTGCTCGAGCATATTTTCTTATTTTTTTGTCTATTTTGCTGGAACTGCTTTTTATTGCTTCTTTCATCAGAAAGCTATAGTTTGATATTGCTTGCAGTGGATTTCTTAAATCATGCGCGACCATTAAAGTCATTTGGCCTATGATTGCAAGCATTTCTCTTTCTTTAAGCGCTTTAACCTTTTCTTCAACCATTCTCTCTAGGTCCTGCGTATATTTTTTAACCTCTTTTTCAAGCCAATAACGTTCGAGAGCTATCGCAAAATATTTTCCAATCTTTTTTACATGCTCTAAATCATTGTCAGTATAACCTCTTTTAGAATTCCCTAGAAAAATTAACCCTAAGACTTTATCCTTTAAAATTACTGGCAAACTCATAAAATATTCTACAGGAATAGGACACCCAAGAAGGGGACATTTTTTTATACAATTATGCGCCGGATACAATTTTTTATTCGTTATATATACAGCCATCTTTTTATCAATTACAGTACAACCATAATTGCAATTTTTGTCAGGATAAATGACAATCTTTTTTCTAATCAAATGTTTTATTGTATTTGTATAGTATTTAAATACAAGAGCTTTGGTGCCAGGCTCTATTATGCCAATAAAACCGATTTGGCTTTGAGTAATTCCAAGAGAAGCTTCTAAAACAGTTTTTGAAAATTTTTCTAAATCAGTTATATAGGAAATAAAAGACTCGATAAGCAACGTACAAAAATTAATATTTTTCACAAAAGAACAAATCCACCGATATAGGTAAGTATAATGGATTAAGTGGTTATTTAAGCATTGCTATTTTAGGCTATAATTTATCTAGAAAAATGGCGTGTAGATTATATGGATGGTTTGGATACTTATGTATTAAGTGAATAATAGTTAACCCATTTTATGGATATTGGATAATTTTATTATAAAAAAATTAAATTATAAAATATAATATCTTAAACAATACCAAAAGAAAAATTATTTGCATATTTTGCATACAAAAAGATTTAACTATACAAGAAAAAATTCGTCTAAACTAGAAATTAGAATGCGGCGTCCGGGATTTGAACCCGGGATCTCCGGCTTGGGGGGCTGGCATCTTAGACCACTAGATCAACGCCGCAATTTTTATTATTTTTTATTCTGGTAACTTAAATATAATTTTTTCTTTTTCAAAAATCATTTCATATGTATCATTAACGTTCATTGGCACTCCAAGTTGATCAAATTCTTTTTCTGTTAGGAATAAGATAACTTTTGGATAATTGATTTCTTTTGGAATTGGAGGAAAGAGGCCCATTGATTGTATCTGAGTAAGTATGGATTGAGCCATTCTTGCTGTTTCATCACCATACTGATGTGACACAAATGGCTGACTCCTTACTTCAACTAATTCAATCTGCTTCCCAGGTTCGCCTGTATCTGGTGCAGTATAGCTTGTTATTCTAAACACTTTAACCAATACCATTTCTCTATCGCCATATCTATACAAAAGGGTGGAAATAAAAATTAATTTTATACCTTTTAGTAGCCTCAGGTGGTTGAAGATATTAGTAAGACCACTTTGCGCTGAAAGTTTAGGTGTAAGGTCTACAGCAACATATGTTGAAACACCTGATTTAAGACTTTTAATAGACGCTGGATGTGCATTAGCACCTCGTTTCGGACAACTACCACATCCACAAGAGTATAGAGCTTTAGAAAGAGCTAGAAAAATTATTAAAGAACATGCAGAACGTTGTGAAGCAATTGTTATTTCCCATTATCATTTTGACCACTTTTCACCCTTTTTTGAAGAAACTGATACCATGTGGACATGGAGTGACCGGAATGTTGCC
>JARVJS010000146.1 GCA_029776125.1 Nitrososphaeria archaeon
CCCTAGGGTAAACTTTGATTTGCAGACGTTTACTTGCCTCCAAAAGTGCAGATCTAACCTTCTCTGAATAGGGAAATGTTACGTCGGTGAACACAACATTCCCATCCTCTCCTTCAAAGAAAGTTGACTTTCTAGACTTTGTAAAATCTATTATCTGGTCAGGAACTACAAATGACCCTGGAGAAAGCTTCCTATTTAAGGAACCCACGGCATTTGTTGCAATAGCAAAATTTACACCCAACTTTTTGAGAGAATAGATGTTTGCACGATAGTTTATTTTATGGGGAGGAAGAGAGTAGCCTATTCCATGCCTTGGCAAGAACAATATGTTCTGAAAACCCTTAACAGAGTAGAGTTCAGCAAAACCATAAGGTGTTTCAACTTCGTGCTTTTCAGAAAGTTCGAAAATTTTACCCATACCTGTTCCAGCTATTATAGCATACTTTGAACGCATACAGAGGATAATAAGATACAAATATATTTCTATTACTAATTTTATTAAAGCCTGTTGTTAGAGAAAATTATTATAATAGTACTGTATAGAGCACAGTAGAAGAAGATTGAGCCTAACATATGACGAGCTTCTGAAAAGGTTAAGGGAGAAGGCTAAGCCAGTGGAAACTAAGAAGGAATGGAGACTTGAGCTTCCAAAAGTGGATATTATATGGCTTGGAAACAAGACTATAATAAGAAACTATATGGACTTTCCAAAAATTTTGAGAAGAGACCCTAACAAGTTTCTAATGTATTTGGCTAAAAAGCTTGCAGTACCAGCCTCACTAGACGGGGAAAGAGCAATACTTATAGGCAGAAGAGATGAAAGAACAATTACAGCAGTAATAGAAAAGTATGTGAACGAGAGAGTAAAGTGCCCAGTATGTGGAAGCCCTGACACAAATCTTGTTAAAGAAAAGAGACTAGAATTCCTAGTATGCGAGGCTTGCGGAAGCAAATCACCAATCGGTGAAAAATAGTTGGCTGAGGAAAAAAAGTATATTGTGAGAATCATACGTGCACCGCATTATAAAATAGTTAATGTATGCGATGAAGAAGTTTTTGGACTCACCCTAGAAGAAGGAGGCCTCGTGATAAGTATTTCTAAAGAATTTTATGAAGGAGAAAAGGTTGGGGAAGAGGAGCTTCTAAAGCTTTTAAGTGAATCTTCAATAATAAACCTTACAGGGGAAAGATGTGTTGCTTTAGCAATAAATAGGGGCTTCGCACATAAGGATGCAGTTAAAAAGGTTAAAAGTGTACCATTTCTTATGATATTTAAGTTTACGAGGTGGTAGGTTTGGGTAAAAGGAAGGTTTTAAGCGAGGAAGAGTTGAAGGAACTTGTTCTCCCAGGAGAAGGGGAACTTTTAGGTGTTGTTGTAAAGCTTATGGGAAGTGATCATGTTCTAGTAAAGTGCACTGACGGTAAAACAAGAATCGGTAGAATAATAGGCAAGCTTAAGAGAAAGATTTGGATCAGAGAAGGAGATGTTGTTCTAGTAGCACCATGGGAGTTTAAAAGTGACGAGAGAGCAGATGTTATATGGCGTTATACTGTAGCACAAGTTGAT
Source organism: Nitrososphaeria archaeon (assembly GCA_029776125.1). Classification (GTDB taxonomy): domain Archaea; phylum Thermoproteota; class Nitrososphaeria; order JACIWG01; family JACIWG01; genus JACIWG01. Next base: position 1,568 of record JARVJS010000146.1, read on the forward strand.
TGGCTGAAAGCAAACAAGTACCTTCCAGAAGAGTTGTAGAAGATGGAGGAAGAAGAATTTTTTACGGAAAAGGAGCTTAGAAGACTCTTTAGACTAACAACACATGGGAAGAAGAGAATACTTTTAGAAAGAGATAGGGAAGAGGAGGAGGTATTCGAGGAAGTATTTGATAAAAGGACGATGATGACATTATATGAGATCGTCAAAAAGAAGGTTATTTATAGGCTTGATGGAGCGATAGGGTCCGGTAAAGAGTCAAAAATATTTCATGGAATAGACTATAATGGGAATGAGGTTGCTGTAAAAATATTTTTGACGACAACGGCCGAGTTTAAAAAAAGGTTACCGTATATTTTAGGAGACAAGAGGTTTGAGGGTGGAAAAAGAGGAGGATACTTTCTAATAAAACTCTGGGCTAGAAAAGAGTATGTGAACCTACAGTCTGCATATGATAATGGTGTTAGTGTTCCAAAACCTATAATAGTATTGAATAATGTTCTAGTTATGGAATTTATTGGAAAAGATGGAAAGAGGGCACCACTACTTTCAGAAGTTAAGCCTACAAAAACAGATTATATTAGGGTGATTAGAATGATAAGAAGATTGTACCTTAAAGCAAGACTGGTACACGCAGACCTATCAGAGCATAATATTTTCAAATGGGGATCAAAAATATATTTCTTCGACTTCGGTTCAGCTGTAGAATCAGGCCACCCAAACGCCACAGAATTTTTATATAGAGACGTTAGAAATGTGAACAGATTCTTTCTAAAGAACGGTATACAAGTTTGGGATGAGGATAGAGTGTTAAAAGGTGTAATATAATATGGGTCTGAGAATGGAGGTAAAGATTCCAAGAGATAGAATAGGAGCTCTAATAGGAAAAGGTGGAAAGATAAAGGAGGCTATAGAAAAAGAGTGTGGAGTCAAAATAGAGGTTAACAGTGGAACAGGAGACGTTACGGTTTCAACAGATGACCAGACGAACCTTGTAGGCTTAAATAAGGCATTAAATATTGCAAAAGCAATAGGTAGAGGATTCTCTTACGAGAGAGCAAAAGCATTGTACGATGACGATTACATGCTTGACATAATAGATTTAACAGACTATGCTGGAAAATCAGAATCAAACCTTGTAAGAATAAAGGGTAGAATAATTGGAGCAGACGGAAAAGCTAGAAGAATAATAGAGGACCTCACAGACACTTACATTTCAGTATATGGGCACACTGTTTCAATAATAGGAAAAGCTGACGATGTAAAGGCTGCAAGAGAAGCTATAGAGACACTAGCAGAGGGGAGCCTACATAAAACCGTTTATGAAAGACTCCAGAGAAGAAGGAGTAGAATGAAACTGGAGAGGCTCCAGCTTTGGGAAAGAAGAGGGGAGGAACTTGAGGGAGACATTTTCTGAAATATCGCCAAGCGACTTCTTTTACAGGAACAGAGACCTAGCAGGATTCACAAACCCCTCAAGAGCACTATATTCTACTGTAAGAGAGCTTGTAGAAAATTCATTAGATGCATGTGAACTTGAACGAATATTGCCAGAAGTCTATGTTAGAATAACATCATACGATTCAATGGAGACAGTGGACCCAAAAAAGTACATTATAAGAGTACAAGATAATGGGCCTGGAGTTGAACCTGAAAAGGTTCCAGAAGCATTCGGTAAAGTATTGTATGGCTCAAAATATAAGCTTAGACAGTCAAGAGGAATGTTCGGCCTAGGGGGGACAATGGCAATATTATATGGGCAAATAACATCAAACAAGCCTGTTACAATAGAGACTTCAGTAGATGGAATAAAAAGGTACTGCTATAAGCTAATGATAGACATTGAAAAGAACAAGCCAATAATAGTTGAGAAGAGGATTGAAGATGGTAGAGGCCTACATGGGACAGTAGTAGAGCTTGTGATAGAGGGAGACTATTTAAGGTCTTCAACAAAAATACAGGAATACTTTAAACATACAGCCCTAGTTGTACCGTATGCTAACATAACATTCGTAGACCCAAACGGAAGAATATTCTATTACTTGAGAACAACAACGGAGATGCCTCCACCACCAAAAGAGACACTCCCACATCCGCATGGAATAGATGTAGAATTTATGAGAAGAACAATAAGACAGAGCAACGAGGAAACCCTTGCAAAATTCCTATCAAAAAGATTTCATAGAGTAGGATTAAAGACGGCTATAAAATTTTTACAGTACACTGGAATAGACCCAAACAGAAGCCCAAAAAGCCTAACAGAAGAAGAGATAGTTAACATGGTTACAGCAATGCACAGATACGAAGAATTCCTACCACCAGATGCAGGATGTCTTTCACCATTAGGAGAAAACATACTTGCAGCAGGAATAGTTAAAGAGCTTGCACCAGAATTTTTTACAATAGTAGCAAGACCACCATCAGCCTATTCAGGATACCCATTCATTATAGAATTGGCACTAGCATACGGTGGAAAGATGATAGAGAATGGAATAAAACTTTACAGGTTCGCGAACAGAATACCACTACTATATGACGAAGCATCAGATGTTTCATGGAAGGTTATAAACGAGGAAATAGACTGGAAAAGGTACAAGATACCCCAAGAGGCTCCGATAGCGGTCATAGTAAACATAAGCTCAACAAGAATACCCTACAAGACAGTCGGAAAAGAGTATATCGCAGATAGACCTGAAATAGAAAGGGAGATAAAGAACGCATTAAGGGAAGCGCTGAGAAAACTTTCAGCTTATCTTTCAAGGAGGTCTTCAGAAGAACATGAGAAAAAGAAGATTAACATGTACCTAAAATATTTACCATTGATAGCAAACTTTTCAAAAGAACTTGCAAAAAAAAGTAGGCCGCCAAACTATAAAAGACTCTTAAGCTCAGGCGAATATGAAGGAGAGCAGAAGAGGATTGAAGAGTTCACCAACAGCTAGAAAAAGGGAAGTTCAGGAACAATTAAAGACACTGGGAGAAAAAATATACTATCAAATAGAGAATGGAATATTTCCGGAAATAGAGATGCCCAGCAGGTCAGTAAAAAACATAGTATATGATGAAAGCCTAAAGCAGTATGTTGTTGGAAAGAATAGGGTCAAAAGAAGCTCAAAGAACATAAAACATCTAAGACCATTCACGCAGACAGTATGGCTAGCATTCTTTGTGGACAAACTCATAAAAGAAGGAAAAACTTCAACATTAAGAGACGTCTACTATTCAGCCCAAGCATTTGGAATAGAATTCAAAGACCAAGCAGAATCGGATGAAATAATAACAGACCTTGAGGCCCTACTTGGGAAAGCGAGAGAAGACTATAACGTTTACCCAGAAGAAAGAAGTGCAATATATGGTGACCTAACAATAGAGTATACAACGCCAGGACATGAGGGAAAAAGATTGAATCTAGCATCACATCCAGACGGATATCTGATAGGACCAAGCCTAAGCACAGCAGAGCTAGTGGAAACGTCCGCAAAAATGGTGTTCGCAGTAGAAAAGGGAGGACTATTCACAAGGTTCGTGGAAAACAAAGTTCATGAAAAATATAATGCACTAATTGTGGACACAGCGGGACAGCCTCCAAGGTCAACAAGATACTTTCTAAGAAGACTAAACCAGGAACTAGGCTTACCAGTCTATGTTCTCACAGACGCAGACCCCTACGGAATGCACATTTACATGGTAATAGCTTCAGGGTCAGCGAACGCAGCACACCTAACAGAACTTACAGTGCCCACAGCAAAATGGCTTGGCGTAACAGCAACAGACATAGAAACATATAGACTACCCTACGTGAAACTAACTGAAGAGGATATAAAAAGAGCTTATGAGCTAAAAAACGACCCAAGATACAAGGATGAAAGGTTCCAGAAGGAACTGGACGTCTTCCTTAAAAAGCAAAAGAAGGCGGAGCTTGAAGCCTTCGCAAAATATTCACTAGACTACATAGTGGACAAGTATCTTCCAGACAAACTAAAAGAAGTTAAGAAAGAATAGGAAAAGTTAATATTATTATGAAAATGCTCCAACATAGTATGGGAAAAGAGGAGACAGAGGCAAGATTAAATTTTCTAACAAAAATTATTGGCCTAATAATGCTTCTAATCGGCCTATTCCTAGAATATGGAATACTAACAACAACAATGTATCCGCCACTCGCGGGAATGTTCCAGATGATAGCAGTGATTCTTATCGTGGTCGGAGCAATTTCATTGATTGTGAAAATATTCTAAAAAATATGTTTGGGACAGTAGACCACCTACCTAATCTCCTGCCTTATGAAAAGTGTATAGGATGCAATGAACAATACTATTGTTAAAGTAGTAAGTACAAGTATATTAGGCCATGCAGAAAACAAGTTCATTACAAGAGAAGTTGAAGCTGATGAACTTGGAGCTGTTGGGATGCGGCCACCAGCAATGGTGCCCGCCCCAGCATATACACCTAAAACATAATGAGCAATGCTAGTGAAATGATAGTTTGGAGTAAAACTATTTATTAATGAAGATATCTGAGCCCGAGCCGCCATCTGAGAAGTATACTGTTGCATTTCAGGAGGCCTAAACGTTGTAGCATTGCTTCTTGTAATATTCTGTGGTGTAAAACTTACGGGAACAAGAGCTGAAGCGACAAGTGATGCAATAACGGGTATTATAAAGACAAAGACAGCCCACAATATTACACCAACTATAATACTCTGGGAGGAGCGCCTAGTGGCTGTTGAGAGGAAAGCGGAGATGGCATAATATGTCATCGCAAAAAGTATCGAGAATATCATAAATATTATTAGCCTAACAACGTCTTCAGGGGGAGGGGATATTCCGAGTGCAACAATTGCAATACCAACATTTACTACAGAAGATACAAGAACAGCTAAAGAAACCGACAAAAATGCTGCAATAAACTTTCCATTAAAGACCATATCCCTGTATATTGGCTGCGCTAAAACAATCTTTAAAGTACCTTTCTCCCTTTCACCAGATATTACATCAAAGCCCAAGGCTAAACCAACTATAGGAGCAAAGTAGGACATTATAGTGACAAGAGAGTATGCTATAGAACCTAGAAAGCCCCTCGGCAAGGCACGCTGAGTACTAGAAGAGACACTTACGTATACTGTCCCCTGAGCTACAATAACAAGAAGTACAAATATCGTTACAAGTATGAGGAATCTTTTACTCTTAATAATGTCAGAAAACTCCTTAGATGCAACAGTAAATACACTAGGCATATGATAGCCCCTCCTTCTTATAATATTTTATAAAAAGGTCTTCAAGGGAAGGTTGCTGAAGCTCTAATGTCACAATTTCAATATTGTGTTTAGCAGATAGTTTCCCAATTTCAACTCTAATGTCCTTTTCTGCGACAACATGCACAGCCTTACCTTCTAATCTAACACTCCTCACACCAGCAATTCTAGAGAGTTCTTCAGCAAAAGCTCCAACTTCACCTATACCTTCAATCTTTATCCTATATCCCTCTTCAGCCATAAGCCTTTCCAAAAGATCCTTAACCTTACCCTGTAACACAAGCCTACCATAATTCATTATAGCAATAGAATCGCATATTGGGCCCACCTCAAATAGAAGATGAGTGCTCAACACTATGGTTTTACCCTCTCTATTAAGTTTAAGCACAAGTTCTCTTATAGCACGAGCACCCTCAGGGTCAACACCAGCCGTAGGCTCATCAAGTAGAAGAAGTTCAGGATTCTTAAGTAAAGCCTGCGCTATACCGAGCTTCTGCTTCATACCCCTAGAAAAGCCTCCGAACTTTCTATCCTTCACTTCAAGCAACCCGACAGAAGCCAAAACATCTTCAACACGCTTCCTCCTTTCCTCCTTTGGAATATCGTTTAATGCAGCAACATAGTTCAAATTTTCTTCTGCAGTAAGATGATCATAGAAACCAAAACCTTCTGGCAAAAGACCAACCTTCCGCCTAATTTGAAGAGATTCCTTTATGATGTCGTATCCAAGAACCTTTCCTGAACCACTTGTTGGAAGCGTAAGCCCAGTAAGCATCATTATGAAAGTTGTCTTCCCAGCACCATTAGGACCCAGAAGGCCGAAGATCGAACCCTTCTCAACCTTTAGGTTCAGATGGTCTACTGCCTTAATTTCCTTCCCCTCAGAACGGTACACCTTTGTCAAATCAAAAACTTCAATCGCATATTCCACCACTATCTCACCTCCTACCAAATTTTCTGTAGATAAAGAATAAGCTCACTATTGCTAACAGCAGCAGAACCGATGCATAGATAAGCCAACTTGTCTCCTGAAGAACTTCAACCCTTAAAGTAAACTGTTTAGCTTGAGTTTGGTCAGAGAATACTGTAAAGTCTATATAGTAGTTTCCAGCATTAACATCAGACTGTGTCTGAACAGTTATTGTGAAAGTCACCTCCTTGTCAACAGATAGAGAGTAAAAGAAAGAAGGTTCCACCGTTACAGTGAAACCGTCTGGAACCGAACCTGAAATAACCTTCAGGTTCGTAACATCTTGGCTACCAGCATTCCTTACAACAAGGGAGTACATACTCTTTCCACCAACATTTAGGGAAGTGTAAAAGTTCTGGTTTGCTATAGTAATATCGTAAAAGCCTAAAATGTTTAAAGTAAGGTTCACTCTCCTACCCAAATCAGAGTTAGAAACATTTACAACAAAATTTTGTGAACCAAGCTTAGCACCTTTGGGAACAGATATTACAGCATAAAATTCTCTGAACTCGCCAGCAGGAACATAAACCCTAGTAATCTCCTGCTTCGAAGAATCCTCAAACCACCCCTTAAGCCCCTGAGGAAGACCTTCAATCGAGAGGTTCAAAAGCTCATCAGAGGAGCCAGCATTCGTAGCCTTCAACTTAAATCTGGCATTTGACCCAGCGTAAACGTCAACATATGGAGGAGAAGCTACAACCAAAACTTCTGAGAAAGGTTTCTGCAAGATTACAGATAAGATTATAGAATCAGAGACAGAATTAGAGGAGGCTGTAAATGTAATATTATAGATTCCGAATGGAGTCTCAGGAGAAACTTTGATTGAGACAGTTAAGTCAACAGATCTTCCCCCATCAAGCATAACTTCAGAAACACTTTCACCAGAAGAAGTCTTAACTGAAATATTCCAGCCAGCTGGCAAAATGTATGAGAAAATAAAACGTTGAGGACAATCTAGCACGTTCTTCAAACTCACCTTAAAATTTACAATATCACCCGGAGTACTAGGCTTGCCTGGAAAATCGCATGAAAGCAATCTTTCAGATACTGGATTAACTATTATCTTGTACTTTAGTGTGGAGGCTATAGTGCCTTCAACAGTTAAAACAATATCTTTTTCACCTACAAAGAAAGAGGGAACTTGAACTTCAAGCTGGAGGGCAAGGTTCGAGTTTGGTAAAAGCATTACAGCAGATGTCTCTATACCAGACTGGCTTAAAATTCTCGTACTCCAACCTCCAGAATTTGAAGAAAGTCTAAGAAACGCAACCTTATCACCAAAATTTGATACAGTAAAAGGTATAAGAAGTTTTGATCCGGATGATACTATAAAAGACGTCACAGATGTTGAAAGCTTTATAATCTTCTGTAAAACAATATTACCAAGATTCAGCAACGATTCCTGTGTAACAATGTTTCTTGAAAACTGTACATAACCATCCTTGTAAACGGAAAGTGTTATTTGATAAGGTTTGGGAAGAAGAATATTAAAATCGCCATCTTTATCAGAATATGTTTCACATAACAGAAGACCGTTAGAGGATAGAGCCTGAACCTTCGCATCTCCAACAGCGAAGCCATCTTCGTCAACAACCTTCCCAAAGATTGTGACAGTAGAAGACTTGACAAATACTACGAAGTTTAGACTAGAATTCACGTTACCAGAAGCAATGAGCGTAACATTATATCTTGTATCAGCCAAAGCGTCAATGGGAACAGAAATTTCAAGCTGGAATTGGAGAGATTGTCCAGAGGAAACAAGAACACTTAAAACTTCACGTCCAGAATCAAGCACCCTAGCATGCCAGCCATCAGGAACACTAAAGAAAAAAGAGACAGTCTGGAAGCCTTCTCCAAGATTAGAAAGTGTAAAAGGTATCGTGAAGGCGTCCCCAGGTGAAGCTGAAAGCACATACAATGTTGTGGAAAGCTTAAGAGCCTTAGAAAGTGTGATATTGCCTAAGTCCATGTCAATAGACTGCACAAAAACTGTCTTCAAAACCTTAGCATAACCAATTTTTGTAAAGTAAAACGTGTATGTACCGTATTCTAGGAAAATGTTGAAGGAACCATAGCTTGTATATGTTGAGCAAACAAACGCGCCATTCTGAGAATAAACTTGAACTAGAACACCATCTAAGAAAACACCATTTTCGTCAACAACAAGACCATGTACTGAACCCTGCTGCTGTGCAAACACAGCAAAGGAAAAGGGTTGAGAGACAATTAATGACACAATTAAGGCGAGGCATATAAAAGACTTCTTAACCCATCCAATATACAATGGAAACACCTCCTAAAATGGTATTCACTATACAGTTCCAGAAAACGTTACGCAGACTCAAAGACCACATTATGCCAGCACCTTAAAAAGGAGATTACAAAAAGACTATAAAATAGTTTTCCAAAATTTAACCAAAATTGAACCAAATAAAATACATAATAGCTTCCAAAATTAGGAGAAAGCTAAATAAGTAAAAAAATAGATATTGTTGACATTCCAGGGAAAGACAATGACTTCCGGCACTAATCCATTAAAGTATATTTTTGGATGGCTCTTTCTAGGAACAAGAGGAGGCCCAACAAGAGCAAAAATAATTAAAATGTTAAAGGATACACCACAGAACGCTAACCAGATCGCGAACAGCCTAAACCTAGACTACAGGACAGTAAGACACCACCTAGACGTACTGCAAAAGAATAGGCTTATAGTTTCAACAGGCGACAAGTATAGTGTAACATACTTTCTTTCACCACTCATGGAAGCAAACTATAAACTTTTTGAAGAAATTGTGGAAAAAATTTGGGAAAAAGAAAAAAAGGGGTAGAATTAATATGTTGAACCAGATGTCAAAGAAAACAAGATTTTGGATAATGATACTAACGGTGATTATAATAGCGGCAATAGCGTTTACGCTAACGGTAACTATTGGAAAGTTTACGATGCCGCCTCCATGGCAACAGAGGCCCCCAAGAAACATTCCAGGAGACATCGAATTGTATTATACAGCAAAAACTGTAGTTTCAACAGTGAACATTACACTCCTAATATTCCTAATAATGAATTATGCAATAATGTACTCTGACACAAAGTCAGAATTTCTTTTAGGTCTAATCATATTTTCTCTAGTACTATTGCTCCACGCACTCTCCTCGAACCCTCTAGTCTTCCAACTTTTCGGATTCCACGCATTCGGCCTAGGACCGTTTGCAATGCTACCGGACCTATTCACACTTGCAGCCCTTATAGTGCTAGTCTATCTTACATTCAAATACTAAACTATTCTTTCAAAAAGTTGAAGCCAGCATTCTTAAGCATTTTAACAAAAAGGCCATTACCCTTACACATCATATCAGCACGATAGTGGAGCAGGAAATAGTATTGCGCGGGATTAAATTGTCCAGCAGACCTAATCCTTTCAACAATAACCTTAGCCTCATCTTCTCCAAACAGGCTCCTACAAACTTCTTCAGCAACCTTCAACCTTTCATCCGAAACCTTAACCTTGATCATTTCATACTTTTCAGAAAAAGCCTTCAAAAGTTCTTCGTCAGAAGGTTCACGATAAACTTCAGAAGAAACTATAATATTGTAACCGAGCTTCTTCTGAGGCAGAGGCCTACTACGTGGATAGCCTAAACAGAGCAATATTACAGGAAAGACCTTGTCAGGAAGCTGAAGAACATCTCTAACCTTGTCAGCTGACTCGATTATTGTGCCAATATATACTGAACCTAAGCCAAGAGATTCAGCAGCAACGCATACCGACTGAGCACATATGGAGACATCTAGGAATGCGACCCAAAAGTGTCTAAAAGATTGAGGTGCGGTAAAGGGTGCATCAGAAAGCCTAGACCAACGTTCAAGCCTATGAAAGTCTATGCAGAAGACTAGGAGAACAGGAGCCTTCGAAATAAATTTTTGAAGACAAAGCTCAGCCAAAATCCGCTTCTTCTCCTCACTCTCAACCCTTATTATGGAGTAAGGTTGAAGGTTTCCCGCTGAAGGAGAATGAAGGCCGGCTTCAATAATTGTTCTCAAAACTTCTTCAGAAACCTTTTTAGGAAGAAAGTCTCTAACACTAGAACGAGTGAACATAAATTTTAATGTTTCGTTAAAGTGACCACTGCACCTAAAATTTTTGTCAACAAGCTTACCATCAAATGTGAGAAAAGACTCTTCAACCATACCATGAGGGGTGCAGATATTAACTAAAATATTTTAATTCACTAAGTGGTTTTACTATGAAACTAGTTTAAGGTAAACAGTTTGCAAGACTCACTTTAAAGTAATTGAATTTTTATATTATGGAAGTGTTTAAGACCAGTGTGGTCGGTAAAGAAGATTCCAAAAAACTTAGGCTCATAAAACATCCTGTTAGAAAAAGGATAATAGAACTTTTAGGGGAAAAAGAAAGTATGTCTTTTACTGAACTAAGGAATGAAATGAATTTACCGGTTGGAACATTATACTATCATTTAGATGTTCTCAAGGAATACATTTTACAGGATAATGATAGAAGATACTTTTTAAGCAAGGATGGTAGGAAACTTTACGAACTGCTCAGCACCTACAAGAGCGGGAGCGGAGATTTTGGGAAAACGGTGTTTATTCCAAGCTGGTTCTTTCCAATACTTGAAAGAAACACTCTATTTTCTATAGCCTCCTTTTTTACCGTTTCTATTTTAGGAGGATTAATCTCATATCTGTCAGGTGAAGTTCTTATATTATTGCACTATGGAGTTTCAATATTTCCTAGTATCTTAGATGCAATACTATTTCCTATAAGCATTATATCATACATAATATATACTACGATTTTGGGTCGACTACTATCT
>JARVJS010000062.1 GCA_029776125.1 Nitrososphaeria archaeon
GATCTATGGGCTGTTCCCCTTATTCCAGCACTTTTCGCATGGTATATGCTTTATAGTCCTGACTTTGGTGTAATAAACTATGCCCTACTTCAGCTAGGTGTAGTTAAGACTCCTTATATGTTCCTGAATGATCCGAATACTGCACTTTACTGGATCATATGGGCTCATGCATGGCGATATACACCAATGTGGACTACAATGTTACTATCGGGTTTGTATGCTATTCCTGAAGAGTATTACGAAAGTGCGAAGATAGATGGTGCTACACCTTTTAGAACTTTTATTAAAATCACAATACCTATGTTAAAGAGGTTTCTCTTGATGAATGCTGTATTATCACTTATATGGACTTCTGGGGAATTTGCTAGTGTATGGGTTATGACAAGGGGTGGTCCAGGCAATTCTACACAGATTGTTGGAACCTATGCTTACTGGTATCTACTGTTCATAGGTAACTCGAATGTTGCTGCAGCGGCGCTAGTAGTAGCATTACCTATAATAATTGTGTTAATGCTTATCTTCATGCGTTTGGTTGGAGGTAGAAGGTGAAAATGGTGGAACAAAATAAAGAAAGAAGGCTTCTAAAGCCTGAAACTGCAGCAAGAATAATACTCTACGCTTACATAATTTTCTACATGTTTCTAATGCTCTTCCCAATATACTGGATGTTTACTGGAGCATTTAAAGAAGATATCGATATATTTAATCCTGCGGTAATAATTCCGGCAAGAATAACTTTCAAATACTTTTTACCACCCTACTTCGACCCAATATACTGGAGATGGATCGGAAATAGTTTTATAGTTTCAATACTTACTACAATAGTAGTAACACTTATAGCTGTACCAGCAGGATATGCGTTATCGAGAGCGAGAGGAATTTTCTTTAGCTCAACATCAAAGCTCCTTGTATTCACATATACATTTCCCTCAACCTTCCTCCTAGTAGGTTTCGCTAAACTCCTAGCTGCTTTGGGCCTACTTAATTCATACGCAGGTTTAATTATGACATATGTCCCACTTAATGTTCCATATGTGACCTATCTTGTACTATCATATATGTTCGCTATACCTACTGACTTAGACGAAGCAATGTTGATAGACGGTTATTCAAGGCTGGATGTGCTTTTAAAAATTGTGATACCATTAAGTTTCCCAATAATAATAACTGGAATACTTTGGACATTTATGTGGACATGGAATGAGCTCCTGTACGCTCTAGTTATTGTAAACCAAAAAGAGCTTTTAACAATGCCTGTAGGTCTAAATACTCTGCAAGGTGGAGAAATAAGTCCATGGGGTCAAGTATTTGCCCTATCATTACTATACACAATACCACCGATGTTAATCTTCTACGCATTAAGAAAATACTATGTCACAGGACTAATGAAAGGCGCCATTAAAGCCGCCTAAAACTTCCTTTTTTCTATTTTTTGCTCACCTATTGAAATCTTTAACAGATAACCTATTTAGGTATAAACGAATCCCTAAATTTTTTCAATTTATGCACTCAGTTTTTTCAAAAATTATCTTATAATAACATTTATATAAGTAGACTTTTTTTATAGATGATACGATGTAATTATGTCCAAAAAAACCTTAAAAGCAATTTCCAAAAGTTTAATGATAGGTGTTATCGTTGTAATAATTGTCGCAGCTGCACTGGTTGCATATTTTGCAATGCCCCGAGCAACAACCACAACTACATCTGCAACAACCACAACTACATCTACTACCACTGGCCCAGCTAAGGAAATAAAATTATGGAAACAAGTTTATGCAGACCAATATTCCCAGCAAGTGTGGGAAAATCTCTATAAGGAATTTGAAGCAAAGTACGGTATAAAAATAACGGCTACAACATGGGAGCCATCAGACGGAAACAATAAGATGGTTGTAGCTTATGAAGCAGGAAGCCCTGACCTGCTTCCTGATGTTAGCAACATGATAGGCGAACTTGCTACGCAAACCTATCTAAGCAGAGGAAGTGCAGAACCCTTAGATGACATCTATCAGTGGTTAAAGGACAACTGGGGTGACGACCTAAACACAGAACTATTTGAAAACCTTTTCTGGACTGGCCCAGACGGCAAAAAACACATTTACCTGCTTCCCTGGGGTGCCTCAGGATGGTACCTTAACATACATACAGATCTTCTAGAAGGCTCTGGTGTTACTTTAGACGATCTAAAAACATTCGATAGTCTTAATCGTTCACTGTATAAGCTGAGAGACTATTACAAGTCTAAGGGTATGAACGTAATACCTTTGGATATCCAACTTTCACCAAGCAGCCTTGGTGACGCTCACGAGGACGTTGACTTATTCTATACAGTTTTCAGCGGCCACCAAGTCATAGAAAATGGTAAGATCACAATAAATGCTACGCAAGAAAACTTTAATGCATTCGTTAAAGTGTTTGAAGTTTTCAAAAAATGGTATGAGGATGGAATATTGCCTAAAGGTGCTTTGACAGAAAGTGACATGGTAAATAATGTTAACTTCCAGAATGGAATAACCGCTATGACATTTAACAATGTTGGTACCATGATTGGTGCAGCAAGAAGAGCTCATCCAGACTGGAACTTTGCAGTAGTACCATTGCCATCATCAGATAAGCACCCATATCCATTCACAATTCTAATGCCCAGAACTCTCTTTATACCGGCAAATAGACCTTCACAATACAAGGATGCAGCAAAGCTATGGATAAAGTTTATCTTAAACAAAACAAATTATGCAAAATGGTACGGTGAACAAGGAGGCTTTGAATATACAGATGTACCGATATATAAGAGTTTATTGAACAGGGGCCAATACTTAACTGACCCTGTATGGAAAGGTGTAGCGGAATCATTTAAGCCTGGCGCAAAAGTCTACTTATGGTCAAGATTCCAAAGTATGACCTTTGCTGATAGCTACAACAGAGCTCTAGTGCAAATCTCAGAACAAAAAGCTATGATCGGTGTACTAACTCCAGTAGATGCTGCAAAGGAGTACATTAATGCACTATTCCCACTTTATAAAAAGTGGGGCTGGTAAACTTTTCTCTTTATTTTTTTATTATATTATTTTTTATTCTATTGCAGTTTAAAAAATAAAAGAGCTTATATACTTCTGACCTATTTCCTGTAGAAATATGGGTTATAAAATTGCTTGGATTAAAGGTGACGGTATCGGTCCGGAAATCTCTGAAACTGCATTTAATGTTGTCGAAGCTTTGGAGTCAAAGTATAATCTGAATTTTGAGATAGTTTTTTATGATGCTGGTGATGTCTGTCTCACTAGAAGGGGGACTGCTTTGCCTTCTGAAACTGTTGAAGGCTTTAAAAGAGCTGATGTTGCAATAAAGGGCCCAGTTGGAGAAACTTCCATGGATGCAACGGTTAAGTTGAGACAAATGTTTGATCTATATGCAAACATAAGACCTGTAAAAAACTTTCCCAATATTGAATGTGTTAGAAATATAGATGTTGTTATTGTTAGAGAAAATTCTGAAGACTTGTATAAAGGATTCGAATTCGAGCTTGATAACATGGCTATTGCTTTAAGGATAATCTCCGATTACGCAACTAGAAGAATAGCACGATTAGCGGGGAAAATAGCAAATAAAAGGTCTGGTCTGGTTACGATTGTACACAAGTCTAATGTTTTAAGAAAGACATGTGGCCTTTTTTCAAAAGTTGCAAAGGAAGAACTTTCAAAATATCATGTAAATGTGAATGAAATGTATGTTGACGCTGCTTCTGCGATGTTGATAAGGTCTCCGGAAAGGTTTGATGTTATTTTAACAACAAACATGTTCGGTGACATACTAAGTGATGAAGCTGCACAGATAGCTGGAAGTTTAGGTATAGGCCCATCTGCCAACCTCGGAGAAGAAAAAGCCTTATTTGAACCAATACATGGTGCTGCTCCGGATATAGCAGGAAAAAATATAGCAAACCCTTATGCTATGATTCTTTCATTTAAAATGTTAATGGAATGGTTAGGTGAAAGAAAGAACGATCAACGCCTTAAAGAGGCTGCTTCTACACTTGAATCCGCAGTAGTAAATGCTCTTAAAATGGGCTACAAAACACCTGATATAGGAGGAGATAAGAAAACTAATGAAGTAGGAAGTTTTATTCATAAACTAATAAAAAATTTATAAAGACAAGTTTTAAAGCAAACTAATAATAATGAACTTGTGATGGCCGGGATCGCCTAGCCTGGTAGGGCGATGGCCTGGAGCCGTTTAGACGGAAAGCCATTGACTCGAAAGAGTCTTGGGGGTTCAAATCCCCCTCCCGGCGCCTCTCTTTTCTATGGTATTATCTCAATAGAATTGTTATATGTTGGATATATTAAATCATATAATTGTATTTTACCAGTTTTTGTCATCTCAATAATTTTCGGTTTCAGTTCTCTGATTCTTTCTATTAACCAAATATTTAATTTACATATTTCTTTAAAACCTTTTTCACCCCAAAATTTTTCCATATAAGTATATAAACATCTTCCACCACATTCTCTTGAAACAATACAAGATCTACATGGTTCTCCTATTAATATTTTTTCTGGCTTTCTAAAACTTTTTAAATCTTCAGATAATACTGCCCATTTTTCCTCAACAGCAATTGGACAAGATAATATTCTCCCATCTGTTGTTACTGTGACAGAATCTATGCCTGAACCGCAAGGTGGCATAGTTCCACCATATAAGTTTCTTTTGAATATTCCTTGGAATGGTGCAATTCCTAAAATCGTTTTTTCTTGCATTTTTTTGAACCAGAAGTTGAGAAGTTTTTCAAGATTTGGTAAATAATTATTTTTCACCCACCCTTCAAAATTTTTCCATCTTTCACTCCATACTACATTAAGTTGCCAATGTATATGATCAAATAGTCCTGTTGAAAGTAGATGTAGAACATCTCTATAAATGTTGCCTTCCTCTGTTAGAGTCATGCGTGCAACAAGGTCTCCTTTAAAACCCTTCTTCTTCAATAATCTTGCATTCTCTAAGATTCTATCATAAACTCCTTTTCCACGATACATATCTGTTATTTCCTTAACACCATCTATAGACAATAAGATTACATCAAATTTATTTAAAAGCTCAAATTCTGTATCATTTATCAAAAGGCCATTAGTTTGTAAAACAAACTTTTTTGCGGGTATTTCCTTAATCACCTTTTTTATGAAGATTTGATTTAGGAGAGGTTCTCCGCCATAAAAGCAGATATAGCATTCCCTATCTTTCTTTAATAATCTTTTTAAATCGTCAAACTTGTACTTTATTTCCCATGGCATCTTCTCTTTGCTAAAACTTCCTCCACAATATTTACAATTAAGATTACATTTTCCTGTTGTATAAATTATGTAGAGCATACTGGTTACAATTAAACGATTTTATAGCCAATATTTTTTAATCTCATATCCATTAGTCCATTTATTAATTCTCTAATTTTTTCTATTTTTCCTTTAACAACCAATGTCTCGAAGCATCTTTCAATATCTAAATGTATGTGTAAAGTTGAAATTATCTCGTTTGAATATTTGTGTTGTAACTCTAAAAGTTTGTCCAAGAGTTCCTTCTTATGTTCAAAGATGTAACTTATTGTACCTACACATTCGTCTTCTCCTCTTCTTGAAAGCATCTTATTTTCTTCTATAAACAATTCTACCGCTTTTGTGATCGCATTAGACCTTTTCCTTATCCCTTTTTCTCTCATTATGTTTTCTAATGTATTTAAAACATCTTTTGGGATTGTCACACTTATTCTTTTCACTCCCTCCAAAGAGGACATCTCCTTTTCTTTCACATAAACTCCTTGATACTTATTAAACTTTTTTAATAACTCCCATTGTTCCAAAAATGATAGTATGTTCACTTTCTGTGAAGTTGTTGCTGAGGAACTATTGCCTCCATTAAGGGCACTAATAGCACATAAGCTTAAAGAAAAAGGATACAGCCAAACTCATATTTCAGCACTTCTTGGGAAAACTCAACCTTTAATAAGCCATTATTTAGATAATGATATAAGATACTGGAAAGATAAGCTTGAACAATTTGGTTTTGATGCAGAAATACTAGAAAGCTATGTTCGGACAATAATAAACGATATTTCCTCTGATCCAACTTCAGTAGTAAAAACTTTTAATCTAATACTGAAAGATATATTAAAAAGTGGTAAGATCTGTTATGTTCATAGACGAAAGTTTCCACTACTAAATAATTGTAATGTATGTATTGAACTGTTTTCTCAACAAAAGTTAGAATTAAATAAGGAACGAGAAAATCTTTTAAAGTCTTTGGAAAAGGCTATTAAAGAAATTGAAGAGTCACCATATTTTTCATCATTAGTTCCTGAAGTATATGTTAATATAGCTGCCTCACTTGATATATGTAATTCATTTGAAGATATTGCCACTATCCCTGGTAGAATTGTTAAAGTTAAAAATAGAGTTAAAGCTCTTATGCCTCCAGAATTTGGAGTAGTAAGCCATCTAACAAAGCTTCTTTTAGAAGTTAAAAAAATTGATTCTTCAACAAATGTTGTTATAAACATAAAATATGATAAAAAGCTTGCTCGCATTGTTTCTGAATCAAAAATCTCCTTTACAAAAACTGAGCATAAGATAATATATAATGAGGATGATATAATTAATTATATAAGACGTGCTATTATAAAATTTGGTGCTATTCCTCAAATAGTTTTTGATGAAGGCGGATTCGGTCTTGAGCCAATGACTTATGTTTTCGGAAAGTCTATAGAAGAAGTTGTAGAACTTGTATTAAATTTGGCAAAAATGTATGTTTTAAAGTAATGCATTTTAAAAATTTATTAATTTCAAAATTTATTGTGAACGGTGGTGTGATAATTTGAGCTCGCCAACAGACAGTTTCAAGCCTATAATTCCGGAATTATTGGGTGAAGCTGCATTTGTTTACGTGGCTAAAGCAAACGAATTAGCTAGGAAAGGTTATAATGTAATATCATTTGGTGTAGGGCAACCAGATATACCTACATTCCAACATATTGTAGAAGCTGGTAAAGCTGCTTTAGATAATAGGTTCACAGGATACACTGAAACGGCTGGAATATATGAGCTTAGGGAAGCAATTTCGAACTATCTTAACTCAAGGTATTCTTCTGATGTTAGACCAACAGAAGTCATTGTGACACCTGGTGCAAAAGGTGCAATATTTTTAGCAATTTCATCATATATTGGTCCAAGTGATGAAGTTATTGTACCCGAACCCTCGTTTCCAGCCTATTCAGAAGTCACTAAGTTCATGGGTGGCAAGCCTATTTTTGTTCCATTAAAATGGTTAGGTCAAGAAAAAGGTTTCTCACTAGATCTAGAAAGGATAGAATCTTCTATTACAAATAGAACAAAAATGATAATTTTAAATAATCCACATAATCCAACCGGTGCACTTTTCACCGAACAAGAAGTTGTAAAACTTTATGAAATTGCAAAAGAAAACAATCTAATATTATTAGTAGATGAAATATATGACAACTTCATTTATGATAATCTAGAGTTTAAGAGCATATTATCAGAAGCTGATTGGAGAAGTAATATCTTATACATTAACGGTTTTAGTAAAACCTTTTCTATGACCGGATGGCGGTTGGGGTATCTTGTTGTAAAAGAAGAGCTGGCTCAAAAACTTACTAGATTTGCTGTAAACATATACTCTTGTCCAACAAGTTTTGCTCAAAAAGCCGCTGTTGCTGCACTAACAGGATCATGGACCCCAGTTAAAGAGATGGTTGCTTTATTTCAAAAACGTAGGGACTTAATGGCAAAACTCCTTTCAAAAGTCCCTGGGTTTAAAGTTTGGCCAAGTAAGGGTGCTTTTTATATGTTCCCAAATATTTCAGAATTTTTGGAGCAATCAGGGCTTTCAACTGAAGCGTTTGTTGAATATTTAATAGAAAAATATAAGGTTATAACGCTTCCTGGTGCATGTTTTCCTGATAAAGCTGGATCAAAATATATTCGATTCTCATTTGCATCGAGTTTCGAGGCTATAGAAGAAGGTATTAAGAGAATATATGATGCTGTGAATGAACTTTTAAAGAAATAATGTTGAAAGGGGTGAATATTTTGTCCAAAGATGTAGTAGGCGGTATACTCTGTGGTGGAATGGGGAAAAGGTTAAAGCCCATAACAGATTCTATACCAAAATCTTTAATAGAAATAAAGGAAAATTACACAATCTTAGATCGACAACTTTTTCAAATGAAAAATGCCGGTATACCCAAAGTCTATCTTCTTGCAGGATATTTGTATGAAAAGATAAAGGAAAGATATGGTGACTACTGGAATGGTCTTAAGATAGAATATCATGTAGAGGATAAACCTAGAGGCACACTTTTTGCAATTAACACTCTACTTAAAATATTTGATTCAAAATATTACCTTATAATGAACGGTGATATAGTGACAGATCTTAATCTTAAACTTTTAATAAATCAATCATTAGAAAACCCTGTCACAATAGCTGTTACAAAGCTTGTCTCACCATATGGTATAGTAGAACTTGCTAATGGTAAAATAATTGGCTTTAAAGAGAAGCCAACCTTACCTTATTATATAAATGCTGGAATATATTTTATTGGTTCACAAGTAAAAGAATACTTTTTTGCATACGAGGAAGGAGATGTTGAGAAAACTGTCTTTCCCTATCTAGCCAAGAAGGGTCTCTTAAACTATTATATGGAAGAGGATACATTCTGGCAATCTATAGATTCGCAAAAAGATCTTGAATTCGTAAGAAAGGAATTTGCTAACAGAATTGACAGGCCATGGGGTTACGAAAAAATAATAGCGGAAACAGAAAATTATCTCACAGTACAGTATTACATAATGAGGGATTCCATTTTACCCTTGCACCATCATGAAAAAAGGGATGAGACACTACATATAATTTCTGGTGAAGGATACCTTTATATTGAAAATGAGAAAATAAAGCTTTCAAAAGATGATGTTATCCGTATATTCCCAAAACAGAAGCACAAAATAGTCGCACTAGAAGCATTAAAGATCCTCTCTTATTCGACACCTTATCCAGATGACTATATACAGGATGAGTAAAAAATCTTTCTATCTAGAATGGTGGCGGCGGTGGAAGAACTTTTTCCGGCTGAGGCCCCTCCACAGTACTTATTACTTCATCTAAAATACTTCCTAAGGATCTTGCTACAAAAACTCCAACAATAAGGTCAACTATCGCTCCTACAATCCAGAAGGCTCCACTTATTGCAGCACCTATTAATGAAATAACAAATATCAGAACCAGCCAAATAAGATATTTAACTAAACCAATCCTATTTATTATACTCCAATTTTCACTAAATGCAAAGATTTTCATGAAATTGTTTGTTCTTATCATGTTTCCTATTGCAATAACACCGAATATTAGAAAAACAAACAATAAAATTAGAGCTAAAATTACTGGAACAATTAAGGCCCCTCCCAATAACATTCCAGGTGAAAATATTTGTCCCATTCCCCAAGACCCTAATGGCGCAAACAATAGAAGAGATATAACAAGTAAAATGATAGGAATAAACGCATAAACTATTACAGCAACAACAATCTTCAATCCTTCAAAAAATAATTTGCCATAATCTGATAATATTGGTGGCTCACTAATTTTTCTTCCCTCTTTTATTATTCTTCCTAAGTATCCTACTACAATAAAGTTGACAATGGGAATGATACTTAAAATTATTAAAATTATCAGATTCCCAACCTTTGAAAAAAGTTTTCCAGTAAATCTTCCAGCTTCATCAAAATTTTCAACAATTTCCATACTATATCATAACATGTATTTCCTTTTAAATATATAAATATTTATAAAGTATATGAATGGTAAGAGAATTTATATGTCACTAATTAATGAGTTAAAAAGTTTTACGATAAAAAAATATGCCGGTCCACAAGAATATTTTAACCATATACACATAGCCCTACTAATATATTGTCTTGGAGAAAATGCGCCAAGAAGCAGATCTGCTCTCTCTCAATTCCTAGGGATTGGTGAAGGATCTGTAAGAACAATTCTCAAAAGGTTAAAAGCTAGTTCTGTAATTAATGTAACAAAAGAAGGTGTTTACTTGAGCGAAAAAGGCTTAATCCTTTACAATAAACTCAAAAGAATATTTCCTTTAATAGTCGAGGATAATATTTATTCACTTGCACCAGGCAAATATAATGTAATTGTTTTAGCAAAAAAATTAAGGGATAAAGTGTTCCAAGGAATAGAACAAAGGGATCAAGCAATAAAATATGGTGCTAATGGCGCGATTACACTAGTTTACGAAAAAGAAAGTTTCAAGTTTCCAAATACTAAGGAAAATGTAGAACAACTTTATCCAAGTGAATTTTGGAGTGAAATAAGGTCTTTGGGACGGCCTGAAGATGGAGATGTATTGATAATCTGTTTTGCAGAAGATAGGCAAAAGGCGTATATTGGGTGTTTTGCAGCTGCCTTATCCCTCTTTTCATAAACAGTACCCTTACCTTACTATTGTTACAATAATATCTATTAATAATGCCTATATTGTAATAGATTATAAGGGTGTTTGATGGATACTTCCAAATTCAAGGCACTAAAACTATCATTTTATGCAATATTATCCGTGGTTTTAGTGGAATTTTTAGGTGGTTTATTAGCAAATAGTATGGCCGTTCTGAGTGATTCTGCTCACGCTCTGTTTGATGCTTTAACAACATTTTGGTTAATGTATGCAGTAAAGCTTTCACTAAAACCTCCAGATGAAGAACACACCTATGGTCATTCAAAAATTGAAACATTAGGTAGTCTATTTGGAGGTTTATCTCTCATAGGTATAAGCCTATTTATTTTATATGAAGCCATAACAAGAATTTTAATTGGAACAAAAATATCTTTAGATTTTGCTCCAATCGCCGTATCTTCCGTAATATATACCATGATTGTTGACGTGTTCAGAATTTCTATTCTTTCAAAAAGTAGTACTGTTATAATAAAAACAAACCTATTCCATGCAATAGCGGACTTCTCTTCAACAGTAATCGCACTTATTGGCGTCTCAGTGTCATGGATGGGCTTTAATTATGCTGACTCTTTAGCCTCAATTATTCTATCTATTATTTTAGGCTTTCTAAGTATAAAATTAATTTATGAAAGTTCTCTTGAATTAAGCGATATCGCGCCAAAAAAAGACTATCAACAGATTAAATCTATTTTAGAAGGAATTGAGGATATCAAAGGCTTCAAATCTTTTAGGATGAGAAAAGTTGGTGAGCAATATTTTGTTGAAGTGACTATTCTACTGTCTCCAAAAATTGACATTCAAAAGGCTCATGAAATTATATCAAAGATTGAAGAGAAAATCAATAACGTAATCAAAAACGTGACTACAACAATACATTATGAGCCTATCGAGGAAGAGCTATCATTAACGGAGAAAATTGAAAAAATAGCTCTAAAAAGTGGTGACGTAAAAGGTGTACATCAAATTATAGTGACAAAAACCAGAGATGGTTACATATTAACCCTTCACATTGAAATGGATCCGAATATGCCACTATCCAAAGCTCATCAAATTTCAGAAAAAATAGAAGAAGAAATTAAAACAAAATTTCCAGCACTACAAAAGACGACAATACACATTGAAAGTTATCCTAGAACCAATGAAGGTGAAATAATAAATGATGAAAATATAACAAATCAAATACTAAAAATACTTAATTTAAATCAAAAAATTAAAAAAGTTTCAACAATAAGAGTCTATAAGAGCTCAGGAAACAAGTACATAGATATAGCATGTTCATTCCCAGAAAATTTAAAGATTGAAGAGGTCCATAAAGAAATAAGTTATATTGAAGACATAATTAAAACAACATTAGGAGGCGAATATATTGTTACGATACACCCTGAACCAGTATGATTCCTGTGAAGGTATTTAAGTAAAGTTTATTAAGTTGGTTGGATTATCCATCCAAGATGGAAAGTAGAAAGCTTGCCTTAATAACAATATTAACTGCAACCACTGTTGCATCAAGAATATTGCTTGCACCACTTCCAAATATAAAACCAGTTGTTTTCTTCACACTATTTTCTGGTCTTTTCGCCGGCCCTCTTGTGGGATTTCTTGTAGGCTCACTTTCTATGGCCATAACTGACATTTTATTCTTTGGTTCCGGTGTTTGGACAATGGTTACTGCTCCAACTATGGGGTTTATTGGTTTTTTGGGTTCTCTGTTTACAAAATTTAATGGCAACTTTTCAAGGTTTAATTTATTTCTTCTTGGATTTTTCGCTACACTTTTCTATGATTTATTTACTTCCGTTACCCTTGCACATATTTTTAATTATTCTGTTATAGTTGCAATTATTATGCTCTTTTTCCCTTCACCTTATCCATTTGGTCCTGTTCACGAGTTTGTTAATGCAATGTTATCTTCTCTTGTTATTCCGGAAATTTTTTCGTTCGACGCCCGCTCGCGGCTGGCCCAGCAGGTGGTGGAGGAGGTGCGGCATCATTTCCCGGGGCGGGTGTTTCGGACGGTG
>JARVJS010000064.1 GCA_029776125.1 Nitrososphaeria archaeon
GCGGCATCTGTTCAAGGGCAAGCTTTACGGTTTCTACGATGGTATCTATCTGTTCCTGAATGGCTTCTCTTACCTCGTCTGAGGTGACGAGGCTCTAAATTTTCTAAATTCTGCTTTAAAGTATTCTATAGAAAAATATTTTGATAGTATTAGTGATGTTGCGATAGCTTTTTCTGGAGGGATTGACTCCGCCCTGCTTGCAAAATTAATTAGTGATCATGGTATAAAGCCACATTTAATAACATTATGTTCGAAAGGCTCATACGATTACATTAACTCTGAGAAAGTCTCCTCCCTTCTTTCTCTCGAACTAAAGAGAATAGAAGTGGTTAAAGAAGGTTTAATTGGAAAAGCTCGCTTTTTGAGTAAAATATTTGGTAAAGAAAATTTGATGAACTTATCTATTGCATTATTGTTAAATATGGTTGCAGAGGAAGCCTTAAATTCTGGATTCCAAAATTTAGTAGTAGGACAAGGTTCAGATGAACTATTTGGTGGCTATAAAAGATATGTATCATATGCCAAGGAAGGCTATGATATTAACGAAATTTTAAGAAAAGATTTTGAAAAGCTACAATCTACTGATATTTCTAGAGATGAGGTCTCCATATCAATGTATTGTGAACCGATATTTCCATACATAAATAATAGGGTTGCGGAGGTCGCATTCTCTATTCCTTTAAAATATAAAATTGATGTAGAAAGAGATGAAAGAAAAATTGTTTTACGCCTTTTGGCTAAAGAACTTGGCTTGCCCTCAGAAATTTGTAATATGCAGAAGAAGGCTATGCAATATAGTAGTGGAATACAAAAGTTACTATCAAAAATTATTACTCTCTTATAAAATTTTTTATAATCATCATTATATTCTCTTTCTTATACAATAATGTGTTATCAATATTGCCCATAATGTTATCAAAATTATGTTATATATCTCAAGTAGGGCTGTAGATGGCCATTCTATTAACGCACTGCCTAAAATTCCTGTCAGAAATATTGTTATTGAAAGACTTCCATAACCTTTTTCTCCATCCACATAAAAGGCTACAGTCATAAAAAAGATTGTAATTGCTACAAGAAGAAAAAATTCTAAGGACACAAATCTATGAGGTTCGGTTCCTGAAGGAAAAATGGCTATCATTATCAAGTGTGCTGCTGCAATTAGAGAAATTCCAGAAGCTATTGCACTAATCCTGTTCTTTGTGATCCTTTCTAGGCTACTCGAGTATACTCCAAAGAGTATTCCTGTTATAATAAGTCCGTAATTGAAAATATAATTTGTTTCTAAATTTATTGCTCCCAAATCACTTAAAGCATTCTCGTACAAATTGAACCAGGGATTCACTATTATGGCACAAATTATCGTAATCCACGCACTTATTAAAGCCAATGGTCCTAGAAAATAAGTTACTTTCATATAATTAATTAATTTCAAATCGACTTATATAATATTTATGTTGTTTTCCAAAAAAGTATTTTAAAGAAAATATTAAAGCAGAATCCGTGAACTATATGTTCGACATTTTTCAAGCGATACTACTACTATTAATTATTTTAGACCCATTTACTAACGCTCCATACTTTTTTATTCTAACTAAAGATTTTGATTCCAAATTACGTTCTAGAATAATAAAAAAGAGTGTTATTGTTGCTGCACTAATTTTGTTAACTTTTTCTGTTTTTGGCGATACCCTATTCTCTTTGATGGGTGTCAGTGTTGAAGATTTTAAAATAGCAGGAGGTCTCGTTCTCCTCATATATTCCATTCTCGGTCTTATTGAAATATCGATGATGCCAAAGCCTGAGGCTGACAAGATAAGCATAGTTCCCATGGCAACACCTCTTCTTGCGGGACCGGGGGCAGTTACCGCTGTAATATATATAAAATACACTTGGGGGTTAGGTGTATCCTTGCTCACTATATTCATATGTACTGCAATAACATTAGTCATACTTTTAAGTGGTGAAAAAATGCTAAAGTTGCTTGGGAAGAATGGTACAATAATTTTGGACAAGGTTATGTCTATGTTAATGGCCGCTTATGCAATCTCTCTCATTCGTGAAGGATTTGTCGGGTGACGGTTATGATTAAAGTATTTGACTCTGTATTGGTTATTGCAGACGATTTTACTGGTGTTAATGATACTGTGGTACAGTTTGCTAAACTTGGTTTAAGGTCTGTTACCACATTAAACTTGGACAAGGTTTGTGTACTACTTAATGAATATGATGTTGTTGGGATAACTACAGAGAGTAGGCCAGTGGATAAAGAAAGATCTTATGCAATTTTATATAAGCTTGGTGAAAAAGTAAAAGATAGTTTAAACAATACACTTGTATACAAAAAAATTGATTCTACTTTAAGGGGCAATATTGTCCCAGAAATTGTTGGATTAATTGACGCCTTAAACCCTGAATTAGTAGTTTTTGCTCCAGCTTTCCCTAAACAGGGTCGTACAACAAAAGATGGTGTGCACCTAGTTAACGGTGTGCCTATTGAAAAAACATATTTTGGAAGGGATTTAAGGACGCCAGTCAAATCCTCCTACATTCCATCGTACTTTGAGCCTATTTTTGGCCCATCCTATCATCATGTTAACTTAAATGAACTTAGGAATAAAGATATAAGAAAAAGTGTTGAAGGATTTAAAATCTTATCTTTTGATGTAGAAAATGACCAAGACTTAAAAAGTATCGTAAATATAGTATTTTCGTTAGAAAAGAAGAGAATAATATGGGTTGGTTCAGCCGGTCTTGCTGAACAACTTGCTTACAGTACAATTATTGGCTCCACCATAGGAAAACCTATTCTAATGGCTGTAGGCTCCGTTAATGAGCTTGTAAAAACTCAGATTACAGAATACCTTAAAGTTTTTTCAACTAGGCTTATACAGATTAAAATATCTGATTTAATAAAAAATTTTAAGCAGGAAGAGGATAGAGTGAAAAAAGAAGTTTTTCAAGCCCTAAATCTTTCTCAGGATATTATTCTTACAACCTCCTATTCTAAAGAGCAGATCGAAGAAGGTATAATGTTGGCTAAAGAATTAGGTTTAAATGTCCCAGAATTCGGTTCTATTCTGGCTGAAAAATTCGGTTTCCTTGTTTTCTCGATTCTGGATTTCTTTAAATTTGAAAGCTTTTGCGGTCTTTACATGACCGGTGGGGATATCGCTGTATCTATAATAAAAAATCTTAAGTTTGATTCATTTAAAATTTTAGGCGAGATTGAGCCCGGTCTCCCTATTCTTAAATCAGGGGACCTATTGATTGTCACAAAGGCAGGCGGATTCGGGGGATCGGAAACGCTTATTAAAGTATCGACTAGACTAAAAAGAGTGAAGTAATATGCCCTATCGTAAGCCCGTGATAGCAATAACAATGGGTGACCCAGCAGGTTCAGGGCCGGAAATTATATTAAAGGCATTAAGAAGCGAGGAAATTTCTAAAAGAGCTAGTTTTGTTGTTTATGGTGACTTCAATGTTTTTAAAAGAGCTGCCGAGATTGTCAATGCAAAAGACCTGAAGCTTATAAAAATTAATGATATTTCACAATGTACAGATGCGCCTTTTCATGTAAATATATTTGACCTTAATAACGTTGATCTTTCTAAACTTGTTTACGGTAAGCCATCAGTATTAGGTGGTAAGGCATCTTATGAAGCTATCGTAGAAGCTGTAAAATCTGCTTTAACAAAAAGAGTTCATGCAATTGTTACCGCGCCAATAAGCAAGGAAAGTCTTAACATGGCTGGCTACAATTATCCAGGTCATACAGAACTTTTAGCAGATCTAACAAGCTCGAAGTATGTGAAGATGATGCTTGTAGCAGGCTCATTTAGAGTTGTACATGTAACCACACATGTTTCTCTTAGAAATGCTATCAGCCTTATTAAAAGAGAAAATGTTTTAAAAACTATAAAATTGACTCATGAAAATTTAATAGAACTCTTTGGTTTAGAGGATCCTAAAATTGGTGTGTCAGGCTTAAATCCTCATGCAGGTGAAAGTGGATTATTTGGTGATGAAGAAATTAATGAAATATCTCCCGCAATTCAAGAAGCTGTTTCACAAGGTATAAAAGTTTCAGGCCCCTACCCTCCAGATACAGTATTCTACCGTGCATACTATAATAAGCAATTCGATTCAGTAATAGCTATGTATCACGACCAGGGTCATATTGCAGTGAAAATGGTTGGTTTTATGGAAGGTGTTAACTTAAGTCTTGGTCTTCCAATAATTAGGGTTTCACCAGACCATGGCACCGTATGGGGTAAAGCTGGTAAGGGTACTGCTAGCGAAGGTGCAACTTTAGAAGCGATAAAGTTGGCGATAGAATTATCCTCTAAAAAATTCAAGCTCTAAAAAAGTTTATCTTTTTCTGGATGGAGTGTCTATATAATGGCCTCATATAAGATAGTTTATTTATCAAGAAAAGAAATAGAGTCGATGGGCATAAATTCTTCCGATGTGATGCAGTGGGTTGAAGATGCTTTTAAAGAAAAATATTTTAAGAGAGTTGAAATCCCACCGAAACCAGGTATTCATCCATCAAATGGTACATTTATTCACGCTATGCCAGCTTTAATTCAAAACTTTGATGCTGCTGGTATGAAGTGGATTGCGGGTTCAGCATCAAATCCATTAAAGAACCTTCCATACCTTACGGGTCTCATAATACTAAATGATCCTGAAACGGGGTTACCTATTTCAATTATGGATGCAACATGGATTACTGCAAAAAGGACTGCCGCTGTTTCAGCAATTTCAGCAAAATATCTTGCCAGAAGAGATGCTGAAACTATTTCAATAATAGGTTGCGGTGTGCAAGGTAGGAGTCATTTAGAGTTTCTATCTATTGTGTTAAAAAATCTAAAAAAAGTTAATGTCTTCGATGTTGTTTATGATAGAATGTTAGAATTTGAAAGTTTTGTAAAAAGAAATTTTGAGTTTGAAGTTCATAAAAGCAATTCTCCTAAAGAGGCAGTTCAAGGGTCCGATGTAATTATAACTGCTACTCCAATACTAAAAAAACCCACTCCTATTGGAAGGATAGATTGGGTTAAGGATGGTGGACTGATTATGCCGCTTGAATTTGATAGTTACTGGTTGCCTGAAACCTTTTCTAAAGTTAATAAAATTTACACGGATGATCTGGAGCAACTCAAATATTATCAAGCGTTAGGCCATTTTCCTTTAATGAAAGAAGTTGATGGCGAATTGTGTGAATTGATCGTTGAAAAGATAGGGGGCCGTAATAATGACGAAGAAAAAATAATGGCTTTAAATTTGGGTCTCGCTATATCCGATATTATGGTTGCAAAAAAGATTTATGAGAAAGCTTTATCAAAAAATTTAGGTTTACTTCTAGAATATTAATTCACCATTTTTCCTATCATATTATTTTCTAAGGTTATTTGAAATAAACTTTTTCCACTATAAAATATTTAATCCTTTTAAAGAATGGCTTAAGTGGTCTAATTTATGTTGAAGTTAATAGTTTTGGATGCTGATAGAACAATTTGGTCACATCATGATGCTTCCTCCCTTATTCCGCCTTTTAAGAGAATTAACGATAATTTGATTATAGACAAATATGGGTCAAGGGTTGAATTAAATCATGGTCTAAGAGATTTTCTAGAACATTTTATAAATCTTGGAATCTACTTTTCTATTTCTAGCTGGAATTTTCCAGAAAATGTTTTTGAGCTTTTGGAACTTTTTAACATTCTTAAATATTTTTCTTATCCTGTTGTGGAGCCTTCTCCGAATAAGGGTTTAATGATTAAAAGGATAGTAGAAAATTTTAAGAAGGCTAATGTTATAATATTTCCTGAAGAAATATTGTATATAGATGATAGGGACATACATTTGTATGAAGTGAAAAGATTCGTTGGGCCAGTTAATTTTTTAAGATATGGATTTGATGTTGTAAACTGGGTTGACGCAATCGGTAAGGTTGAAGGTCTTATTTCGAAAACTTAATTACGGTATTGAACTTCATATTTTGGGCTGAAAATGATTGACAGGAGTGAAATCTTGAGTGTTCTCTCAAGGTATGATTTGGAAAAAATTTCTATAGCCACATTATGTTCCCACTCTTCTCTCCAGATATTTCATGGTGCAAAATGTGAGGGGTTTAGGACTGTCGGCATTTGCTTAGCTGATAGAGTGAAATATTATAGGGCTTTTCCTGAAGCCTTTCCTGACGAGCTTATAGTCATTAATAGCTATAAAGATATTCTTGACGATAGGGTCCAGAAAAAGCTTATTGAGTTAAATTCTATAATAATTGCTCATGGATCGTTTGTAGAATATGTTGGTTCAAAAAATCTTCTTGATTTATTTTATGTTCCCATGTATGGTAATAGGTTTGTTTTAGAATGGGAGGGTGATAGGGAAAAGCAGTTTAAATGGTTTGAAAGGGCTGGACTAAGGTTTCCTAGAATATTTAGAAGTCCTGATGAAATTGACACTTACGCGTTTGTGAAAGTTTATGGCGCTAGGGGTGGTAGAGGCTACTTTATGGTTAAAGGTAAAGAAGACTTTTATCAAAAACTTGATGAAAAGATTAAGTCAGGTTTAATTAGCGAAAATGAAAAGATTGTTATACAAGAGTTTGTCGCAGGTGTCAGGTACTATCCACACTATTTTTATAGCCCAATATTTTCTAGAGGCTTAAAGTTGGGCAATGAGGGGGGTTTGGAACTTTTAAGTATCGATAAGCGTATTGAACCAATAGATGAAGTGTACAGAGGCTATCCTGACATTATACCTGATTATCTTGACTATACTGTGACAGGAAATCAGCCTGTTGTTGTTAGGGAAAGTCTTCTCCCACAAATTTTAGACATGGGTGCAAAACTTGTTGAATCATCAATAGAACTATTTCCTCCAGGCCTAATTGGCCCTTTTTGCATTGAAACAGTATACAATCCAAGAAGAGGTTTCATTGCTTTCGAAGTGTCTGCGCGCATTGTTGCTGGCACTAACCTTTATCCAGAAGGCTCCCCTTATACACCATATCTGTTCAGGGAGCCTATGTCTACTGGTAAAAGAATAGCTATGGACATAAAGATGGCTCTCGAAAAGGGTATTCTAGACTCTTTAATCTATTGAAAATCACTCTATTAAGTTATGTACTGTTTCCACTATATTTTTGTCTTCTAATTGTTTAAGTGCTTCCAACAAATCAATCTTAGTTGTTTCCACTATTTCATCCACATTATACCCTTTATTCCTGTAATTTTTTGCTTGTAATATTGTTGAAAGTTTGTCTGCGATTTTAACAATTTTCGCCTCCAAACTTTCTCCATTAGCATACTCTTCAAAAATTTTTCTTATACCTTCTGAACCTGTAATATTCTTGACTGTCTCGCATTCGATCATATGCTTTACTTTTTCACTTAATCTTTCAGTTAATGCTTTTGGTGTGTCTCCCAAAACTGATTCACTTAGATCGTGGACTAAAGCCATTGTCAGAGCCTTTTCCCTGTCAATCTTATCATTTAATTTTAAAGCAAATGCTAGTGTAATTAAGGCTACTTCGAAAGTGTGTTCTGCAACTGTTTCTGCTTCATGTGATGGTATCTCTTTCTGTAGCCATCCTGTTCTCGGCATATTTTTTAATATCCTAGTTGCTTTAATAACTGCTTTTACGTCCATTAAAATCTAGCCTTTCCATAATCCCAATGCTAGTCCTAGTAAAAATGTTAGTGAAGAATACGGCAATATGTTCACTATTGGGCTTGCTTCAGCCCAAATTTTTGGCAGATATACTAGGGCTGCTTTAGCTATTTCTTCTAAGCTAGGTAATTGCATATATCCTATGACTGCCAAAAATATTATTAGTACAACAAGTGCTATTATCAGCTTTAACGCCTTTTTGACTATTACCCCTACTATCAATCCTATAATGAATGGTGCTATTATTGGAATAATCCACGCATACTCTGGAGGAATGAAATTTGCCATAGTTCTAATCTTTTAATACTGTGATTTAAATTTTTTTATAGAGTCAGATTTTTAGTAAAGCATCTTTTCTATGTCTATGTCTTCTATTTTCCATTTCCTTTGTAGGCTATAGGTTGTGTGTGGTTTAAATTGTCTTCTAACATTTTCTAGTTTTTCTCCTAAAATCTCAATTTTGTCCAAGTTTCCTTCGCCAATTCCAGCCATTTTTAGATAATGTAAATATCCTATCTCATTTGGGTCAAATCCCATAATGTATGCTCCGACTGTGTCTGCTGCAAGTGGGTCAGTGCTGGCTATAACTGTTCCCATTTCTACTGGTGTGCCTGAAACTGGGCCGTCTCCTTCCATTGCAATAAATCCGTCTATTATTGCTAG
Source organism: Nitrososphaeria archaeon (assembly GCA_029776125.1). Classification (GTDB taxonomy): domain Archaea; phylum Thermoproteota; class Nitrososphaeria; order JACIWG01; family JACIWG01; genus JACIWG01. The sequence goes on from JARVJS010000064.1 coordinate 8,350, forward strand.
TTGTGGCCAAACATGTTTTGCTATCTTGTAAATGTTCAAGTTTATTGCCTTGTATCCTTGGTGGATTCTATGCTTATCAGCCTGTAATATGCTTCCTACAACCATATTTTTTATTGAAAGTGTTGCAATTACTGTGTCATGTGTTTTTAGTATGGCTGATGATATTCTGTAATCGCTTTCTAAAATCTTCTTTGAAACTCTTACTGGAATCTTATTATAGCCGCTATCATAGACCATTATTTCTCTATAATTGTCCTGGTTTAGGTCAAAAAGTTCTATTCTATTTTCTTGTGCAAATTGTATGTACCCAAAGTTTTTGAATGCTGTGATTGTATTGGTTGCAGACCCTTCTGCAATGGAAATTTTTCCATTATAGTGTTTTTTTATGAAATCAAATATTGCCTTGATTGTGTCTATGTGTGTTGATGCAAGTTGCTTGTATGAGGATACAAGGTTTGGTTTAATGATCAAATTATTTTTTCCATAAATGTCCTTTACTATCTCATCTTTTATGTATTCTAGTGCCTTTTTAACAGTCTCATATCTTGTCTGTCCTTTAGCTACTGCAACTTTTTTGCCCATTTTTTTCCTCTTACAATCATACAATATGCTAGTTTATGAAATTTTAAAATTTGAAAAATCTATTTCGTGTTCTTTCGTAATCTACATTGCCTGTATTAAATTCTTTTGCAAGTTCTTGAATTAGTTCTCTTTGTCTTGGTGTAAGCTTCTTTGGTACTGTAACATTTACTTCTACAATAAGGTCTCCTCTTCCCCTTCTATCTAGTCTTGGCATACCCTTTCCATGTAATCGTATAGTTTCACCAGGCTGTGTTCCTGGGGGTATCCTAATAGTTGTGTTTCCATCCAACGTTGGTACTATCACTTCTGTACCCAATACTGCTTGTGGGAAACTTATTTCAAGCTTATAAAATATGTCGTCTCCTTCTCTTCTGAAATGTTTGTGTGGTGCTATCCTTATTCCAATGTATAGATCTCCTGGTCTTCCTCCATTTGGCGGTATATCTCCCTGTCCTTCAAGTCTTAGCCTATAGCCTTCATCTATTCCTTGGGGTACTTTAACTATAACCTTTCTTTTGCGTTTTGTAACGCCTGTACCCCTACATTCTCTACAAGGTGTTTCTATAACTGTACCCTTACCCTTACACGCATAGCATGTAGTAATTTGGACAAATCTTGCAAATCCACTGCTTTGAACTCTCTGTACTTGGCCTGTTCCTTTGCACACATTACATGTCTTTGGAGATGTTCCAGGGCTTGCGCCAGAACCATGGCATGTGTCACAGATTTCGTTTCTATAAATTTCTATCTCCTTCTCCACACCTTTTGCTGCCTCCTCTAATGTTATCTGAAGCTCATAGTATAAGTCTCTGCCCACATTTTCTCTTCTAAATCTTTCTTTTCCGAAGAAAAAGTCGAATATGTTATCAAAGTCGAATCCAAATCCTAGATCTCTAAATATTGATTCAAAATCTGCTCCTCTGAATATATCTTCTGGAGTATACTGTTGCTGGAATCCAACCTGTCCAAGCATATCATATTGTCTTCTTTTTTCGTCATCAGATAATACTGCATATGCTTCAGAAATTTCCTTAAATTTTTCTTCTGCCTCAGGTGACTTGTTCCTGTCTGGGTGATAGAGCATGGCCAGTCTTCTATAGGCTTCCTTAATCTGCTCCTTTGTAGCATTTCTTGGCACACCAAGTATCTCATAGTAGTCCTTTTTTCCAGACATGCTCTATCACCCTTTAATCATCTAAACTTCCCTATCAATAGAATTAAAGTATTAGGATATTAATTCTTAACTTAAAACCTATGTATTCTGTACTCTTATAGCTGTATAATTCTCATGTTACCTTGTAGTCTGTGTTCACAGTTTTGTCGTCTGACCTTTTCTCCTGTCCCTCCTTCTGCTGTTTAGCGTATTCTGAAGCTGCCTGCTGATATATTATTGTTCCAACTTCTTGTAATACCTTTCTAAGCTCCTCACGCTTCTGCTTTATCTTTTCAATATCTTTGCCGGAAAGTGCATCACGTAATTCTGAAACTGCTTTGTCAATTTGTTCTTTTTGTTGCTGTGTAAGCTTATCTCCCAGGTCCTTTTTAGTCTTTTCAGAAGTGTATATTAGTGCTTCTGCATCGTTTCTAAGCTCCGCCTCCTCCCTCTTCTTTTTATCCAGTTCAGCGTACTGTTCAGCCTCTTTTATCATCCTCTCCTTCTCCTCTTGTGAAAGTTTTGTTGCAGCTGTTATCGTTATTTTCGCTTCCTTCCCTGTTCCAAGATCTTTTGCGGTAACATGAAGTATTCCATTTGCGTCAATATCAAATGTGACTTCTATCTGTGGTACTCCTCGTGGTGCTGGCGGTATTCCAGTTAAATGGAACATTCCCAAAGAAATGTTATCTGCTGCCATAGCTCTTTCACCCTGTAAAACATGTATTGTTACCGCTGTCTGGAAATCTTCTGCTGTAGTAAATATCTGACTTCTTCTTGTTGGTATTGGCGTGTTTCTTTCAATTATTTTAGTAAATATTCCACCAAGTGTCTCTACACCCAATGATAAGGGTGTAACATCTATTAGAAGTATGTCTTTAACCTCGCCTGTTAATACTGCTCCCTGTATTGCTGCACCTATTGCAACACATTCCATTGGATCTACTCCCCTTTCTGGAGGCTTTCCTATTATTTTTTCAACAAATCTTTGCACTAAAGGCATTCTAGTTGTTCCTCCTATGAGAATTACCTTGTCTATATCTTGGGGTGTAAGTTTAGCGTCCTCTATTGCCCTCATAATAGTATTTCTTGTTCTCTCCACTATTGGTTCAGCAAGTTCTTCAAGTTTCGCTCTAGTTATCGTCATGTGAAGATGTTTTGGTCCTGAAGAATCTACATATATGAATGGTAGGTCAATGTCTGTCTGTAGGAGTGTAGAAAGCTCTATCTTCGCTTTCTCGGCTGCCTCTTTTAGTCTAGCCATGGCCATCTTGTCTCCTCTTAAATCTATTCCAGTCTGTTTTTTGAATTCCTCAATAATATAGTTCATGAGTGCTTGGTCTATGTCTGCTCCTCCAGTTTGGGTGTCACCGCTTGTTGAAAGGACTTGGAATACACCTTTACCAAAGTCCATTATTGTGACATCATGTGTTCCTCCTCCAAAACTGAACACTAGAATCTTCATTTCTTTCTCAAGCTTATCTATTCCGTATGCAAGGCATGCTGCTGTTGGCTCATTTATTATTCTTAGGACTTCAAATCCAGCAATTTCTGCAGCATCCTTGGTGGCTTGTCTTTGGTTGTCGTTGAAGTGGGCTGGAACGGTTATAACACATTTTTTTATGGGTACCCCTAAGTAGGCTTCCGCATCTCTTTTTATTTTTTGTAGGATAAATGCTGAAATTTGTTGAGGTGTATACTCTTTTCCAAAGATGTTAACCTTATAGTTTGTACCCATTTTCCTTTTTATCTCAAAAATTGTTCCTTCAGGATTTATTGTCGCCTGTCTTTTTGCTGGTTCCCCGACAAGTAGTTGTCCATCTTTAGTAAAGGCTACAACGGATGGGAACATTTTGCCTGCAATTGTCGGCCCTTCTGCGCTCGGTATGACAATTGCTTTACCATTTTCCCATATTGCTGCAGCAGAATTTGTAGTACCTAAATCTATTCCAATGACCTTTTCACGGGCTTGGGTTCCACTCATTTTTAATCACCTCTTAACCATTATTTTTATTTGAAGATTTAACTGCAACCTTAACTATACTAGGTCTAATGACTCTATCCTTCATAATATATCCTTTTCTAACTTCCTCTAAAATTATACCTTCTTCTACATCATCTTTTTCAACCCGTGCTATTACATAATGTACATTTGGATCAAACATTTTACCTAATGCATCTATCTTTTTGTAGACTTAATTTTAAAGATTGGCTTAGAATTTTTTGTCGGAAGAGCGTCGTGTAGGGAAAGAGT
>JARVJS010000158.1 GCA_029776125.1 Nitrososphaeria archaeon
CCTTCTACAGCATTCGCTCCATATCCGTCTGCTCCTATTGCTTTCGCGTAATCTTCTGTTACAGCTGCACCACCAATAATGATTTTCACCTTATCCCTTAATCCTGCCTCTTTTAGAGCTTCTATAACGTTCTTCATTTCAACCATAGTTACTGTTAATAGTGCGGACATGCCTAAGATGTCAGGCCTCTCTTTTCTAAATTCAACTCTCTAAAATTTATGCTCTTCAAATCTTTTTCCAAACTATTGTCACCAATCGTATTATAGGGGATATTTCCCGTATTTTCTTGCTTCATCAACCATTACGAAAATGTTTTCAGGCTTAACATCAGCATGAAGAGAATTGCTTGACGTGAGTATGTATCCGCCTCCTTTTGCAGCAGCATCAATACACCTTCTAACTTCTTTCCTAACATCCTCTTCACTTCCAAAGGGTAGAATATACCTGCAGTCAACACTTCCAGCCAAACATATTTTGCTACCATATCTTTCCTTAACATCCCTCAAGTCCATGGCGCCAGGTTCAATAGGATGCAGACCAGTTATGCCAGTAGCAATGATATCGTCTATTATCATGTAAAGGTTACCATCTGAATGTTTCATAACAGGAACATTATACTTTCTAGCAATATCAACAATTTTTGCTAGATTATCAAACTCATAAAGTCTTAAAAGTTTTGGGTTTATCAGTGGACCATTGTTGTCAGCATAATCATCTGTGACCCATATAACTTCAACACCAGCTTTAATCATCGCCTCGGTAAGCCTCTGGAAGGCTTTAGCATATTTTTCTAAAAGCTTTTTGGCGAACTCAGGATTCTTGTAAAAGTCTATAGAAATCTTGTCAATTCCACCTCTAGCTTGGAAAGCCATATGCCAACCACTATGAACTTGGCCCATAACAACAATATCCTTGTCTTTAAATGGCCTTATTATTTCTTCCATCATTTCCATAATATCTGGATGAAAGCCGTCTGGAAGTTCAAAGCTTTCTAAGTCTTCAGGAGTTTTAATTATACCATCAACAAAATACGTTGTCTTCGCCCTTTCACTCGTCTGCATTATTCTACCCCACTGGTCAACAAATTTTCCTTTGTCAACAAACTTTGGCTCATAATCTTTCGTTACAAGAGAATAGTCTGAGATAAAGGGTGCACCATCAAAGCCAAGTTTCATGCACGCTTCAACTAGTGCCCTTCTATAACTTATTGCAGAATACCAAGCTTTACCTTTCCCTTTATCGGAAACACCTTTACCAAACTTCGTTAACCCGAAACCAAGTTTTTTGTTTAAGATCGCTTCCACAATAGGGGGATCCATGCTTAAGTCTGCTACTGGAACATAATCTGGTTCCTTATGCTCTAATGCTGTAAAAAATCTGTCTCTATGATCCAAAGATTATCGCACCTATTTCTTCTTTATATAGTTTATAGCTTCTGGATTTAATGCAAATTTGGGAACCTCTCCCCTTAACGCCTGTTCTATTTGCTCTTCGATAATAGCATCACATCTCATAAAATTTTCTAGACTAGCGCCACCCACATGTGGTGTAATAATAACATTCTCTAAAGTGAAAAGCGGGTTATCAAGTTCAGGAGGCTCTTTTTCCATAACATCAAGTCCCGCTGCAAGAATCCAACCCTCCTTCAAAGCTTTATACAATGCTTTTTCGTCAACTATAGGTCCTCGTGCTGCATTAATTAGTATAGCATTCTTTTTCATTATCTTAAGTTCCTTTTCGCCAATCAAATGTCTTGTTTCCTGAGTTAGAGGACAATGTATTGTTACGATGTCAGCTTCCCTTAAAAGTCTTTCTAGCGAAACAAGTTCAGCGTTAACTTCTTTAGCCTTCTCAGGTTTAGTGTATGGATCGAAAGCTAAAATTTTCATGTCAAGACCACTACACAATTTTGCAACCCTTGTTCCAATAGCACCCAACCCAATGATGCCCAGAGTTTTACCATGAAGTTCAAACGGAGTATGTGTAGAGTAATATTTTTTCTGCACACTTGTCCAAGTTTCTGGCCTAGTAGATTTAACACAATCAACAATACCTCTTGCTACAGCATAAATGAGCGCCATAGTATGCTCTGCTACTGTTTCAGCATTAACACCAGGCAAGATAGTTACGAAAACACCATGTCTTGTGGCCTCAGGAATGTTAACATTATCGTATCCCACTCCAAACCGTGCGATAATCTTAAGTTTTGGGGCTGCATCAAAAACTCTAGCAGTATAAGGCTCACTAGCAGCAACGACAGCGTCAACGTCTTTAATCACGCTAATTAATTCTTCTTCATTCAACCATTTACCGAATGGATTCTGTCGAAAATCATACTTTTTTCTAAAATTTTCTGAAAACAGTTCAGCAGGCTTACCTAGAATCATATTTAATACTACATGCTTATTCATTTTCTATCGCCTAAAAAATATAAAAATTGTAATTTAAATTTTTAAAAAAGGTGAATGTATTATTTTTCTACCTTTTGACAGCCCCAGCCGTTAGTCCTGCCACAATGTACCTTTGTATTGCAAAGAACAGTAATGTTGGTGGGAGAGTTGCTACAAAGCTTGCTGCCATAAGCCTGTCCCATGGAACAAAGTCAGCTTTCATATAATTGAGTATTCCAATAGATACAACCTGCAAGTCTGTTCTAGATATTAGTATAAGTGGAAATAGAACATTATTCCATGATAATATGAAAGCATATGTTGCTGTTGCAACAATTCCTGGAGTAGATAGTGGGAACACTATTCTAATTATTGTCTTAATTCTGTTGCATCCATCTATAAATGCAGCTTCTTCTATGTCAACAGGAATTGTCTGGAAAAAGCCACGAAGCATCCAAAGAGTATATGGTAATGTATGTGACAATAATGCAAGTATAAGGCCTGTTGGAGAGTTTACAAGTTTCCACATAGAGAAGAGGTAAAATATTGGAACCATTATAACTACTGTTGGGAAAACGTATGCGAAAAGGGACAAACTAGATAGTATATCTTTTCCAGGGAAACGCATTCTTGCAAGTGCATATCCACCTAAAACACCGAGTATTGTTGACACAACCATAACAATTATTGAAATGTAAGTACTATTGATCATATAGGGTGTTATTGTACTTCCTACAGTAATATACTCCTCACCGAATCCAAAAATTGCAAGAATAGAGTTTAGACTAAGCTGTTTTGGAATAACCAGTCCTTCGTATATTTCCCTTTCAGGTCTAAATGCAGTTGCAATCATCCAGTAAAGTGGAAGAGCAGTCCATACGAATACTATAATTGCTGAAATATATATAGCAATCTTTTTTATCAAAAGAGAAGTGCTTCTTTTCAACCAACTCACCTCCTCAGAGCCCACAAAATTACAGATATTAGTGCTAAGAAAATAGGCACACTAATAACAGAAGCAGCAGCCGCGGTTCCAACATTAAAATTAGAGAAAGCTTGATGATATATGTATATGGGAACAATATGTGTAAGATAACCTGGACCACCTCTGGTTAAGAAAAATATTGTATCAAATTCTCCGAAAGTCCAGATGGTTGATAGTAGGCATACAATTAGCATAACGTATTTTATACCCGGTATTGTAATATGCCTAAATCTTTCCCAAGCACTGGCACCATCAATTTCGGCAGCCTCATACAAGCTTCTTGGTATCGTCTGCAATGCACCTAAAAAGTTAACCATAAAAAACGGTATACCCTTCCATACGTTAACATAAATGATTGAAGGCACTACCCAATCAGGACCAAGCCAAAATATTTTAACACCAAATAGTGCTTTCAAGATAGCATTTGCTAGACCGAGATTGTAATCAAAGAACCAGAAGAATAAGGCTGCAACCACAAACAGCGGTATACCCCATGGAATCACTGCAACTGTTCTTACGAGAGTTCTTCCTTTAAATTCTTGAGCAAAGAGTATTGCAAAGGCAAGGCCTAGTAACAATTTGAAAAGTACAGCAACCACTGTATAAAGTGTTGAAATATAAAGAGAATATTTGAAGACAGGGTCGCTTATAATCAGAAAATAGTTTTTCAAGCCTGCAAACACAGGTTCATATCCAAATGTTTTCGAAAAGAAGCTTATGTAGATTACATATGCAAATGGAAAGAATAATACTAAAAATAAAAGTAGAAAGGCTGGCGTTGAGAAGGTGTAACCTTCCAACGCCTCCCTAGTTTTTAGTCTCATATTCTATTGCCCGTAAGTTTGTTTGAATATCTGTTTGATTTGATCTCCAACAGTTCTGACAGCAGTATCAACGTCCTTCTTATCGATCAAGGTCAGTGAAAAGAGATCCGCTACCAGGTAGTTGGCTTGAACAGCATCCATAGCTTTACATGGCTCACTCAATGGATATGAATAGAAGGTGACAGCAGGCAAAATGTCCTGATAAACTTTGTATAAGTGACCAACATTTGGATCTTTAACCAGCTCTTCAGTTACACTCTTATAAGTTGGGCCTACAGCCATTAGACCACTCTGTATCATCTTCTTGTATTCCGCTTTATCCTTCATGATGAATATTATTAGATCTTTTGCTAACTCCTTGTTCTTTGAAGCACTAAATGTATATAGAGGCCACTGCGAACCCCATGTAAATGTTCCTTTAGGCCCTTTCGGTGGAGCCTTAAGTATTGTATCTCCAGCCAATTCTGGGTTTCTTGTTACAGCAGCATAGTATGGAGTTGGACCCTCTATAATAAATGCAGCTGATTTTGTTAGATACGCATTGTTGTTTAACATTTCATCAGCTTGCAACATTTGTGGATTGATGAGAGCATCATTATACCAGTTTATAATTCTCTGTAGATTTTCTCGACTTTCTGGACTATCAAACTTTACGGCAGTGGAACTTCTACCAGTACACATTTCACCACCATGAGGCCACCAAGTTAGGTACCAACTTTCAGTTCCATCGTAACATTTGCCAAGAGTTAACCCAATGGGGAACATGTCAGGATGACGTCTCTTAACTTCCCTAGCAAACTCAACATAGTCATCCCAAGTGACAAGTTCTTCGGGCTTCCTTCCAACCTCAGTTACAAATGATTTTATGAGATGCACTTGATTAGCATGCAAAGCAAGGTCTATTGCATATTTCTTTCCATCAATAGTATACCATTTCTTTAACTTATCAATAACGTCATCTTCGCCTATCTCTTTATACACGTCATCTATTGGTTCGATATGTCTTGCTTTAGGGTCTTCAGCTAATAGTGCAACAAGATCACCGCCACCAAATACAAGATCTGGTGGATTTCCTGTTTCAACACCTGTTAGAATCTTTGGCTTTATTTCCATATATGATGCAGTGCTTATTTCTACATCCACCCCTCTTTGTGATGCCCATACAAGGGTTCTTGCTGTTAGCCAGTCGTTAATTGCTGGAGCGTAGGTTGACATATAAAGGATGGTTAGTTTTGGTTTCTGAACTCCTGTTGTGGTTGTTATTGTTGTTGCTGTTGTTGTGGTTGTTGCTGTAGTTACAGTTGTTGCTGTTGTTGTGGTTACTACTGATGTTGTTGGTACTGATGTTGTCACGGTCTGTGTTACTACTGGTGGGTTCATTGCAACATATGCTGCTGCACCAATAGCAACCAATGCTACAGCACCAAGACCAACATAAAGAAAGTTCCTTCTATCGACTTTTTTTGGTTCTTCGCTCATACTTTACCTTTTCTTCTTGATGATATATAAATTTTTTATGATATTATTCCTAATAACTTTTTTAAAAAATATATTAAAGATAAAAAATTAAAATTTTACTGGATATAGTGGTTGCTCACCGTGTAAGACTCTTAATATTTCTTGCGCTGCTGTAACTGCAAGTCGCCTTCTGTTTTCTATCGTATTTGAAGCTATGTGAGGTGTTAGAATCACATTTTCTATTTCTAGTATTGGATCATCTAATGGTAGTGGTTCTTTATAGAACACGTCTAGGCCTGCGCCGGCAATCCACTTTTCTTTTAATGCCTTTACCAGTGCATTATGGTCTATGATTGGGCCTCTTGCAATATTTATTAGGTAGGCTGATTTTTTCATCATCTTCAATTCTTTTTCTCCTATTAATCCTCTTGTCTGTTCTGTTAACGAGCAGGATATTATGATAAAGTCTGATTCTTTTAGCAAGTCTTCTAATTTTTTGTACTCTATGCTTAATTTTCCTTCTAGTTCAACTTTTCTTACTATATCGGTATAAATTATTTTCATTTTGAAGCCTTTTGCCCTTTCTGCTATAGCGTAGCCTATTCTGCCTAAGCCTATTATTCCAATTGTCTTACCCCAAACATCTACTCCTTGAAATATGAATGGGTCTCTTACAGTCCATTTTTTTGATTTAACAAAATTGTTTGCTTCACATGTTCTCTTAGCTAATGTTAGTAGTAATGCGAAGGCTTGGTCTGCTACAGTTTCACTTAATACTGGTGCAGTTGTCACCCATATTCCTCTTTCACTTGCAGCCTTAACATCAACATTATCATAGCCTACACCATGTCTTGCAATAATCTTAAGTTTTGGCGCAGAATAGATAACATCCCTGTTTATGTTTTCAACATTCATTGTTACGAGTAGTGCATCTGCATCGACTATTATTTTCTTAAGCTCATCGATAGTTGGAGGTTTTGGAAAAATAAAAAGTTCTGCCTCTCTTTCTAACAATTTTATTCCTTCTTCATTTATTGGAGCTGTTACAACAACTTTATATTTCATACTACTATCAATGAGACTTGAATTTTATACAATTTAAGAATTTCTAAAAAAATTATGGGGGAAAATGTTATCTTTAATTAAAAGATTCGTGAGAAGAGTTTAGTCGGTCTCTGAAGGAGGTGTTGACTCGCCGGCTCCGCCCTTTTCGCCTGATGGCTTGGATTCCTTGAGTCTTCCTGCTGCAATTACATCATCTATTCTTAGTATCATTGTTGCTGCTTCGGTTGCAGCTGCAAGTATCTGCTCCTTAACGATTAGTGGTTCGTATACTCCAAAGTTCTTTACATCATCTACCTTTCCTTCAAGAGCATTTACTCCAGCGGTTACCTCGCCCTTGCTGTGTCTTGCCCTTAGTTCGACCATTGTGTCTATTGGGTCCATGCCTGCGTTTTCTGCTATTGTTAATGGTATCGCTTCTACTGCTTCTGCGAACTTTTGTACCGCAAGCTGTTCTCTTCCAGAAAGTGTTTGAGCGTATTCTAGTAGCTTTACTGCTACCTCTTCTTCAGGTGATCCGGCTCCGAGTACAATCTTTGGTTTCATTACAACGTCTCTTACAACACATAGTGCGTCGTGCACTGATCGCTCTGCTTCTTCAACAACTCTTTGTGTTCCTCCTCTTATGAATATTGTTACTGCCTTGGGGTTCTTGCATCCTTCTACGAAGACCCACTTGTCCTCCTCTATCCTTCTCTCTTCAACTAGTTCAGCGTAGCCTAAGTCATTAGGTGATAGGTCTTCAAGATTTGTTACGACTCTTCCTCCTGTAGCTCTTGCGAGTTTAGCCATGTCGCTTTCTTTTGCTCTTCTTACTGCAAGTATTCCTGCCTTTGCCAGATAGTGCTGTGCTATGTCGTCTATACCCTTCTGGCATATTACAACATTAGCTCCGGTTGAGGCTATTTTGTCGACCATAGCTTTAAGCATTCTGTTCTCCTCTTCAAGGAACATTTTTATCTGCTCTGGGTTGTTGATGTTTATTTTAGCATCAAACTCTGTCTTCTCGATCTCGAGAGGACAGTTGAGTAAGGCGATTTTAGCGTTGGTAACCCTCTTAGGCATACCACTATGAACAACCTCCTTGTCTAATGCAATTCCTTTAATGAGCTTTGTGTCTAGTAATGAGCCGCCAGCCTTCTTTTCCACCTTCACGTTGTCAATATCTACTTTAAGTTTACCATCTTGCTCTTCTACCACTGAGAGAATTGCGTCAACAACTAGTCCTGCAAGGTACTCACTTTCTGTTGAGACAAGTTTTGTTGCCATACTGGTTTTAGCGACCTTCATTAACCATTCTTTGTCCTTTGGGTCAACAGTTATAGCGATGTTGTTGAGTATTTCCTTTGCTTTGTCGGCAGCCTTCTTGTATCCGTCGACAATGACTGTCGGGTGCACATTTTTATCAAGAAGCTCTTCTGCTTTCTCAAGTAACGCTCCAGCTAGTACAACTGCAGAGGTTGTACCGTCTCCTACTTCGTTGTCTGTTGCCTTTGAAATTTCTACCATCGCCTTTGCGGCTGGATGCTGTACCTCGATTTCCTTTAGTATAGTTGCACCATCATTTGTTATTGTGACATCACCTAAGCTGTCGACGAGCATCTTGTCCATTCCACGAGGTCCAAGAGAAGTTTTAACTATTTCAGACACTAGTTTTGCTGCAATTATATTGTTTCTCTGGGCTTCTCTGCCTCTTGTTTCAGTTGAACCTTCTTTCAAAATCAGAACAGGTTGACCAGAGGCAGTAACAGCCGGAATTGCTGTTGCTGCCATAATCTTATCACCTACTATAAAGGGTTTAAAAGATTATTTTTAAATTTTTAGGTGCTAAACCTCACTATGTGATTATTTGTAAGTAAACTTTAAATCTTTTAGAAGAGAGTCCGAGGCTATGTGGTTCGGTTATAGAGGAAAAATTGTTAGGGTAAATCTTACTACAAAAAAAATCTCTGTGGAACCTCTGAATAAAGAGATTGTCAAGAGATATATTGGCTGTGTAGGTACCGCTGGAAAGATATTATATGATGAGGTACCCTCTTGGGCTGGAGCGTATGATCCCCTTAATCTACTAATTTTCACTACTGGCCCAGTTACAGGTGCAATGGTTCAGAGTGCAGGAAGATTTTCTGTTGTAACTAAATCACCACTCACAGGATGCTTTGGTGATGCTAGTGCAGGAGGATTTTTTGGACCCATGCTAAAGTTTGCAGGATATGATATGATAATATTTTCTGGAGTTAGTGAGAAACCAGTTTATCTTTATATTGATGACGGAAATATTGAGTTGCGGGATGCTTCAGCATATTGGGGCAAGGATGCAAGAGAATGTGATAGAATGATATGTAGTGACTTAGGAGATAAAAGGTTTGAGATCGCATGCATAGGTCCTGCTGGAGAAAATCTTGTAAGATATGCTGCAGTAATGCACGATGATGCTGGAAGAGCGGCTGCAAGATGTGGCGTTGGTGCAGTAATGGGGTACAAGAAGGTTAAGGCTGTTGCAGTAAGAGGTACAGGTAAGGTTGAGGTTGCAGACCCTGAAGGGTTAAGAAGAGTTATGCAAGAAGTGCTTGAATTCTATAATTCTGCTACAATTGTTAAGAGATTAAGAGAAGGAGGCACTATGGCAGGATATATTACAATGGTTTCTATTGGAGATAGTCCTACATATAATTTTGCTAATGAACAGTTTGGAGAATTTGACCAAAAGAGGGCTGAGAAACTTGGATGGCCTGGTGGTTTTGAAAAGATCCTTGAAAAGAATAGTAGCTGTTATATGTGTGCTATAGGTTGTAGAAGAGTTTCTAGAGCAGGAGAAGGAAAATATGCTTTAAAAGAGAGTTCAGTTGAAGGAGTAGAATATGAAAGCCTTTCGATGCTGGGCTCTAATTGTGGAATTGACGATATTTACGCTGTAAATCTTTTAAACGACCTCTGCAATAGATATGGATTAGACACCATTTCAACTGGTGCTACAATAGCTTTTGCGATGGAATGTTATGAGAGAGGCATTTTAAGCAAAGAAGATACTGATGGATTAGAATTAAGGTTTGGAAACGCCGATGAAGCAATAAAGCTTGTTCACAAGATTGCAAAAAGGGAAGGATTTGGCAACATTTTAGCTGAAGGGACGAGGAGAGCCGCAGCACTCATAGGCAAGGGTGCAGAATATTATGCAATGCATGTCAAAGGCTTAGAGATTCCAGCACATGACCCAAGAGCGTTTCAAGGTGGTGGGCCACATTATGCATGCAGTCCTGTTGGCGCAGACCATATGGAGGGAATAAGCCTGTTCGTGGAGTTTTCTGGACAAAAGTATCCTGAAATAGGAATAAGTGGAGATTATGGGGACAGAACTTCAACAGAAAACAAGGCCTTTATCGTCAAAACTATTGAAGACTGGTGGGCTTTTTTAACAGCAGCGGGATGGTGTCTACTTGTTAATCCGAGGTATGGTGCTGAAAGCAGGTTTATTAGAGCATTTAATTCCATTACAGGGGAAAATATTACAATTGGAGACGCACTAAAAGCGGGCGAGAGAATATACAATTTGAAGAGAATGTTTAACCTCAAACATGGAATCTCAAAGGAGGAAGACACATTACCACAAAGACTGCTCAAGGAACCAAATCGTAAATCAAACAATGCAGTAGTATACTTGGATAAGACTATGCCAGAATATCTTAAAATAAGAAAATGGGACTGATGCCTTTCCCCCTATCTATCTTGAATTATTATTCTAGAAACTTTAAAAATATTAACGATTAATGACAAGAATTTTTGAAACTCTAACCTAAGACGAATGAAAAATTTAGTATTTGTTTATACAAACATTAGAGCACAAAAATACAAACTACAATATGATGAAGAGAGTTCTAATGTTACTGGCGGCACTACCAAATCAATATTATGGTCAAAGTTTTGTTATAGTTGTATGATTAAGCTGTCAAGCTCTCTCGGATATTTTGTTAAAAGTTCGTAGCCCGATCTAGTAACAAGTAAAGTGTCAGAATGCCTAAATCCACCCACACCTTCAACGTATACCCCTGGTTCAACAGAATACACCATACCCTCTTTCAATATTAAATCGTTATCCTCTCTTAAGTAAGGTGGTTCATGAAAATCTAATCCGATACCATGTCCAGTACGATGCTTAATATACATGCCCATACCTTTAGAACGTATATGATTTAAGGCAGCTGAATCCACATCGCCAGCTCTCGCTCCGGGCTTAGACGCTTCAAATGCTTTTTGTTGAGCTTCATAAGCGACTTTAAAATATTCCATTTTTTCTTCTGAAGGTTTGCCTAAAAACACTGTACGTTCATCTTCTGCACTGTAGCCTGCACATTTTGCTCCAACGGAAAGTATTATTGAGTCACCTTCAACTATTTTTCTTGTAGAAGGTGCTGAATGTGGTATGGCGCTTCTTGGCCCTGACCATATAACACCACATCCAAATCCTTCTAAACCTGCTTCAGCTTGTGGAAAATATTTTGCACCTTCGTAGTTTACGTAAGAAATTATGTCAGCAAGTAGTTCCAATTCTGTTTTACCAGGCTTAACAGCTTCATTTATGAGATAATCTAATGTTTTGTCAGTGATTTTTGCGGAAATTTTAAGTAATTCAAGTTCCTTTTCATCTTTTATCATCCTTAATTCATCGACTAATGGTGTACAGTCTAAGATTTGTCGATCTCTAAACTTAGTCGCATATTTTAAGTATACTTTAGCTGGAATATTATTTAAGTCGAAAGCCAACTTGTCTGAAATCTTAACTTTTTCGTTTACAACAGCTTCCAGTAAATCTAAGTACGAAAAAAATGCATTTGGAAGGTTTACCTTGTATTCGTAGTATGGTCGAATATCTTTCACCCAAGATTTTTCACGAGCATGCTCTAGTTCTAGTATAGGTACAATTAAAGTTGGTTCTGAAGATATATGCTGAACAAAAATTATTGGTCTTTCCATTGTAGCAATAGGCATAAAACCACTCAAGTATGCAACATTAGAGGTTCCTATAACTATTGCACAATCGATACCATTACTTTCTAATAG
Source organism: Nitrososphaeria archaeon (assembly GCA_029776125.1). GTDB lineage: Archaea > Thermoproteota > Nitrososphaeria > JACIWG01 > JACIWG01 > JACIWG01. Next base: position 11,778 of record JARVJS010000158.1, read on the forward strand.
TCTAGAGAATTTAATGATCCTATTTTGACCCATGCATCAAGGTTATAGAAAATAAAAATTAAGGGTTTGGGTCTATGCTAGACCCAGCCAAGTAAATAATAGGTATTGCATTCTCTGGATGAAGATGGTTAATCTTGTCATCACTGTACCGCCATAGGCAGCGCCAAATGCGGCCATCATGGTGTATCGGCCGAATTTTGCAAGCCAGCCAAGTGCACCCTTTTGTTCAAATGTAAATAGGAAGTAGGAAAGAGTACAAACGACCATTATAAGAGATAGTATAGCATTGAACATGTCAAGTGGTGGTAGATTACCAACTACTTTTATCGATGCCTTAACCTGCTCTATAAGTTGTGCGAAAAGGTAGCCTCTTACCGTTAATCCTGTTGCAGTTCCAACTAGGACGGCAATAGATATATTGCTTAGCCAACCAT
>JARVJS010000147.1 GCA_029776125.1 Nitrososphaeria archaeon
GCGGAACAGCACTGGAGCAGTTTGCTCCAGAAAAACGGCAGCGATGCTGATGTGCGTCGCGGTTTGGTCCCCTTGCATAAATATGGTCTAGGGTGGGAGAAACTTGTTGAAAAGGCATGCGAGGGTGCGGAGGAAGTTTCTTCTTTTAATGCTGATGCAATAGAGTTTATGAGGGGTATAGCTGATGGCGCTGGTGTTTCATTAAATGATGTTTTGGTGCTTAATTATAGGTACGAGATTATCTTTTCAGAAAAGTCTTCATGTACTTCCATAGGTTTTTCTAACGATGAGGATACTTTTATTGCCCAAAATTGGGATTTGTATGCTGGAATTGAAGCTAATGTTGTCAACTTACGGTACAGAATTAATGGTGGGCCAACAGTTTTTACTCAAGTTGAGGCTGGTGCTTTAACGCATAGGGGATTAAATTCTGAAGGTATTGGATTATGTATTAATGCGCTTAGGTCAAAGGATGATGGTGGAAAACTTGGAGTTCCAGCTATTACCGTTTTAGGGTGGAGTATTCTAAATTGTAGAAGATTTTCAAGAATATTTGAGCTTGTTAAGGATGCGAAGAGAAATTCTTCAATAAACTTTTTGCTCGCCAAAAAGGATTTTATTGTAGACTTGGAACTAACACCAGAAGATTTTGAGTATATAGAGGAAGATGATAATGGAATCATCGTACACACAAATCATTTTATAAGCGATAGGTTTAGAAGATTAAATGCTGGTCTCAAAGGATTGTCTGGAGACACTTTCGTTAGAGAAATTAGGGCAAGACAGTTGATCAGAAAACTAAACTATCTATTAAATGTAGAGAATGTGAAAGAAATTTTTAGAGACCATTTCGATTACCCATCATCAATCTGTAGACACCTTGATGGAACAGGTGACGATTCCATTTCAAAAATTAAGACTCTTGGGTCAACAATTTTTGAAACTTGTAAAAACATTTGCCATTATACAGTAGGCAATCCATGCGAAAACGAGTATATTACCAGCAAAACTTTTTAGAAAATGTGATACATGATATTTAAAATCAAATAAACCATAAATAGCATAATCTATTTTTTTAATGGAGTGAGAAGATGAAGGCTGCCGTATTTTATGAACCACTAAAGTTGAAAGTTGAGGATGTGCCAAAGCCTGTTGTTGGAGCAAACGAGGTTTTAGTTAAAGTTAAGGCTGCAGCGATCTGTGGAACTGATTTAAGAATCTATAGGGGTACAAAGAAGATTAAAACACCGAGGATAATAGGACACGAGTTTGCTGGAGAAATCGTAGAGTTAGGGGAGAATGTTGAAGGTTTCACTGTTGGCGATAGAGTAACAGTTTACCCCGTTATTGCATGTGGGAAATGTTATGCATGCATGATGGGTAGACCAAACATTTGCGTAAATAGACCAACTATAGGGTACGAGTATGATGGAGGTTTTGCAGAATATGTTAAGATACCAGAAGAGGCTATATCTTATGGTGCAGTAATCAAATTACCTGACAAGATATCTTATGAGGAGGCAGCGATAACAGAGCCTCTGGCAGCATGCTTGAATGGAATAAATAGGCTTGATATTAAGCATGGAGACCATGTTTGGGTAGCTGGAGCGGGACCTATTGGGTTAATGCATGTTCAGCTTGCAAAGATTGCAGGCGCAAGTATAGTATTTGTTAGTGAAATGAACGAGTTTAGGGCAAGTAAGGCTAAAGAACTTGGAGCAGACATTGTAATAAATCCTCAAAAGGAAGATGTTTACCAGAAGATAATGAGTGAAACTGGAGGAAAGGGTGCTGACAAGATAATAGTGGATGCTGGTGTTCCAAAGCTTATAGAAGATTCTCTAAAATGTGCTAGAAAGGGTGCTAGAGTAGTAATATTTGCAGGATGTCCTGAAGGTTCAAAGATAACCATTGATCCGAATTGGATACATTATAGGGAAATAGAGTTAACTGGCTCTTCAGCGTCGACACCTTATCTGCACAGGAAAGCAGTAGAGCTAGTGAATAATGGTAGGATTGACTTAAAGTCGCTTATAACGCATAAGCTAAAGCTAGAGGAAGTGGTAAAAGGTCTTGAAATGAAGGAAATGATTGAAGGACTAAAGACGTTGGTCATACCGTAGCCTTACAAAAATTTTCTAGACAATAATTTTTATTTACCTAAAACTTTGCTATAGTGGTTATGAGCACAAGTTTAGATGATCTTATAGAAGAGTGTATTCAAATATCACAGGAAGCGTACAAGAGAGGACTGATTTCTGCCTCAGGCGGAAACATAAGTGCGAGAGTTGTAGGCGAAAATAAGGTTATAATTAAGAGAACAGGCGCATCATTCAGAAACATGAAAAGAAGTGACATTATTATTATAGACTTGGATGGAAACGTTTTAGAGGGGAAGGGGAAGCCTTCTAAGGAAATAAACCTGCACCTTGGAATATATAAGGTTAGGGATGATGTTAACGCAGTATTCCACACCCATTCTATAGCCGCAACATCCTTTGCAGTCGTTGGAAAAGAAGTTCCTCTCGTCACGGTCCAAGGACTAAAGATTTTAGGAAAATGTCCAGTTGTAGGATATGGACCTCCAGGCTCAATAGAACTAGCTGAAAAGACAAAAGAGGCTTTCAAGGATAAAAGTGTTAAAGTTGCAGTCCTACAGAGCCATGGAGCCGTAGCCGTGGGAAAAGATTTAGAGGAAGCATACAATTACGCAGACCTACTAGAAGCCACAGCACAGATAGCAATATATTCAATGCAAATTGGGAAACCCTTACCCATACCATACTGAATCCAACATGCCATACCTACTTGGAATAGATGTTGGAACAAGCAGTACAAAAAGTGAACTATTTGACCTAGAAGGAAACTCTGTAGCTGTAGCACAGGAAGAGTATCCAATAATAAGCCCAAAAGTAGGATACGCTGAAGAGGACCCGGAAAACGGCTGGTGGAAAGCATCACAGGATACAGTTAAAGAGGCACTAAAGATATCAAAGGTTAATCCAAAAGAAATTTTAGGAGTATGCGTTAGCGGAACAAACGCCTGTATTCCAGTAGACCGTGAAGGTAAAGCTTTAACGAATGCTATAATGCAATTAGATAATAGAAGCATAAAGTATGCGGAAAAGATTAGAGAAAAAGTTGGAGAAGAGACGGTCTTTAAGATAACAGGTAACAGAATTGCTTCAGGAACATTTCTTGCACCAACAATATTATGGATAAAAGAGAACATGCCAAAGGTCTTCGAAAAAACGTACAAGTTCATGGTTCCAACAGGCTTCATAACAATGAAGCTTACAGGAAAATATACGATAGACCTATCCAGGTGCTCGACCACACTACTTTATAAAATAGGAAAAGAAAAGGGGTGGTCACATGAACTCTGCCAAATGCTCGATATTCCAATAGAAAAGCTTCCTGAATCATATATTTCAAAAGAAATTGTAGGAGAAGTATGTGATGAAGCTTCAAAGCGGACAGGGCTTGCTAAGGGGACACCAGTAGTTGCAGGATGCATGGACACGGTGGGAGCTGCAGTAGGCTCAGCAATACTGGACGAAGGTGAAGCATTCTATACATTAGGAACACTTGGAAGATTCTGCTGCTGTATAAGCGAACCAAAATTTGACAAGAGATTCATCAACATATGTCATGCAATCGAAGACAGGTGGCTAGCAATGGCTTTAATGCAGGGAGGGGGCCTTTCAATGAGATGGTTTAGGGACGAGTTGGCTACAGAAGCTATTGAGAAGGCAAAAATTTATGGGAAGTCAGCATATCAAATAATAGATGAGGAAGCTGAAAAAGTTCCAGCAGGGTCAAAAGGAATAATATTTCTACCATACCTATCGGGAGAAAAAAGCCCAATATGGGACCCATACGCTAGAGGAGTACTATTTGGTTTCACAGCAATGCATAGAAGAGGAGAGATTGCAAGAGCAGTAATGGAGGGTGTAGCATACAGCTTAAGACACAATATCGAGGTATTCGAGGAAGCAGGATTTTCTATTCCAAGGATTAAGGTTGGTGGTGGAGGAGTAAAAAGTAGACTTTGGAGAAAAATTATTACAGACGTTACGGGAAAAAAAGTTGAGGTTACAAGAATGCTTGCTACAGAAACATTTGGGGATGCACTAATAGCAGGATTAGGTGTAAAAGCCTACAAAAGTGTAGACGAAATCAAAAAGATGGTTGAAATTGAAGAGGAGCTTGTGCCAGACGCTGAGAACCATAAAAGGTACACTAGGATGTTCAAACTGTATAAGAGAATCTACGATCACCTAAGAGAAGACTTCGTCGAACTTTCAAACATAGAAGTTTCATAATTTTTTAGGAAAATAGATAATTTTATAAAAATAGTGACCGATAGATTGGTTTATGGTAGACGATAGGATAGTAAAACTTGCCAAACTTCTCGTAGAATATTCTACGGAAGTTAAAGCAGGAGATAGAGTACAAATAGCATGTGATGTTTATGCAAAAGATTTAGCCCTAGAAGTATACAAGCAGTGCCTACTAAAAGACGCTTACCCATGGATAAAGGTTGACATTCCAGGAAGAAACTACATATTCTACAAGTATGCGAGTAATAAAATACTAAACTTTTTCCCAGAACACGAATTTTATGAGATAAAAAATACTGACGTCTACATTGCCCTAAGGGCACCCTCAAATGTTAAGGAGCTGGCAAATATTGAAGCTTCAAGGATCTCACAACGTGTTAGGGTTCTTAAGCCAATATCAGATTGGAGGGTAGAGAAAACAAGATGGTGCGCCTTCTACTATCCAGCAGAATCATTGGCGCAGGAGGCTGGAATGGCTTTAGAAGAATTCGAGGAATTTGTGTACAATTCATGCCTAATAGACTGGAGAAGCCTATCAGACAGCCTACATAAGTTGAAGAACATGCTTGACAAAACAGACCAGGTACACATCATAGGAGAACATACAGACATAACATTTAGCATAAAGGGAAGAAATGCTGAAGTAGGTGATGGAAAAAAGAACATGCCAGACGGCGAAGTTTTTACGAGCATTGTAGAGGACAGTGTTAACGGACAAATCTTCTACGACATTCCAGCTGTATATTTGGGTAATGTTATAGAAGGAGTAAGATTAAAATTCAAGGATGGAGTTGTTGTCGAAGCAGATGCAGTTTCAGGAAAAGACTTTCTAAAAAAGATATTGGAAACAGATGATGGTGCAAAAAGGCTTGGAGAATTTGGCATAGGCCTAAACTATAGTATAACAAGGCCGGTGAAGAATATACTATTTGACGAGAAAATAGGCGGCACAATACATACAGCCCTAGGAAACGGCTACAAGGAAACATTAAGCAAAAACGTTTCAGCAATACACTGGGACATAATAAAGGATTTAAGAAAAGGTGGAAAAATATACTTCGATAACCAGCTTGTGATGGAAAACGGGCAGTGGAAGATAAAATAGACCTATGCACCCTTAACCTTTTTCGCCAACACCCTTCCAGCTTCAACAACATTAGCCAAGTCAGTAGCATTCGGCCTACCATTAACATCAAGAACATACAGAATCTCAAGGTTAGCGCCAACAGCCTCCTTAATCTGCCTAACAGTCCCACCAGCCCACCCAAAAGAACTTAATATGACACAATATTTCGTAGGCGGACGCAGTGCATTAAAAAGGTAGAGAAAATAGACCATTAAAGGGTGAGCACCATTCAATACAGTTGGAGCAGCCAAAACAACAGCTCTAGCGTCAACAAGGTCCTTCACCAAATCACCCAAGTCAGCATAAGATAGATTATATTCTAAAACATTCACACCCTCAGACAAAAGTGTTTTTGATATAGTTTGAGCCATGCATTCGGTAGAACCCCACATGCTCACATAAACTACAACAACCTTCTCTCTAGTAACACCTTCAACCCAACCCCTATAAAGGCCCAAAATCTTGTCAGGATTCTTGTATATTGGACCATGACTTGGAGCAATAATACTAACTTCAAAATCTTTTAACTTCTCAAGCGCAGCCTTACCCATAACCTTAAAAGGCATCATGATTTCACCAAAATATTTCTGCGCAAAAACAGGTAAATCCTCAACATCGTCATCGAAAAAACCTTCAGCCAAATGTGCACCAAAAAAGTCGCAAGAAAACAGTATCTTATCCTCCTGAAGATATGTGAACATTGTTTCAGGCCAGTGCAGCATAGGAGCTTCAATAAACCTTAGGGTCTTTCTACCCAACTCGAGAACGTCTCCACCTTTTACAACATTTATCCTATCAGATGGAACATTATAGTATGTTTGAGCCATCTTAGCACCCTTTAAAGTTGTCAAAAGCTTAACCTTTCCATTCAAGCCCATCACATACGGTATTGCGCCAGCATGATCAGGTTCAGCATGATTCATAACCAAATAGTCTAAATTCTCTAACCCAACTATGGAGTCAACATTCTTTTTCAATTCACCCTCAAACCCAGGATTAACAGTGTCAACAAGCAACTTCTTTTCGCCAACAATAAGATAAGAGTTGTAGCTTGTACCACGTGGGAGAGGAATTAGAGCATCGAACATTCTACGATTCCAATCCTTTACACCAACCCAATAAACATTCTTAGAGATTTCAAAAAAACTCAATTTTCCTCCAATAAAAAGGATTCACATATGATATTTAAATGTATCCAAAGAAGATAAATTTGTTTACAACTAGCCTTTTTTGAACAAAATTTTAGCCTTATCTAATATAATTGGATCACCAGCCAACACTATTCCATATTCTAGAACCTCTTTCACAAGCATACTCTTTTCTACAGCCATACGATAGAATTCCTCCTTAGTCAAGATTCTAGGTTCAATGTCAACGGGGCTCTTTGTTTCAAGATATTCAGAAAATCTATTCCAAGGAAGCTTAGGAACATTTTCTGCAATTATAAGAACATCGGCATCAGAAAATGCTGTATAATCACCCCTTGCTAGAGAACCAAATAGAACAACCAATTCAGCCTTCCCTTCAAACACAAGCTTTTTAGCATAGGATCTAAGGAACTCTAAAACATTCTCAAAATCCATTTTAAACAATCTTATGTCTGCAGAATTCGATAACCTCTCTCGCATAACTGATCGCCCTCAAGGCATCATCCCTCGTATAATAATCCATCGGAGCACCTTCAGTATGGAAATTAGGATATCTTGTTGGAATATAATGTCTATCTAACTCTTTAGCCCTGTCAATCAGACTAACATCAGGCTTAACCTCATCAGGAAGAGAGTCCAGCATCCTCGAAATAGAATGACCCCATACTTCAACATTAAGATGTTGGAAGAGTGCTTTAACAGCCTTTTCAGCAGCCTGCTGTGCAGAAAAACAAGCCCATTCAAAATATCCTCCTTCAAAAGCCTTCTCCGCATGCTCCAAATCTCTCAAAGCCTGCCTCAACCAATCACGAGCCCTTACAACCATAACACCACAAGTACATTAACCGTAAATATAAGCTTATTTTTTAGGCAAAGATGTTGGCGTCTAAAGTTTAATAGTATGCTATGATAATAGGTAAAGCATGTGCAAATATTGTTCAGTTTCCACATGCAAATGTACAGAATGTCCCCCATTAAAGATGGAACAAGAGCTACTTAAACAGGTTGAAGGCGAGAAGGAGGCTAAAGCAAAACATATTGAGGGAAGATGCCCAGTCTGCGGACACAAGTATTGGATGATGGTTGCAAACTTCTAACACTATAAAAGCTATAATCTTCTTAAAATAGTACGATTATGTAGAATTATATGTTTTGATTGGCTTTAATTTACTATTAGTCGATATTCCTTCTGCTGCATCCACACACTTCCATCAGGAAGTACAACCTTAATATAATATACACCCTTCTCTAGAGGAATAAAACTTTGTGATAGAATACCTGAACCTTGATATTGGACTACAGGTTCATTCTCTACACCCTCTTTCCATATTTGAACTGCAAAGTTACTGTTTACAGCCTTAACCACAAATGTTACAGACTCGCCTAAAATTATATTAGTCTTCAGCCAGTACGCGTTAACTGTTGCAGGAGAAGTTGATACCGTTGAAGAAAAAGATGAATAAACGAGATAACTGGATACTGAAATGATTGCCATTAAAAGAATTATAAGAGCAATTACTAGTCTTTTGAACTCCATCACATACTTTGATTTTAACTAGAATTTAAGTGTTTAATTAAATTGTTTAAATATTCCATGCGCTAACAAGAAAAAAATATTTTGTAATAAACTATTTTGTTAAAAAAATTAGGGAGACCTTAAAAGGCTTCTTTCTTACTCCGTAATATCACAATTGCAATTACTATAACCAGTAGTAAAGCTGTTACTGAGGCGACTAGAATGTTTTCCCTAAACTTTATTATTATTGGTGCAAAGATTAAGCTCACTAGATTTATCACCTTTATCATTGGGTTCAATGCCGGGCCAGCAGTATCCTTAAGTGGATCACCTACAGTATCACCAATAACTGCAGCCTTATGCTGTTCAGAACCCTTTCCACCATAGTATCCGTCCTCTATCTTCTTTTTAGCATTATCCCATGCAGCACCAGTATTTGCCATAAATACAGCAAGAAGCTGTCCAGTGAGTATGACACCAGCCAAGAAAGCGCCCAAAGCAAACTCGCCCAGAAGTAAGCCAACTGCTATTGGAGTCAATATTCCAAGTAATGCTAAGCCAACAAGCTCCCTCTGTGCAGCAGATGTAACGATTGAAACTACTTTTGCATAATTTGGCTTAACCTTACCTTCCATAACACCAGGTATCTTGAACTGCTCTCTAACTTCCTCAATAACCTTAGAGGCAGTCCTTCCAACAGCCCTTATAGAAATCGAACTGAATAAGAAAGGCAGTGCACCACCAACTAGAAGACCAACAAAGACAATGGGTTCAGCAATATCCAATGTGATCGTATGGCCAGCACCAATAGATTCAGCATAGGATGCAAAGAGTGATATTGCAGCAAGAACAGCTGAAGCTATAGCTATAGCCTTTGTTACAGCCTTTGTAGTATTACCTGCCTCATCAAGTGCAGCAAGAGCCCTCTTTTTCTCCTCCTCAGCCTCAGCCATTTCAGCAATACCTCCAGCATTATCTGCTATAGGCCCATAAGTGTCCATTGAAACATTGTTTCCAGTGTGGGTAAGCATTCCTATTCCAGCTAAAGCAACACCATACATAGCAAAAATGGGACCACCACCAGTAAAGAATATTGTTGACGCAACAATTGTCGCTGCAATAACAGTTAGAACCCAAACAGTACTTTCGAAACCAAGTGCGAGACCGGAAAGTAGTAATGGTGCAGCACCAGTGTTTGAGGATTTAGCTATCTCGTCCACAGGCTTCCTATGCGGGCTTGTGAAATAGTCTGCAAGCTTGTTAAAGCTTATAGCTAAAAGAACACCAACTGCCACTGCATAGAATACTCTCAAGTCCTGTGCATAATATAATGCTAGAAAGAAAGTGCTTGCCACAGATATTGCGGAAGAAAGGTCGTATGAAAAGTCCATTGCCTTAAAAGCATTGCCTTTAGTCCAACTTTCAGGCCACAAAGACACACAGTATGTTCCAACAATAGTACTTATCACACCAATAGCCCTAACAAGAAGTGGGAAAACAATCCATTTGTAATCAAACGGATGTATAGCTAAACCAAGCAACATTGCAGAAACCATGGTTACCTCATAGGATTCGAAGATGTCTGCAGCCATACCTGCACAATCGCCAACATTATCACCTACAAGGTCAGCTACAACAGCAGCATTTCTTGGATCATCTTCAGGAATACCCTTCTCAACCTTGCCAACCAGGTCAGCGCCCACGTCAGCAGCCTTAGTATATATGCCTCCACCTACACGCATAAAAAGTGCCAAGAGTGTTCCACCAAAACCAAAACCAAGAAGCACTTCAGGAGCATCCTTTAGGAAGAGGATGAAGATTAATGTTCCACCTAAAAGACCTAAGCCGTCGGTCAGCATGCCAGTTACCGTTCCAGAACGGTAAGAGATTCTTAAAGCGTCCCTAAAACTTTTGCCAGCAACATTTGACGTCCTTATACTTCCCTGTACAGCCATGTTCATGCCAAGATATCCAACCATCGCAGAAAAGAAAGCACCCATCAGAAACGCAGCAGCCCTACCAAGTGAAATTGAAAACGGTGCATTAGCTAAAGCTGCTGAAGCATATAATATAACTGCTAAAATACCCACAAGTAAGAGTATTGACTTAAACTGTCTTTTAAGGTATGCATTTGCACCCTCCTTTATACCAGCCCAAACTTCAACCATTCTTCCAGAACCAGTAGGCTCCTTCAGAACCTGTTTTGCAAGAAGCGCTGCATATATTAGTGCTCCAATTGCTACCAGAATTATGCTGTTTAATGCGGTCTGCTCAAAAGGTGTAGGTACTTCCATACCCCTATCACAGTAGAGGCCATCAAAATGCAGTATATAGAATTTTTGATAATTTAAAAATGTTTTTAAACAAACTTTATGTAAACCAGTATATAGATTTGCCTCTTTTTAAATGCCCCTTATGCAAGAAAGAATTGGTCTTAGAAAAGGATGTTAATAGAACAAAATTTTACTGCTACGAATGCAATTACATGTTCTCATATAATGATGGTAGGGTTGAGAAAGCATACCTTAAACTTATGCTAGAATATGATAGAATAGGTAATGGTATAAGAGAAAAGTTTGCTCTAAAAGCTGAAGAAAAACCAACAAGAACATTAGATGAAATTAAGATGCTGCTTAAAAAGTATGGGGTAAATTTTGATGAACTTAACCCTGCAATAAAGGCCATTTTACAGGAAAAAAGAGCCAATATTGTAAAATATGAACTGTTCCCAGAAAAAATGCCTGAAGAAGGTGATGATGTAGAGAGGGTTGTCGGAAAGGAAATTGGAGAGTGGATAAGAAGACATTTTTTTGAAAAATTCTTTAAGTTTCAAGTTGAGGCGATTAAAAAAATTTTGGATGGAAAAAATGTAGTCCTTTCAGCACCCACTGGAAGCGGAAAGACAGAAGCCTTTTCAATACCAATCTTTATTATAGCTAAAAAGTTGCTAGATGAAGTAGGGGATAAGGGTATAGGTAAACCAGTAATCTTGCTAATATATCCTACAAAGGCTCTTGCACGCGACCAAAGAGCGAGACTTAAAAATCTTGCTGAAGGCTTCGGTTTTAATGTCGAAGTATTCGATGGAGACACAACTAGAAGGGAAAGAGAAAAAATATTCGATAATCCCCCTGAAGCTCTAATAACAAACTTTGATACAATAAACATCCATCTTTTATCGAACACAAGATACTCTAACTTGTTTAAGAAGGCAAAGATTATTGTAGTGGACGAGGTACACAATTATATAGGAAGCTTTGGCGCACACGTACATTATATTGTTAAGAGACTGGAACGTTTTACAGGCCCCTTGCAGA
>JARVJS010000167.1 GCA_029776125.1 Nitrososphaeria archaeon
TGCCATAGATATTGTTGGAACAGACCATGCACCACATACAATAGAAGAGAAACTTTGTGATAAACCTGCATCAGGTTTCCCTGGACTCGAAACAGCTGTTCCAGTCCTATTTACCCTTGCCAAAAAAGGGTTCATACCATTTTCAAAATTAATTGAAAGCTTAACATCTAATCCAGCAAAAATATTCAACCTTAAAGGTTATGGCACAATAGATAAAGATAATATTTCAAACCTGACATTCGTAAAATTTGTACCAGAATACGGAATCGACAGCACAAAATTTTATTCAAAAGCAAAATTCACACCATTCAAGGGATTTAAGGCGGAGGTAATGATAGCGAGAACAATTGTAAGAGGGGAAACAGTTTACGAAAAAGAGGCAGGTGTAATTGATGAAAGAAGAGGAAAGGTTATCAAACCTTAGGTTCATTGTCGACTGCATGCATGGAAAGCTTGCTAGAAAAATGAGAATATACGGTTATGACACAAAATATGATATAACGTTAGACGATAATAAGATTATTGAAATTGCAAAAGAGGAGGGAAGAACTATTATAACATCAGATGAAGAGCTAATTAGAAGAGCTAAAACAGAAAATTTGCAAGTAATAAGAGTACCTCTCGACGACGACCTACCTAGAATGATTAAAATATTTAAAGTACTAAAAATTTTGCCTAAAATAGACCCAAAAAGGTCTCGTTGCCCAAACTGCAATAGACAATTAACTATGGTTGACAAAAAAGAAGTACAAAATATCCCAGAAAAAGTTTTGAAAAGGAAAAAAGTATTTTATAAATGTAATGGATGTGGAAAAGTTTACTGGTACGGTTCACACTGGAAAAAGATTAGAGAGTTTGAGAAAACACTTAAGAAGAGATTAAAAGAATTAAAAGAAGGGGAAGAAATTTGAATTTAACTGATGAGGATGGAAAATTATTGGTGGAGCTTGCCCGTAAAGCTATAGAAGAATACGTGATTAACAGAAGAAAATATGAGCCTCCAGAAGAAATTAAGAAAAAGTTTTCAGAAAAAGCGGGAGTCTTTGTAACCATAAATCGTGTAGTTGAAGGGGAAAAGGAGTTAAGAGGATGCATCGGTTTCCCAGAAGCTATTTTACCATTACATCAGGCCGTAGTCGAGGCAGCGATTGCCGCGGCTGTAGAGGATCCTAGATTTGAACCATTAAGCAAGAGGGAACTAGATGAAATTTTAGTTGAAGTAAGTGTCCTAACACCACTTCAATTAATAAAGGTTGATTCGCCACTACAATATCCTGAGAAGATAAAGGTTGGAGAAGATGGGTTAATGCTCAAATGGATTTGGGGTTCTGGGCTACTGCTTCCACAGGTTGCGGTAGAATATGGATGGGGTGCAAGGGAATTCCTTGAAAACCTTTGCCTTAAGGCAGGTATAACACCCGATTCATGGTTAAGAAAGGATGTAAAAATTTACAAGTTCCAGTGCCTAATATGGGAGGAGAAAGGGAAAGGTGAGGTTGTTAGAAAAAAATTAAGTTAAGAAAAGTGAATAAAGAATAAATATTAGTGCTAAATTAAATTTTTTTCGAAGATTTTGGAATCATATAAAAATTTTATAGAAGCTAGAGACACATTACTAAACTCAAAAGAATATAATGAGGCAAAGGAAAATTTTTCGTGGCCACATGTAGAGGAATTCAATTGGGCATTAGACTATTTCGATAAAATGGCGGAAGAAGCGTCAACCCCTGCGATGCTATATGTAGATGATGAAGGGGTAGAAAAAAGCGTAAGCTTCCAAGAGTTAAAAGTAAGGTCTAACAAGATTGCGAACTTTTTAAAAGAAGAAGGTTTAGTAAAAGGTGACAGAATACTTCTTATACTGAGCAATTGTGTTGAACTTTTTGAAACATTTTTAGGTGCAATGAAGTTAGGATGTACAATAATACCAGCATCGCTTCTCTTAACAACAAAAGACATCGAAGATAGAATTTTAAGAGGAAAGATAAAATGCATCATAACAGAGAAGGAAACCATAGAAAAAGTTGATGCAGCCGGAAACGTACTAGAATCCTTAAAATGCAAAATTGTTATTGGGGACAAAATAGGGTCATGGAAAAGCTACTATGAGATAGACGATTTGAGTGGAATATTCAAAAATAATGAGAAATTTCTTCCAACAGATGAACTACTAATATATTTTACTTCAGGAACGACTGCAAAACCAAAACTAGTTCTTCATACTCACACAAGCTATCCAATAGGACATTTAACTACAATGTATTGGATCGGCTTAAAAAGGGGATACCTACACTATAATATAAGTGCACCCGGCTGGGCAAAACATGCCTGGAGCAGTATATTTGCGCCATGGAATGCTGGAGCAACCACATTCGTTTACAATTATAAAGGAAAATTCGACCCAAAGAAGATTCTTTCAAAAATAGAAGAATACGAGGTTGATAGTTTATGTGCACCCCCGACAGTCTGGAGAATACTTTTGCAGGAAGATTTAAGCAGATATAAACTATCATTAAAGGAGGCTGTCAGCGCAGGAGAACCCCTAAACCCAGAAGTGATAGAAAAAGTGCGAAAAGCCACTAACATTAGTATAAGGGAAGGATACGGGCAAACGGAGACCACATTACAGATTGGAACATTTCCTGGAATGGAAGTTAGGCCGGGTTCGATGGGAAAAGAGGCGCCAGGATTCAATTTGGGAATCTTGGATAATGAAGGCAGGGAGTTAGGTGTGGGAGAGGAAGGAACTATTGCTTTGAAGGTTAAACCGTTAAAGCCAATAGGTTTAATGGAATGTTATTTAGATCCGTATGAAAAAAATTTTGAAGTTTTTGTAAACCAATGGTATCTTACTGGTGACATGGCGTTCAAGGATAAGGATGGATACTTTTGGTTCATTGGTCGTGTCGATGATGTATTCAAAAGCTCAGATTATAGGATAAGCCCTTTTGAGCTAGAAAGTGAGCTGCTAAAGCATCCAGCCGTCGTTGAAACAGCAGTTGTAGCCAGCCCAGATAAAATAAAAGGCGCTATACCAAAAGCCTACATAATCTTAAAAAAAGAGTATAGTGCTGGAGAAGAAGTAGCATACGAAATATTCAAGTTTATAAAAGATAATATTGCACCATATAAACGGCCTAGAATAATCGAATTTGTCACAGAACTACCTAAAACAGTAAGTGGTAAAATTAAAAGAGGTGAACTGAGAAGAATTGAAAGTGAGCTTAGAGCAAGTAATCAGAGAAAAGAACACGAGTATTTTGAGGAAGATTTTAGGAAAAAACTTGGATAAAACACCACAAAATTTTTAAATTAACATACTTTGGATAGAATGCGAATTGAGCACAAGATTTAAGGTTGGAGGTAGAAGTCATACAATAAGAGAACTATTCAATGAGAATAAGGAGCTAGACACGTGTATACTTGGATGGATACAGAACAAAAGTAGAGTTGGAGGCGTAATATTTTTAACAATAAGAGACGGTTCAGGATACATTCAGGCCACCTTTAAGAAAGACAATGTACCAAATGAAGTTTTTGAAAAAGTGAAGGAGGCTACAGTCGAGTCAGCAGTCAAAATTGTAGGTAGAACAAAGCAAGACAAAAGAGCACCTGGAGGATTAGAAATTGTTGGAAAAGATTTTGAGACTATAGCAAAAGCTGAACCATGGCCTATCGTCAAAAGTGCTGTCAAAGCACCTTCCTTCCTATACGATATTAGACATCTTTCAATAAGAGGAAAAAAGGCTTCTTCAGTAATAAAAATCAGGTCTAAAGTTATAGAGGCGGCTGCAGACTACTTTTTTAAGAACGGATTCTATCTAATAAGTGCACCGACCATCGTGCAATCAGCCTGTGAAGGCGGAGCAACTTTGTTTGAAGTAAACTATTTTGGGAAAAAAGCGTTTCTTACACAAAGTGCACAATTGTATGAGGAGGCAGCAATAATGGCTTTAGAAAGAGTCTGGACAGTAGAACCATGCTTTAGAGCTGAGAAATCTAAGACATCAAAGCATCTCACAGAATTTTGGATGATAGAGGCAGAAGTAGCCTTTGCAACACACGATGACATAATGAGACTAGAGGAGGAGCTTGTGGTTGAAATCACAAATAGAGTTGCTCAAGAATGTGCATATGAGCTAAACATTTTGGGACGAAAATTTAAACCGCCAGAACCACCATTCTACAGGATAACATATGATGAGGCAAGAGAATTGATCATGAGGAAAGGAGTGTTTTTTGAGTGGGGAGAAGACATTCCAACAGAAGGGGAAAAGATTATTTCCAATGAATTTGATAAACCAGTTTTTATAAAAGAGTTCCCACTTTCAGCAAGAAGCTTCTACCATATGACGAGACCAGACAATGATAAGGTAACATTATCATCAGACCTCATAGCACCTGAAGGATATGGCGAAATAACCACAGGCGGACAAAGGTTAAACGACTACAATGAACTTGAAAAACGTGTTATGCAGCAGGAACTGCCCAGAGAAAGTTTTGAATGGTACCTTGACCTAAGAAAATATGGGATGCCACCACATTCAGGGTTCGGGTTGGGTGTAGAGAGGACTGTTAGATGGATTGCCGGATTAAAGCATATAAGGGCAGCCTCACTCTTTCCGAGAACATTAACGCGTCTCAACCCATAAAAGTAGAGGTTTAAAAGCAACCTATAGCATACCCATATATGGTCAAGTTGGTTAAGGAAGAAGAGTTAGAAGATGAACTGGATGTAGAAAGTATAGATGGGGTGGGACCTACAACTAGAGACAAATTTTATGCCGCAGGAATATATGACATAAGACAGATTCTTACATTCAGCCCTCAAGACCTAGTTGAAATTTTGGGAATAAGCTATGATAAGGCTGTGGAAATTTCGAACAAGGCAAGGAAAAAGTTGACGGACCTAGGTTTAATGGAAAGCTCATTTTCAGTAGCAAGTGAGGTTTTGAAAAGAAGGCTTACAATAGACAGGATAACGACAGGCTCAAACAACCTAGACAATCTACTTGGAGGGGGCATAGAAGTTGGAGCACTAACAGAATTTTATGGAGAATTTGGAAGCGGAAAGACACAGATATGCCACACATTATGTGTTACAGTACAACTTCCAAGAGAAAAAAAGGGACTTGATGCTGGAGCAGTATACATTGACACAGAAAACACTTTCAGGCCAGAAAGAATAGAGACAATAGCAAAGTCGAGAGGATTGAACCCAGAAAACGTTTTAAAAAGAATATTTGTTGGAAAAGTGTATAACGCAAGCCACCAAGAGCTATTAACAAGAGAAATACCAAATTATATTGAAAGAGAAAATTGTAGACTTGTTATAGTTGATTCTGCAATGACACACTTTAGGGCAGAATATGTTGGAAGGTCAATGTTATCAGAAAGACAGCAGAAACTTAACAGGTACCTCCACACACTGCTAAGACTTGCAGAAATATATAAGGTTGCAGTTGTTATAACAAACCAAGTCCAGGCGGCACCAGATGTTTTCTTCGGAGACCCAACCAAAGCGTCAGGAGGACATGTGATGGCACATGCAAGCACATACCGGATATACTTGAGAAAATCCGGGAAGAACAGGATAGCAAGAATAGTGGACAGCCCATACCATGCTGAAGCGGACGCAATATTTACACTAACGGATGCAGGAATAGGGGACCCTGAAGAAAACACTAAAAAATAGCATCAATGTAGTAATATTGTATATATAGAATATCTTGTGTAGGTTATGGTATGGTAAGAAAGGCTGTAGCTATAACCATTCTTATTACAATATTATTGTCAACCTTATCATTAGCATCATATGCTACAGAATCCACAGAATATTATGAGAACATCACATTATATGTGGTAGGAAAAAATATTCTCACAAGATATAATTTTACTGGAACAGACATTGGAATAATAGGACCACAAATTTTGAAAGAAAAATTTTCTGGCATAGATTATTTTAAATTATATATAAGCCAATTTGACACATTTCCCACAGAAATCGCATACTTTAACGGAATAGGATACAACATACTTTTATGCAATAGCACCATTCCTAACATTGCAACATTATATGTTCACTCAAAAACATTTCAAGAAGCATACGAGTTTGCAGAAGAAATTGAGAACCTTACAGGACTATCGTTCATTTCTTATGGAAAAGATGGTGAAATGTTCGTTTTCATTTCACCAGCTTCATTTACAGACATTCTAGAAAATTTTGTATGGAAAACGGTACCAACATCCTATGGTGGATTTACGAACATACTGAACAAAAAGGACATAGTTTCCTCAAAAATAAGGGAATATGGTGTTATAGGGAGGACTGTGAACGGAAGACTTTACCAAAGCATAGTAATTGATACATTAAAGACAAACATTTACTCCGGAAACATGCTTAGAAGTGGACTAGACATCTTTCTTACAACTAGAGTAAATAGTTCAAACTACTCCAAATTAAGCAGCTTAAAAATAATATCTTATGGGCAAGTTATTGAAAATAGCGATGCAGGACATGTTGTGAGAGAAACTAGCAAAAAGGCTTCCGAACTCACATTAACTGTTGTAGGAAACAATGTTTTACACTTTCCAAACATAACATTAGCTACAAACACACCAAGCATAATAGTTCAAAGAGAAATTTCAAAAGCAGCTCTAAAATCTGGTGAAGAATTCGAGGTTCAGGTAAGATTGAGGAATGTGGGAGCATACAGTGCAGAAGACATAAACTTTGAAGACGGATGGTGGATTAAGAGCGGAAAATTCACATTAGTGGTTGGAAAATATTCTGACCAGATAAGTAGGCTAAGCCCAGGAGAAAACCATACAATAGTATATAGGTTAAAAGTTCAATCAAAGGATGCTGAAAGAATATACGTAGAACCACTAGAAATAGTATACTTCTGGAATATTGGAGGAGAGAAAGTAAGCTTTAGGTCATACTCAAACGATGCACATATTCTTTTGAACCAAGATGGAGCATCAATATATGTTCTCGCTACAACAAGTTCCTCGCAAACAAACTTTGGAACTGGAAGGGAAACTGTTCTAGAGATAAAGAACAGAGGTAGTTTAACAGCCTTCGATATAACAGTAGGAGGGGAAAAGATAGCAAACTTACCACCACAAGAAAGTATACAGAGGATAGTAAAATTCGAACTGGACAATATAAGCCAACCCTTCAAAGAAGAAGACATACAATGTCAATGGAACGATGGAAGAGAGATAAGAAGCTCAGTTTCGAACAGCATCATGCTAACAAACACTTATGGTAAAATGGGAATAGCAATATTAACTCTAGAAAGGGATGTGGAACAAATTTCTTTAGACAACAAGACTTTATTGAATTTAACATTAAATTTAAAAAGTTATGGAGCAAAAGACGCATACAATATTACTATTGTAGATAAAATTTCAGCAGGATTAAAATATGTTAACGGAACATTCACATTAAAAGATGGAAAAATATACAATTTTGAGGAAAAAATAGCCGCAAACAGCTCAAAAACTTACACATACCTTCTTGAGGTAGGAGAATATAGTAAAAATTATGTTCTAGAGCCAGCTTACGCAGAATATATTGTAGGAAACAAAAAATATGTTAGCTTAAGTACATTAAATGGAATCCCAATAGGATTAAAGATAGAAGTACATTTAGAGGATAACAGTATCTTCAAAAACTATAATATAAGTGGATATTATAGTATAAATAATTTTGGAGACAAAAACGTATACAGAGTTTCAGCTGAACTCGTTTACGATCCTACATTAAAAATTACAACACTACACTCATTAAATAGAACATTAATGAAGGCAGGTTCACAGGAGAAAGTGTACTTTACAGTGAATGGAAGAGAAGTTGGCTTAAACAACAGCATCTTCGTGGAAACAAAATATTTCTTTGGAGGAAAACAGCATACAGCCAATTCTACTAAAGCATACATTAATGTGTACCAACTTCCAAAAATAGCATTTTCAACAACAGGAGACTCTGTTGAAGGCAAACCATTTGAACTTAAGATAATTGTAAAAAATGATGCACCAATAAAAATTGAGAAAATACAATTTAATATCACGTTACCAATGCAAATTAAGATTATAGAAAATCTTTCACCGTCTACATCTAAAGTTAGAGATAACATTGTGGAAACGGAAATTAAAGAACTCGAGGGAGGAATGGAAAAGGTCGTAGTTTTAAAACTGCTTAGCAGTAGTGCAAGAGAATATACTATAAGCACTTCAGAAATATTATTCAATTATAAAGGAGAAGTTCTTAAGACAGGCCCGCAAACGCTCACATTAAGAGTTTCAGACGATTTAGTTGTAAGGTACATTATACCTATTATGATAGCAGTCATAATAATGGTGGTTGGAAAAATAGTAATAGGAATTATTAAAAAAAGATAAAACTATGCATGTTTAAGTGGAACAGAAAAAGTTTCTTCAATCTTTGGCCTATGGATTGTATTCATGCTACAGAATGGGATTATTCTACCATCAGGAGTAGCATAATGTATTCCACATCTTTCAACCCTTTCAAGGTCAAAATTGTATGGATCCATAAAATGCATGTCGCCGACCATAACAATCTTCCTCATAAACTTGCCGAGAGAATGATATGAGCCATTAGATAGGAAAGCCCTAACCAAAGACGATAACGTGCCCAAACTCACATACCTTAAAGCTGCTGCAGCCTTAATTTTGCCCCTCGTCATCTTTCCAGAAGACATCGTTTCAGCTGCATCTGACAAAGCTTGAACAAACTTTTCAACATCAGCATGCTTAGTTATTGGATCATAATCATTCTTTTCTTTATCAATAACAAGGAAGGTTGCAGCACCACAGTTCTGATGTACTGTAAAAGTTGGCTGAGGCGAACCCTTTATTCCAGCTAAAAAGTCAGAGATAGGAGCTACAAAGGGAATAGGATACCAGTCCTCCATTTTTATCTTACCATTAGTCTGCTTTTCAGCATTATTGATTACATCAGAAGTAGTAATCCTATATTCAAGTAGCTTTGAAGTGTCAATCCTACCAGCAAATGATACAGGCTGAAAGTTTACACATCTGACAACATCACTATTTTTTACACCAAACTCTATAAGAGCCCCGATTTCATTATCGTTTATACCCTTAACCACAGTTGGAACAAGAACAAGACTTTCATGCCCAAGAGACCTCAGATTTTCTATCGCCTTAAGCTTAATATCGAGCAAGTCAGCACCCTTCATCTTAATATACGCTTCTCTATTCAGACTGTCAAATGATAGGTAGAAGGTGCTAACACCTGCATCAATCAACTCCTTCAAATAGTCTATGTCCCTAGCTAAACGTACACCGTTAGTATTCACTTCAACATGCCTTATTCCAATCTTTTTAGCATATCTTACAATTTCAGGAAGATCGTCTCTTAGAGTAGGTTCACCGCCGCTCAATTGCACAGCATAAGTTGGAACAGGCTTATTGTTACGCAGATTATCCAACATTTCTTTTACCTTTTCAAGAGAAGGCTGATAAAGATAGCCGACTGCAGCTGCATTCGCAAAACATATTGGACAACGAAGATTGCACGCGTTTGTAACATCCACTATACCTAATATAGTATGAGTTTTATGCTCATTACATATTCCACAATCAAATGGGCAGCCGATAGCTCTTTTTGTTCTAGGATTTTCTAAACCATTTCCAAGCCGCTCATACTGTTGGACACGCTTGTACCATCTATAATCTGACATATAAATGTCCTTAAAATCACCATGCACTTCACAACTTTTCCTCATATAAACAACGTTATCTTCAACATATATTTCTGCCGGAATCACCTTATAACATACAGGACAGAGACTCCTTGTATACTTAATATGCTCCAAACCACATCATCAAAAGTGAGAAAAGTGCTTCTATAAAAAATTTGTTTTCACAAACACTATATTAGTTAAAATAGAACAATACTTATACAATAAATTTAAATTTACCATGTAATATTTTTAATTTCTTTAGCACTTTTCTTGACATCATTTGACTCAATTATAGCCCTCGCTACAATAAGGTAATCAGAGCCAGCGCGAACAGCCTCCTTCGGGTCCCCACCCTGCACGAAAACTCCTGGAGAAAAAATTGGGATAGTCTTAACTCTACCCTTTACATATTTTATGAGAGCAGGGTTAGTGGCACCAACGATAAGACCATCAACATTCCATTTAATAGCCCTTTCAATGAAAAGGTCGTACATTTTTATAGGCTTACCTTCCATTAAAACGTCAAGACCATAGCCTTCAACTGCACCCCTATGGCTCATGTAGGTTAGGGTAATAACACCCTTACCGATCAAGTGAGCATTTTCAATACATGGGCCCAATGCTTCTTCAAAGCCTACAAATGGATTACATATTACTGCGTCAAAGCCTATACCCCATAATATGTCGGTAGCAATAATGTTCGTTGACGAAATGTCGTTCAACTTCAAGTCAGCTATAGATAGAAGCCCGAAATCGTGAGCCCTATCGACTATAGCCTTTAATTCCCTAAATCCTAAGGGTATTATAAGATGAAGATTCACCTTTATACCACACACATCATCTTTAACTTCATCTATTATCTTCAATGCCTTTCTAAGAAGGTTTTCAGACTGATCAGGTTTAAGGTCAAGGCCTAAAACAATACGACTGCTCTTTTCAAAACTAGCTTTTCTCATTCTTTCAGGAAAGGCCATATCCTATCACATTCAACACTATATTTCACCTTTATAATCTTTGCATAAACAAAACCTGATTCATCGATATTATTAGTATAGTCTAAAAAATTTTTTTCT
>JARVJS010000149.1 GCA_029776125.1 Nitrososphaeria archaeon
AAAGGAGAAGATAAATATACTCCCATATGTTATACTTATGCCATATAGGATTACGATAGATAGGGGTTTATGCATTTCGTGTGGTGCAGCTCCAGCAACCTGTCCTAAAGTTTATGAGCTGGGAAGCGATAATGGAAAGAATAAGGTTGTCGAAAGATATAGTGTGGAGCTTGGTCCAGGCAGGTCTGTTGGAATAATTCCAGATGAACTTTATGAATGCGCTAAAGAGGGTGCGGAAGTTTGTCCTGTTTCTGCAATACTTTTGGAAAAGATAGAATAGGTTAAATACCATATCCATAGACAACATAAGTATGTCAAAGATTGTTGATATCCTAGTATATCCCGTATACTCTGAAGCAACTTCTGCAATCTCAGGCTATCTGCCATTCCAGAAATCTCTTGAAAAGACTGTTAGACGTGGATATTCTTCATGTTTTGTTAAGGTCGTTACTGAGGATGGCTTATATGGTTTCGGAGAATGCTGGGTTAGGGAGGTTCCTCAAGCTACAGCTGAAATTGTTAGAAGACTTTTAAAAAATATTGTTGTAGGAAAAAGTCCCTTTGACATTGAAGTCTTGTGGGAGGAAATGTTTGCTTCCCTTAAGAATAGAGGGCATACGAGGGGATATTTTATAGAAGCCTTGGCAGGAATAGATATTGCACTATGGGATCTGAAGGGAAAGATTCTCCAGCAGCCAGTATACAATCTACTTGGTGGAAGATTTAGGGAAAATTTAAAGGCTTACGCTTCATCGATCGTCTTTGGTAAGCCTTTAGAGATGGCTAAGAGGGCTAGAGAATGGGTTGATGAGGGGCACGATCAGATTAAGGTTAAGGTTGGTATGGGTGTTGAACGGGATATAGAAAATTTGAAGGCAATAAGAGATGAAGTGGGGAAAGATGTTGAGATAATGGCTGACGCGAATTCAGCCTACAATTTTAATAGTGCATTAAAGCTCGCAAGATTTCTTGAAAGGATCGAAGTAAGGTGGTTTGAGGAACCTTTACCGGCCTACGATCTAAAGGGGTATATTGCTTTAAAGAAGAAAGTTGATGTGCCAATAGCCTGCGGGGAATCACTTTTCACAGCATACGATTTCAGAGACTATATCGAAAATGAGGCTGTTGACATTATACAGCCGGATATTGCAAGAGCTGGGGGGATAACAGAATGTTCAAGAATAGTACATCTTGCGAGAGCATATAATATACAGTACTCTCCTCACGTAGGCTTATCTGGTGCAGGCTGTAGGGCTGCAACATTACATCTTTCAGCATCAATTTGCCCAGAAACATTTCTAACATATGAAGTTTATGATATAAAGGAGAGTCCAAACCCATTCTCGAATAGCATATGCAACAGGCCTGTGGAAATATTTTCTAAAGGATACGTTAAAGTTCCAGAAGGAATTGGCCTAGGATTAGAAATTGATGAAAAAAAGTTAGAGCAATTTTTGTGCAAATAATTTTTTACAAAAAATTTATTACTCAACTAAATAGAATGTAGTGTATGCCTCTTGTAGA
The DNA here is from genome assembly GCA_029776125.1 of Nitrososphaeria archaeon. GTDB lineage: Archaea > Thermoproteota > Nitrososphaeria > JACIWG01 > JACIWG01 > JACIWG01. The sequence goes on from JARVJS010000149.1 coordinate 1,525, forward strand.
CTTAACATTAAAAGAGCTTAAAGAATACAAGCCACCACTAACGAGAAGAAATGATTTTAAAAGATTTTGGGAAGAAAATGTTAAACTCGCAGAAGAACAGCCACTAAACTTTAATGAAAAGAAAGTAGAATATTTTACAAACAGAGTGGAAGTTTATAAAATCATCTTTGAAGGATACATTGACAAAACTCCAATAACAGCATTCTTTGCAAAAGATTCAAAGAGCATGGAACCATCACCAACAATAGTGTTCTTTCACGGATACGGTTCAAGTAAGGGTGTGATAACAGACTATCTTGGCTGGATAATGCTTGGTTTCTCGATCTTAGCTGTTGACGTTCGAGGTCAGGCTGGTGAAGCACCAGACCATGCAAGATATCCTTTCGGAAACATTACAGGTAACATGACAAAAGGTATACAAGATAAAAGCACCTACTATTACAGGTATGTTTTCATGGACTGTTATAGGGCAATAAAATATGCTATAGAAAGAAAGGATGTTGATGAAGATAGAGTCGGCGTTTCTGGAATGAGTCAAGGTGGAGGCTTATCCATAGCAACTGCAGCCTTACATCCTAAAGTTAAAATTGCAATGCCAAGTGTACCATACCTATGCCACTTTGATAGGGCAGTATATGTTGCAGAATCAGGACCATATCTTGAAATATTAAACTATCTTAGAATTAGACCAGAAGAGGAAGAAAAAATTATGGAAACTCTCTCATACTTTGATGTAATGAACTTTGCACCAGAAATCAATAAGCCAACAATATTTTCTGTTGGCCTAATAGACACAGTATGCCCCCCCTCAACAGTATTCGCTACCTACAACCATTTAGCTTCTAAAGAAAAGGCTATAGAAGTCTATTACGGAATGGCACATGAAGAAATAGGTGTGCATATAGAAAAGAAGATGAAGTGGGCTACTAGGTACCTTCAAAGTAAATGAATATAACTTTTTTAAATAACATTATCATATAATTGGAGTGAATATTTTTGAAGAAAGGTGAAAAGGCATTTGTTATAGTTATTATCTCGACTATAGTGATAATTATTGTACAACTTATACTAGGTCAAAGTATGCTTGCCCATTTTGAGGTGATAGAAAAAAGGCAGATGGTTGAAGACCTTAGAAATATAGAAAATGGTATTGAATGGAATATTAGAGGATTGGATTTAATTGTAAAAGATTGGGCATATTGGGACGATACCTATAATTTTATGCAAACGAAAAGTAGTGCTTTTATTCAAAGTAATTTAATTGGCTCTGTTTTTGAAAATTTAAAGGTCAATCTTATCATTTTCATAGATAACAATGGAGAAATTTTTTGGGGAACTGCATACAATTTGACAACTAAAGAGATGACGCCATTGCCACAAAGCTTAAATGTTCACATACAACCTAATTCAAATATTTTTAAAAGTTGCTTAGAGAAGAATGGTTTAAGAGGAATAGTTATTTTAGAAAGGGCTACATTATTTTCTATGTACCCTATCTTGACAAGCGAAGGAAAGGGTCCATCAACGGGATTTTTGTTGATGGGTAGATATCTTGATTTCCAATTAAATGATATTAAAGCCATGTTGGGAAAGAATTTTTCTGTTTACATTTTGGGAGTTGAACTAGAAAGGGTAGAAGGTGAACTATTTTATGAAGGCATTTACATTAAGCCATTAAATGAAAATATTATTGGATATAGAGTTCTTAAGGATGTTTATGGTAAGGATGCTTTAGTCATTGAACTTGCAGAGTCTAGGTGGATTTATAGGGAAGGTGTTGTTCACGTCTTTTACTTTGCTTTTGCAACCTTATCATGTACAACTCTAATTGGTGTAGGCATTTTTTTGATTTTCAAACATGGGATTTTAGGTGACATTGAAAGAGTTGATAAAGAATTAGAAAGGATTGGTGAAAGTGGAGATATTACTGCAAGAGTGAGTGTAAAAGGTGATGATGAAATATCTAACATGTGTAAAATTATTAATGGAATGCTTGATAAGCTTGAAAAGGCTCAAGCTAAGCTTCAGGAAGAGCGTGTTTCTGCTATTGGAGAAACTGCGAAAATTATTGCGCACGACCTTAGAAATCCTCTTCAATCTATAGTTAATAACGTTTATTTGATTGAAGAGAAGGTTAGGTCTTATAAAACTCTTCAACCAGATCTTCTTGAAAAACTGGACTCTATAAAGCTCCAAATAAATTATATGGATAAGATTGTTTCCGACCTTTACTATTATGGGGAAACCCTTCAGATTATTAAGAAAGAAATTGATTTATGTAATTTTATAAGGGATACTCTCTCATATACACCTGTGTCTCCAAATGTTAAAACTGAAATATTTTGTGAAGAGGGGTTAAAGGTTGTTTCTGACCCCATAATCTTAAGACGTGTTCTCGCAAATATTATTCTTAATGCTGTACAGGCGATGCCTGAGGGTGGAAAATTGATTATAGGTGGTGTAAGAGAGGGTGAAGAGGTTGTTTTAACTGTTACAGACACTGGTAGAGGTATTCCTAGAGAATTGCAGGAAAAGGTTTTTGAACCACTTTTTACTACAAAGTCTAAGGGTATGGGGTTGGGGCTTGCTGTGTGTAAAAGGCTCATAGAATTTTTAGGTGGTAAAATAACTTTTTATAGCATGGAAGGTGTTGGTACAACATTTACTATAACACTTCCATTGTCCAATGTCAAATAATTTCCTAACATTATATAAAAAGGGATAAACTTAATTCTATGTGACATCTATGAGTTTAGAACTTTTAAAGTATCCTTCAGTGAAGGAATCAATATTTTATGAAAGGTTATGTGATGATAAGGTTAAATGTTCTTTGTGTGAAAGAAGATGTGTTATTTCTGTTGGAGCTAGGGGTTTTTGTGGTACAAGAATCAATGTCGATGGAAAACTTTACTCGCTTGTGTATGGTGATGTTAGTGCTATTGAAAGTAGACCTATTGAAATTAAACCATTCTACCATTATTGGCCCGGTTCAACTGCACTAACATTTTCCACATGGTCTTGTAACTTTATATGTCCTTGGTGTCAAAACTTTCATCTTTCAAGAACCTTGCCATCTCCTTCGAGAGCCTCATTTCTCGATCCTAGATTGGTTGTTGAACTTGCTCTAAAGTATGGTGACCAAGGTTTGTGTGCAAGTTTTCAGGAGCCAACCCTTTTGACTGAGTGGGCTGGAGATGTTTTTAGTAGGGGTTCTAAACTAGGATTGTACTGCTGTTATGTAAGTAATGGTTATCTTACCATCGAAGCTTTGAATTTTTTGAAGAATAATGGCTTAGATGGGTTAAAGATCGATGTTAAAGGTGACGCTATTACATATAGTAAATATCTTGGTGGTCTAGATGTTGAAGTGGTTTGGAGGAATGTTAGGGAAGCTAAAAGGCTCGGCTTACATGTTGAGGTTGTGAATCTCATAGTTACTGGTGTAAACGATAGTGAAGACTGTATTAGGTTGATTGTTGAAAGGCATGTTAAAGAAGCAGGTCCTGAAACTCCAATACATTTTACCAGATATTTTCCAGCATACAAGTTTAAAGCTCCACCAACTAAGGTTGAAGTTCTTGAAATGGCCTACAGTTTAGCGAAGAAGGTTGGTGTATGGTATCCTTATGTTGGTAATGTTCCAGGCCACAAGTTTTCTCACACATACTGCCATAATTGTGGTGAAAGGGTTATTGTTAGGTCTGACTTTAAAGTTTTAGGCTACTATCTTTCTGATGATGGAAGATGTCCTAAATGTGGTGTACAAATTCCTATTAGGGGTAAATTTGTTAGGAGGTAACTTTTCGGATAAGGTTAAATTTGGCTAAAAAGTATCCTTGTAACATATGATTTCCTATATTAAAGAGAGGAGAAAAAAGATTCTTTTGAAAGCTGAGGAGCTTGGCTTTAAGCAGATTCTTGTAACTGGTGTTGAAAACATTTACTATTTTACTGGATTTTGGGGTGGCGGCTATCTTCTTTTAACCCAGGATGGTACTAGACTGTTCACTGGCCTTCTTGAAAAGAATAGAGCTTCCGAAAATTCTTTTGATACCGAGGTTGTTTGCACACCTTTGGGTGAAACAGTTTTTTCCCTTCTAAAGCAGTATGTTAGTGGTAAACTGCTTGTTGACGAGGTTCCATTTACAGTAAAAGAACGTTTGGAAAAGAATTTGAATGTAAGCTTAGCTGTTGAGCCTAAAATTTTCTATGGTCTTAGGAGGATTAAGGATGAATACGAGGTTAGCCTATTGAAGGAGGCTTCGAAGCGTGTTGACATGCTCTATGAACTTTCTACAAAAATTATTAGGGAAGGTCTTAGTGAGAGGGAAGTTGCTTCTAGAATTGTTGGTGAAGCTATAGGCCTAGGTCTTGACACACCATATGTTAACACTGACTTTACGCCAATAATAGTTGCTTCTGGTCCAAATTCTTCATTTCCACATGCTCAGGTTAGTGATAGGATGCTTAGGCATGGTGATGCTGTAAAGCTAGATTTTTTCTTTAGATATAAGGGCTATGTTTCTGACGAAACTAGAACCTTTGTCCTCGGCCGTGCCTCAAGTGAGTTTAAGCATGTTTATGAAAGTGTACTATTGGCTCAGGAGGAGGGTGTTAGGGCTATGGCGGCTGGAGTTAAAACTGGTGAAGTTGACTCTATATGTAGGAAACTTATTGGTGAAAGAGGTTATGGAGAATATTTTATTCATGGTACTGGTCATGGTGTTGGTTTAGAGGTTCATGAGCCTCCAACTCTTTCAGTGAACCAGTCTGAGTTGCTTGAGTTGGGTAACGTTGTTACTGTGGAGCCTGGTGTTTATATTCCTAAAAGGTTTGGTGTACGCATTGAGGATACAGTTTATGTTGGTGAAAGAGTAGAATGTTTAACAAATTTTACTAAGGAATTGATTGAATTATAGTAGTGCGATAATTATTTATATTATTAATCAGATTACCTTTTATGCCCAAATACATCTTTGTTACTGGCGGAGTGATTAGTGGGATCGGTAAGGGTGTTATAGCTGGATCTATTGGGAAGATTCTCCAATCTTCTGGGATAAAGGTTTCTGTGATGAAGATGGACCCTTACCTTAATGTTGACGCTGGAACAATGAATCCTCTTGTTCATGGTGAAGTTTTTGTCTGCGATGATGGTGCTGAAACTGACATGGATATAGGTACATATGAACGTTTTCTTGACATAAACCTTTCTAGGGCAAATAATATAACAACCGGCCAAGTCTACCTCAATGTTTTGCAGCGGGAGCGTGAGGGAAAGTATTTGGGTAAATGTGTCCAAATAATACCTCATATAACTGATGAGATAAAGCGTTTGATAAGGTATGCTGCAAGAAAAGATGATGCTGACGTCATGATCGTCGAATCTGGTGGGACTGTTGGTGACATTGAAGCATTACCTTTTCTTGAAGCTTTGAGGCAGATGAGGTTTGAAGAGGGAAAGGATAATACTCTTTTTGTGCATGTTACTCTTGCTCCAATAATAGAGGATGTTGGTGAGCTAAAAACTAAGCCGACCCAGCATAGTGTTCAGGAGCTTAGAAGAATAGGTATCCAGCCTGACATAATAATTGTTAGGTCTAAGAAACGTTTGACTGAAGCGAACAGGGACAAGATTTCTCTTTTCACGAATGTTCCAAGAGAAAATGTTCTTTCAAGCCCTGACCTTAAATCTCCATATCTTGTTCCACAGGTGCTTGAGGAGCAGGGTCTTTCCAAAATAATCTTTGAACAGTTGAAGATTCCTTCAAGGGATGTTGATTTATCCGAATGGAATAATGTTGTTAAAGACATGCTTGAGTCAAAGGATGAGGTTCATATTGCGATGGTTGGAAAGTATGCTGAACTTGCTGACAGCTATGTTAGTGTGAATCATGCACTATATCATGCTGGTGGTGTACTAAAGTGTAGGGTTAAAATTCATTGGATAGAGTCTGAGAATCTTGAATGTGATAATAGTAGTCTTTCTGAGCTTGAAAAGTATGATGGTATAATTGTTCCAGGAGGCTTCGGCAGTAGGGGTGTTGAAGGAAAAATTTTGGCAGCAAACTATGCTAGAGAAAAGGGTATCCCATACCTTGGTCTATGTTTTGGCTTACAGCTTGCTGTAGTATCTTTTGCAAGACACGTGTTGGGCTACGAGGGTGCAAATTCTACGGAGATCGACCCTAACACACCTTATCCTGTTATAGACCTTTTACCTGAGCAGAAGGAAATTGACAAGCTTGGTGGGACGATGAGGCTTGGTGGGCACAATATTATTCTTAAGGCTGGTACATTGGCTTTCAGGCTTTATGGGAAAAATGTTATTAGGGAAAGGCATAGGCACAGGTACGAAATAAATCCAAAATATTGGAATGTTCTACAAGAGGCTGGAATGGTCTTCTCAGGCTTTAGTGAGGACATGAAGCGTGTTGAAATTATCGAGTTGAAGGATCACCCATTCTATATGGCTTCACAATATCATCCTGAATTTGTTAGTAGGCCTGGTAAGCCTGATCCAATTTTTAGGGGTTTTGTTGAAGCGAGTTTGATGAGGAGAAAGTCTATCGGAGTGTCTTTGAAAGTGTAGGCTTTAAAATCAAGTGAACCATATATGCTATAAGTGTTCCCAAAACACATTGTAGAATATTCCAAGGTAATTCTATCAATGCTGCTCCAAGGCCGAAAAAGTAGAGTTCAAATGTAAAGTATGTTAGTATCATGAATGTTCCTCCAACAAATCCTGAAATGTACCCTAATGTTTTTGAATGCTGATATAATCTTTTAAATAATGTTCCTACAATTGCCCCCTCTCCACCTTTTGCTAAAAATGTTATAGGCGCATAATGCGGGTATCCTGAAATTATGTCCGCTAACGATGAACCTATTCCTCCTGCCAAGAATCCAATGTATGGGCCAAACATTATTCCTGTAAGAATTACCATTGTGTCTCCAAAGTTAAAGTATCCTTGTGTTGCTGGAATGGGAACCCTAACTATTATGGTCATTACGGTGACTAATGGTATCATTATGCTGAGAAATGCGACGCTTTTAGCTTTCATCTATGAATATTTTATGTTTAATGGATTTAAACTTACCGAAAATATTTTTACCCCTTTCTACAAAGTTTCTCTACATGTCTACGGCTGAGGTTGCAGCAAACCTTGTCCGCTTGCTTGAAGCTAGAGACTATAGGGTGCTTCACGCTCTAGAGAAGGCTTTAGACTATTTTGAGCAGGTTAAAGCGGAATATATTGAAAAGGTAACAGGCTTGCATGAGGATGAAGTTGCATATCGTCTTGGGAGGCTTAGGGAGATGGGTTTGATTGCTAAAGGTGAATCCGGCTACTACCTTGTCTCAAGCGGGCTTGATGCAATAGCTTTGAATGCTCTTGTTCAAAGGGGTTTTATATCGTCTTTTGGCGGCAATGTTGGTGTTGGTAAAGAGGCTGACGTTTTTGACGTCTTGGATGATAGGGGGCGCATGTATGTTTTAAAATTTTATAGGATTGGTAGAACGAGTTTTAGAAATGTTCGTAGAAAGAGGAGGATTATGTTGGATAAAGAAAGTTCTGTTTGGCTTAAGGCGTGCATTAATGCAGCTAAAAGGGAGGCTTGGGCTCTATCTAAAGTTTATTCTGTTTGTGGTATGGTTCCAAAATTTTTTGCAAGGGAAAGGCATGCTGTGTTGATGGAGAAGATTGAGGGAACAATGTTGAATAAGGTTAATTTTCTTGAATCCCCGTTAAGGGGACTAAAGGATATCTTTTTTACTTTAAAGAAGGCTTACATTAAAGCTTCAATAGTAAATGGTGATTTAAGTGAATTTAATATACTATATGATGGAGAAAGATATTATGTTATAGATTGGCCTCAGGCTGTCGACGCCAATTCCCCGAACAGTCTGTCTCTTCTTTCAAGGGATATCAGCAATATTCTGAAGTTCTTTAGAAAGAAGTTTAATGTTGACTATCCTTTTGAGAAAGCGTATAGGTTTGTCACAGTACCCTATAGTAGGTTCTAGAATAGTGGAACCTTTCTTTCACGGATTATTGATGTTATGTTGCGCACATTAGAAAGCTCTTCTGAAACTATATTCTCTATATCACTTTTTACATTATCATAGGATACATTCTCTTGTAGACGTAGCGCAACACTTGCAATCGTTGGCTCTGTAAGCGGGTTCCCAATTCTACTTAGAATTCTAACATAAACTTCTTCGACTCCCTTGACTTCTTCAGAAATTTTTTGTGCGATAATTTGTGCTAGTGCATTGTATATTTTGCCTGTGTGTATTGTTGGATTCTTTCCCGCAGTAGCTTCCATAGAATACATTCTCATGGGTGTTATTAATCCTGTTACACGATTTCCTCTTCCCGTGTTCCCGTCATCACCTGACTCTGCTGAAGTTCCTGTTACTGTTAGATAGAAGCTGTTGTTTTCGTAGTCGTCCGCATTATTTATTTTGATCGAAAGGTTTAGATTGCTTGTACTAAATTTATTCAATAGAGTTTCTCTTACCTCATGTACTACGCTAATGTAGTGGTCTTTGTCTGGAATATACTTGTCCACCATAGCCATTGCCACCGTAACATCAAGCTCATCCTTTCTTCTCATAGCCATAACCTTAATATCTTCACCGATTTCCGGATATTTTCTCTTTGTTTGAGCGTCATTTAGAAAATTTTCTATACCCAAGGCAACCTTTTCTGTTTCAGTGAAAGGCGCAAATCCTACTCCTATTGATGTATCGTTTGCTATACCCTTTTCAGAAAGATAGCTTAGGTCACTTGAAGGATTTCTGATTTTAAAACTTAGTTTTACATGTTCTTCAACGTTCAAGTTTCTTATGGTTCTTCTAATGTAGTCCTTTGCAGCCCTTTTTGCAATAACTTCTACAGGTATCTCATACCTTGTTCCGTCTTTAATGTACCTTGAAACCGCTCTTCCTGCAACTATAATTTGGATTGGTTTAACAACTTTTCCTCCTCCAAATTTTGGCCGAGATTCTCCTCCGACAAGA
>JARVJS010000101.1 GCA_029776125.1 Nitrososphaeria archaeon
GATCTCCTAGGACAGCACCTATTATAGTACAAGCTTTAAACAAGGATGAAGTCTTCAATTCTATAAGATGGTAGTATTCCTCTTTAGAAGGAAACACTTTTGACTCAGCAATTTTAAGGTCAAGAGCTTGACCTTCACAAACTTCAATAGACGCATTAACAAGTGCAGCCATAACCTTAATAACCTGACTGTAATCATATGAATTTTTCAAGAGATTTAATGCAGCCTCAAAGGATTTTGCAAAAAGAAGATCGCCAGCCAGTATGGCCATAGGAACACCAAACTTTACATGAACGGTAGGAACGCCTCTCCTTTCCTCATCATTATCCATTATATCGTCATGTACAAGAGTAAAGTTGTGCAAAATTTCTATAGCGGCAGCCGCAGGCAGCAGCTCATCCAGTTTGGCGCCAAACATAATACCCGAATTTATTAGTATGAAGGGCCTCTGCCTTTTTCCACCATGCCTTATAAGATAATATGAGGCATCATACAAAAACTGTGGCTCTTTGATAAAATAAGATGCAAGATATTCATCAACCCTTGATGAAAAATATTTCATTTCATCATATATTGACAAGATTGTCACCTTGCAAGTAAACCTTTCAGTTGGGGACCTAAATAGTATCTTACTGATTTAATATCGTTTACAGACTTGCAGCCAGACAAAAACATGGCAGTTTTAAATCCGGCCAAAAATTTATCAGCCAACAAAGAAAGTTCTTGAGAAGACTTAGATGCTCTTAATACAGGAAGCGCTATTGAACAGTATCTTGCCCCTAATACCATTGCCTTAAACATATCCAGGCCACTTCTTATGCCACCTGATGCTATAATAGGAATTTTCACACTCTGAACACATTCGATAATCGAAATAGATGTGGGTATACCCCACGATGAAAACAAGTCACCTAATTCAGCCTTAAAATCATTTCCTAACATTTTAGACCTAATAGACTCCACTGTAGCCCAATTTGTGCCACCCAAACCAGCTACATTAATAGCTGAAACACCTGAAAGCTCAAGCTTTGTAGCAACTTCACGTGATATACCACATCCAACTTCCTTAACAATTATTGGAACATTTAAATTTTTAACAAGAAAGCGTATCCTTTCAAGAACCGATCTAAAAAAGGGCTCGCCTTCAAACTGAACAGATTCCTGTAAAGGGTTTAAGTGGATGGACAAAGCATTAGCCTTTATGTCGTTTAGAATGGATTTTAGCCTATCAATATCAAGACCTCTAGAAAGTTGGGGAGCACCAACATTTAATCCAATAAATATGTCTGGAGCAGTATCCCTTGCAATGGTGTAAGAATCTAGTATGTTCGGATCATCAAGAGCTGGACGAATACTTCCAAGAAACATACCTAAACCCTTCTCCTTTGCAACTTCAGCTACAATTTGATTTACTTGCTTAGCCTCTTTAGAACCACCAGTTATTGAGTCAAAGAGGAGAGGAAAAGAGAGTTTGTGGCCAAAAAAGTCAGATGAGGTGTCAACATCGTCTAAGTCTATTTCTGGAAGAGCATTGTGAACAATATAAACATACTCTAAACCCGTTGTCACACTCTTACATTCTACATCCTTTTTAAGACATATAGAAAGATGATCAGCCTTTCTCTTTCTAATCTGATCGCTCATCGGATCCCCCTCATACAAGTTCCCACACCATATTCCCCATTTAAAGCTTTGAGAAAATCGTCAGGCTTAAAACCATTAACAAAAAATACATCTACACCCAACTTTGAAATTTTATAAGCAATTTTAATCTTTCTAGCTATACCGCCGGTAACATCTAGAAAGGATTCTTTTGCAACAATACTTTTAACAATTTTAGGATCCAATTCCCTTACAATTGGGCCCTCCATCTTTGATGAAGAAAAAATACCATCCACACTAATACAGAATATCATACGAGAAGGTTTTAGTAGCCTACAAAGAGAATACGATATATCATCTCCAGAGAGAATTTTGAATCCCTTAGTACACGGTATCACGTCTCCAAAAAACACAGGACAAATATTCTGGGACAAAAGTTTGTGAAGGAAAGACTTCAAGCTGTTTAAATTTTTACTCCAATAAAATGGGGTAATAGTGTAAGGATTTAAGCCATATGAAGAAAGTGATTTTATTACATATGTGTTAAGTTCTAACATACTTTTCCTAATTACTGCAACTTGGTTAACATCTTCAACACTTTTGCATCTAGTATTTAAGCCAGCAAGTTTAGCGTAATAGTGCCCAAAGGAGCCTCCACCATGAACTATAACCTTCCTAGAATGATGCATAGAAAGTATCTTAGACAATGAATCTAATGCACCTAAGTTAAGCGAAAGAGGGCGACTCTTGTCAGTTATAACGGAACCACCAAATTTTATTACAATAAGCTCTTCTATTCTACCCAAACCTTTAAACCTCCTGCAGGAATTTCAGAAATGTAAACTTCAAAATTTTTAAAATTGTTTAGGATTTCTTCAACCATAGACTGTTGCGGTAATACGATAGCACAACCACCTCCACCGGCACCGGTGAGCTTTGCACCCAAGGCACCAGAAGCCATTGCCAACTCCACAATCTTATCTAACATTTCATTGGACACACCAAAATATGAGAGTATGGCATGCTGATAGCACATTAAAAGACCGAACTCTTCCAAAGAGCCTCTACTTAAACATTCAGAACCAATTAGAGTAAGATGCGAAGACGATTCAACTAGCCTTTTAAAATATGAGGGATACAAGTCTTTAAAATGTGAAAATTTTGAAATAAGCTTGGAAGTCTGCCTGACTGCACCAGTGTTTACAAGAAGAACCTTTATTGTGTTTGGAAGGATAATTTCTTTTGAAAAACCATCTTTTTTAAAAAGATGAACACCACCTCTTATGCCGATAAAAACATCTACACCCGATGGGTTACCATGAGTAATACGCTCCGACTCCATGGATATGTTAAAGAGCATGTTATAGTCGACTTCTCCTGAAACAAGCTTTAAAACAGAAGCTGAAAATGCTACAGAAGAAGAACTTGAGGAACCAAGCCCAGCTGATATTGGTAGATTGGTGGAAATTATTGACCTAATTTTTTTGGAGAAATTACACTGTTCCCTAATCTTATCCAAAGCTTTTTTGTATGGAAGCAATGGTGTTGGAACAGTTGAACCTTCCTTCCAAACTATATTTAGGGACTCGCTTACTATTTCATCCATATCTGAAAAACTTGTGGAAGCAAATGAACCTTGTTGAATAGCAGCTACAAGAGCATAAGCGCCATGAACAACAAAATGTTCACCTAATAGAATAGCCTTTCCAGGAGAAAAAGCACAAGCTTTCAAGAATTACCACTTACCAAAGACAATAGAAGCATATCCTACAACTTGGTCATAGTCGCCTATAACATCACCACTAGTCATATAAGATACAAGTCTTGAACCAGTCATATTCAAATTTTTTGAGATAGTCATCAGGACGGCAATAGGACCAAAACCACAAGCAGTAACATTCATATTATAGAGACAATCGTAGAAGCCGTCAACATCAAGCTTTTCAATATAACTTATAAGTGTCGAGTCCTTTTTCTGCGCACTATTCTGTGACTCATAATGTGTGAAATCAGATGAGGCGACTATTATATCTCTTTCGGGGTCAAAAATATTTAGTAAGGCTTTAGCTACTTCTAAAGCAAAATGCTTATCCTGTTCCATCATACATATTGGAATGATTTTAAAATCCGTTCCATATAGATACTGTAGGAAAGGAAGTTGAACTTCTATAGAATGCTCATAGGCGTGTGAGAAATCGTCTAAGTCAATTATATTAGAAAATTTTAGAAGTTGCTTTATACCATCAATATCTACTTTAACATTTCCAAGTGGTGTTGCCCAATACTCTTTAGTAGTAGAGGAAATTATACTTCCAACACCTCTATGGTTTGGGCCTAAAATTATTGCCCTCGATGGTGAAGGAACATAAGATTTTAGAATAGAAAAACCTTTTGCAGCAACATAGCCAGAATATTCATATCCAGCATGAGGAGAAACAATACCTATAATTTTTGAAAAATGCGGAAGTTGTAAAACTTTAGCCTTACTTGATGAAAAAAGTTGCTCGAGTAAACTTTTTAGTTCACCTTGACCACTCGGATAAAATGTTCCAGATACAGCTGCTCGTCTAATACTGGTCAAGAACCCTCTACAAAATGTTATAAAAGGAAGTTTATAAGTTTAAGACTCTTCTTCTGGCTTAGTTTCGAAATCGTCTATCGAATATTTCATAGGTTCATTTGGCTGGAGAAGCTTTAAAGCAATTAAAACACTCCTTGCAAGAAGCCAATATACTGCAGCCAATGCCTTTCGGCCATTATTGTTCGCTGGAACAACAAGGTCAACATTCGAAACCACATTATCAGTATTACATATGGCGATTACAGGTATACCTAAACTTGAGGCTTCATCTATAGCCTGCTTGTCATAGAAGGGGTCAGAAACAAGTACTATTTCAGGTTCAAAATAGTTTTTTAGAAGAGGATTTGTGATGGTTCCTGGAAGAAATCTTTTCAAGACAGGTGTGGCACCAGTAAGTTCACAAAATTTTTCTACAGGCTTTTGCGCATAAGGTTTCCTAGAGTATACAATAACATTCTTTGGACCGACCCGAGCTATCATTTTGGCAGCGACATCGATTCGTTCAAGCGTTTTGTTTATGTCTATAATGTTTAATCCACCCTGTCTTGTAGTCGCAATAAATTTACGCATGTAGGATGTTTTAGCTATACTACCAATCCTTATACCTGAAGAGAAAAGGGCTTTTTCTGTCACTTCGGTTGTAACCATCCTTTCTGCAGAACCTTCTTCGTCAACAGATTCATTTTCTTCTAACATACTCTTTCACCATACCAATTTCATCATATTAAATGGACCATAAAGTTCATCTATCCTAATAAGTTCATTAAGTTTTGCTATACGTTCGCCTCCAACAACACCCGACTTAATAATTTCACCTGAGACACCTAAGGCAATATGTGCAAGATGAGGATCAACACTTTCACCAGACCTATGTGAGACTGCAACAATATACTTGTTCGCCTTTGCGGCGTTTGCGAATTCTATGGCATCACCTAATGCACCTACTTGGTTAACCTTCAATATAACACCATTTCCTGCACCGATCTTCACGCCATTCAAAAGCCTTTTTGTATTAGTTACAAAAAGGTCGTCTCCAACAATGTAGGTGCCCTTAGCTTGTTTCGTCAATATTGCAAAACCTTCAAAATCATCTTCAAATAACGGGTCTTCAATGTAGATTGGAGAATATTTATCTATTATTGTTAGCACAAAGTTTATTTGATCCTCTCTTGAAAGGACTTTATTTCTGCGTGTATACTCATAACATTTTGTTTCTGAATTATATAATGATGAGGAGGCAAAATCTATGCCCATCCTAACCTTAAAACCAACCTTATCACTAACATTATTTACAGCTTCATAAACTGTTTCCAAAGCTTCTATGTCAGTTAGATTTGGAGCCCAAGCACCTTCATCACCTTTTCCACCAGAAAAGGAAGGATCCCTTTTTTCAATCAACCTTCTTACTTCCTTATGAACTAATATGTTAGCATACACTGCGTCATAAACCCTTTTTGCACCCACAGGAAGTGAGAGAAATTCTTGAATATCTGGAGAACCTGGACCAGCATGTTTTCCGCCTCCAAGAACATTTCCTAAAGGATATGGATGAGCGTATTTCTTTTCCCCTCCTATAAGCTTAAACATTGGTATTCCAAGAGCCTTTGCAGCAGCATCAACAGATGCAACAGTAATTGCGAATGCAGCTGCGCCTCCAATTTTACTGAAGTTAGGTGTTTGGTCAATTTCGTGCAAAAATTTTGATAATCCAATTATGTCATCAGCTTTAAATCCTATAAGTTTAGTTGAATATTCCCTAAAAATTTGAAGTGCACCTTCTGGCCCTGATGGAGGAAAAGCTACAGCTTCTCCTGCGCCAGTGCTTGCTCCAGCTGGAGCGCAGGCACGTCCAATGAAGCCCTCTACAAGCACGTCTACTTCAAACGCCTTTTCTCCTCGACTGTTGAAAACTATCCTTGCCCTCGCTTCCTTAATTTCCGTTCCCATACAATCACCTCATAACTTGATATTCTTTACCTTTCCTATACACTGACTCCTCATATGGTAAAATTTGGTCTATTATATCAACATTTGTAATGAACATTCTTCTACAGCAGTATCTTTTAATACCAAGATTATCCAGAACCTTTCCAGGGTCCTCACCCATTCCAACACGTTTCTTGAACTCCTCATACTTGTCCCCTATTAGGGAACCACATGTAAAACATCTAATGGGAATCATCATAACAATTTCACCTATAAGACTTTTGGCGTCTCCTCCTTGGACCTGGACCTCCAAACTTCTTTGGCTCAGTCTGTCTGGGGTCGCCTACAATAAGGTATCTGTCATAGTCAAGAAAACGTTTTTTCAATTCTTCAGAACCACTCCATTCAACAAGGGCACGTGATATGGCCATTGCACATGCTTCAGCTCTGCTCATAAAACCACCACCTTTAACTTTTACATTAATATCAACTTTATTTGATATTTCTTTAGCCAAAAGTAGGGGAGTCATTATTCTTAATCTAGCAAACTCAGGCTGAAGTATTTCAATTGGAACATTATTTATCCAAACTCGTCCCTGACCAGATGTTATAGTAGCTTGAGCGTAAGCAGTCTTCCTCCATCCATCTGATTGTACTATCTTTTTAGCCATCAGACGTTCACCTGACTTCCTAGATGCTGTGAAACCTCTCCAACACTAATATAAAACGATATTGGTTTTTTTGCCATAGCCTCAGGAAAAACTACTTTTTCAACATTTTCAAATTCCTTTGGAACCCCAGGAAACACCTTTAAACGATCATATGCTAATGCACCCTTACTTTTCCTCATAGGAAGCATACCTCTAACCGTTCTTGAAACAATATTCTCTGGACGTCTAGGATGATAGGGGCCATATTCTGGATTGACCCTGCTTTTTATTTCTAACCTTGAAATATATTCATTAATTTTGGACTTTCTAGACCCAGAAAGTAAAATCTTCTCCGAATTTACTATGACAACTCGATTTCCTTCCAAAAGAAGTTTGGCGACCTTTGAGGCAAGGCGACCAAGAATATGTCCTGTTCCATCAACAACTATAATCTTTTCCTTTTCAACCATTTTCAACCACCAAATATTTTAACGTTAGAACCGTCAGGGAAACGTTCTATGAACTCTGTTAAAGGCAAGAATGTGCCACCGGCTTCAACAATCTTTTTTATAGCACTCTTTGATGCGAAAAGGGCGCCTACCGTCACAGGATGGTCTATTAGTCCATCACCCAAAAGTTTTCCAGGCACAAGAACAACATCATTTTCTTTTGTTAACTTAGAAATTTTACCAACATTAACTTCAGAACGTCTAGACCTTGGCTTAAGTATCATTTCTTCAACTTTAGACCAAAAATTTTCATTTCCAGTTTTAGATGCACTTCTAATTTTCTTAATAGCCTCTTTTATCATAGGATTATTAACTCTTCTTTTCAACTTCAACCACCATATTAGAAAGATTATCTATCACTTTATCAACCTGTAACATCACTTCTTTAACAGCACTGAGTAATATTTCTCTAGCAGACATCGAACCAACACTTTCAATAATCAAAATGAATTTATCATCAGCTTCGTTTACACTTATACCCTTTGGTTCAGACTTACATGCTTTAACACATTGCATACAAAGATTGCAGTTTAAAGGATTTTCAATTTGTAGGAGACCATCTTTTATAGAGAAGACGTTTTTAACACATGCATCGACGCATGCACCGCAATTATCGCAAGATTTACTTTTAATTATTACCGGGTATGATTTTAATACTGAAACGGTAGCAGCCTGCCATTTTGAATGATCTTTCCCCCTACCGAGCTTGGCGTAAGCTTCAAGCTTAACCTTCTGTCCGGGAGAAAGTTTTAGAATAGGAATATTAGGCGAAATTGGCTTCACATCTTCATCTTCAGACACAAGTTCACCAGAATACACTGTCCGAACTCTGTCACCAGCTTCTACATCTAAAACAAGAAGAACACGACATCTTGGACAGCCTAAGGAGCTTTTACAGTCACATTCCGATGGAAGAACATACTTTCCAACAGGAGTCTTTAATGGAAGCATAGCAAGCCGATGAGCTATAACTTCATCATAAAATGAAGACGAATTTTCTAAGATAACAACATCATCGATGGCCATCGTTGGCACAAGTGAAAGAGCAGCCCGTCTAACTGAATTCACATATATTCTTGGATATCCTTCGAATAGAACTCTAATCTTATCATAAGATTCTTCAAGAACCTTAACTTGCATACTACGCTCTCCTACCCCTTCTTCCACCAGGTTTACGTGTTGTATCATGTGGTATAGGCGTCACATCTTCAATTCTAGCTATCTTAAATCCTGCTCTAGCAAGAGCCCTTAAAGCGGCATTAAGACCAGGGCCTGGAACCCTAGGACCAGTTCCACCAACAGCACGAACCTTTATTATAATAGAGGTTATACCCTTTCTTTTCGCCTCTTCGGCACATGCCATAGCAGACTTAATAGCTGCATATGGTGAGGATTCAAACCTGTCTGCTTTAACATGCCGACCTCCAGAACTTATTGCAATAGTTTCTGCACCGGAGAGGTCTGTAAAGTGGACTATTGTATTATTATATGAACTGTAAATGTGTACAACAGCCCACCTTTCCTCTTGGGAAGTTGGCGTAGACATTTAAATCAACCCTTTTGAGCCTCCAAAACAACCTTTAGTGGACTATCAGCCCTTAGCATAATAGAATCTTCATCTCCAACCATAACAAACATTCCTGGCCGTCTGACAACACGACCATTCATAGTTATGTGACCATGAACAATAAACTGTCTTGCTTGATATGGGGACTTAGCTAAGCCCTTCCTCCAGACAATAGTCTGAAGCCTTCTTTCTAATATATCTTCAACAGTTAAGTTCAAAATATCATCCAGAGTTGAACCTTCATGTACAAAACCATATCTCAAAAGTTTTTTTAACAAAATACTTTCTTTAATCTTCCTTTCATTTTCAGGCATAGCTAAAAGTTGTCTAGCCTGGCCCCTAATTTTTGAAAGAATAGTCTTAGCCTTCCAAAGCTCACGCTTATTTCTTAAACCATATGTACCCAACAGTTGTAGTTCAGACGTTAGAATATCACTTCTCCAAGGCATTTTTGGTGAAGTATACTTTTTTCTAGGCTTTTTAGGATCACCCATAACTAGCACCTCAACAAAGTTCTCTGCGCCCGCCTAATAAACAATACAGTTATAAAGATTTTTAAAATTGGAAAGCCCATAACAATTTCACTTTTTACCCTTTTCTTGACCACCGGAAGGCTGAGTTTTAGCAGCACCCTTTCTCACACCGACAGTCATACCCTTTCTTCCAGTAGTTCTTGTCCTTTGACCACGAACCTTAAGACCAAGGGAATGTCTCACACCCCTCCAGCTCATAATCTCCTTCTCCCGTCTAATATCCTCCTTTACTATAAATTCGAGATCAGAGCTTATCAAATGAATATTTGACCCAGATGAAGGATCTTTCCTCCTATTCAAAAGATATGGTAATTCAATAAAGGAATGTAGAGCTTTTATGCAATCATCAACTCTTTTTAAATCTGATTCAGAAAGTGAACCAAGCCTAACATTTGGGTCAAGGTTAAGCTTATTGATTATAGCGTTTGCAGTAGTAAAACCAATACCCTTTATGTCAGCTAAGGCTGCAATAAGCTTCTTTTTTCCATTTAGATCCCTACCGCCCAACCTTACAACATGCCTAAACTCAGTTGAAGACATATCACTCTTCCTTACAAGCTCCCTATGAACACCCTTATTAATAGTTTTTATTCTTTTATAAATAAAGCTAGTTAGAAACTTTCATAACGCCATTCTATAACATCATTTGGGGAAACCTTAGTTTGAAGAGCACCAGTCTGCGATAACTCGCCATTAATATAAAACATCCAATACTTTGAACTATTAACATCATTTTCTACATCAAAAATTTTAGTAACGAAAACGTCACCAAACTTTTCAAAGTAAACATACTCCATTTTCCCACTAACAGCAGATAAAGTTGCATTAAGAACAGAAAAATTAGTATCGATTTTATAATATACTGCTTTAGCAAAAACAGTACCGTTCCCAAAATTTATTACAATCACAACAGTAGCATTTTTTTGTGAAGACTCTTTAAAAACTTTTAAGTAAGAAACTTCTTTTTCTAAAAGTTCAACACGATTAAAGTATGAGGCAGCAAAAACAGAGGCAAAAGTCGCCCATAGAATCAAAACTATAACAAGCAACTTAAGCTTATCCAATTCTAACACCCCTCAACCTTGAAAAAATTTCCGGAATA
>JARVJS010000015.1 GCA_029776125.1 Nitrososphaeria archaeon
TTAGATGCGATATTCTCACATGTTAAAATTTCTAAGAAGGCTCACCTAGAACTCGATAGAGAGGATAGGAAAGAGCTTAGGGATGGGCTGCTTAGAGAATGGAGATACTCGAAGCATTATGTTGACTCGGCCATAAACTCCGTTATCGGATTAGTTAAGGGCTGGATAACCCTTTATAACAAGAGGAAGGCTAGGAGTAGGCCAGAAATAACTAGAAAAACCGTTTACATAAAGAACACGCTTTTCAGCTTTAGAAACGGCATACTGAGGATAAGCATTGAACCGAACAAACGTTATCTTGAAGTTGATTTAACAAAGTATCCTTGGATTCACGAAGATTTCGATGGGATCGGGGGGCTGATTCTAACTGAGAGGGAGCTTATAATAACGGTTAAGAAGAATGTTGAACCCAAAGCGGATAAGTGGGCTTCGTTCGATGTAAACTTAACGAACATAACGGAATTCGTAGATGGCGAGATTAAGAGCTATGACTTAAGAGAACTCTACCATATTCACAGAGTCTACGAGGTCAAAAGACAGAGGATACAGAAGATGTCTAAGATTAAGCCTCTAACTTCAAAGAAGCTACTGGAAAAGTATTCTAAACGTGAGAAGAATAGAGCCAAAGACTTCATGCACAAGCTAACAACCAACATAGCGGAGGAGCTGAAAGAGAAGAACTGCGGGGCAATCATGGAGAGACTTAAGGACGTGAAGTATAGGATTCTAAACCACTCAAAGAAAATGAACCGCAAGCTCTCGAAGTGGAATGCAAGAACATTCCAGTTCATGCTCGAGTACAAGCTTAAATGGCTTGGTTTAGATGTAAAGTACGTTAATCCCAAAAACTCATCTAAAACCTGCCCCCTCTGTTCAGGAAGCATGGCTTCCTATCTGGGCAGGATAATGAGATGCGAAAAATGCGGCTTAACAATGGATAGGGACGTTGTAGCAGTATTGAACCTTCAGATGCGGGGAGAAGGGTTCCCCCAAAGAGCCCTCAATGAGCTAATCGAGAGGGAAAGGGTTAAGTAGAGGTAATAAAACACAATCTATCTCTACTTAACTCAGAACCCGCATCTTCGACGGCAAGCTTTAAAGCAGTACTTTTTAGATTTTTGTACGATTCATCAGTTACTGTAAATATTATTCCTGTAACTTGATTGACTCCGGCAGCTACTGCCTCATCTATTATTTTTCCAGCATTTAGTCCAAGCTTGTTAACATCCTTTTCTGTAAGCCTAACTTCTAGGCTATTAACTACCCTATAGCCTACTATTGTTGGTTGACCTTCTTTTGGATAATAGTATATTGGATAAATGTTGTATGACGTGGTTTGAATGTCTTCTTTTGAGACACCTATGTTCTCGAGCCTTTTGATCAATTCTTCAACAATTAAAGCATTTTTTGTTGCAGCATCTTTTGCGTTTGGCTCCTCTGTTATCACGCTTAACATTATTTTAGCCATGTCAGGGTTAACTTTAATTTCACCAGTTCCATAAACGTAGATAGTGTGTTCCCTTACTTCGTCCACTTCAGTTGCGGTTGTAGGGTGACTAAGAAATATTGCATAAATTGAGGTTGAAACTAGCGCTAAAGTTAGTGCTAGTGCACCAAATATTGCTATTGCTTGTTCTTTATTCATTTCCATCGGCTTATAGTATGGATTTTATTGAAGATAAGACTATAGTTTTGAACATGTGTTCTATTAATAGAACATATGGTAAACTAGAAAAACTGTGACAAAAAGATTTAATTTAACAACTTTGGGGATTTTAGCCGTGATATTTGTTGAAAAAAGTGGCGTTGATAAAGGGAGATGGTGTTGGACCGGAGCTTGTTGAGGCCACAATGATAGTTTTTAATGCGATAAGGCCGCCAATAGAGTTTATACCATGTGAAGCAGGATACGAATGGTGGCTTGAGCATGGAGGAAACTCACTTATACCAGATGAGACATGGAAGATTTTGGGAGAAAGTGATGCATGCCTTAAGGCTCCAATGACTACACCTCCACAAAGTGGTGCACCAAAGAGTGTTGTTGTATCGATAAGACAGAAGTTTGACCTCTACGCCAATATAAGGCCAATAAAGTCTTTTAAGGGAAAGGCAGGACCACTTGGTGAAGTAGACTTTATATGCGTTAGAGAAACCACAGAGGGACTTTATAGTGGTATAGAGTTCAAGATTACAGATGATATAGCGATTGCCTTCAGGAAAATTTCTAGAAGACAGTCGGAGAAAGTGGCAAGAAAGGCTTTCGAGATTGCAAAGGAAAGGGGATGGAATAAGGTTATAGTGGTTACAAAAAGAAATATTATGAGAGAATGTGATGGCATATTTATTGAGGCGGTTGAGAGGGTTGCAAAAGATTATCCAGGGATAGTGTTTGAGGAATATTACGTGGACAATATTGCACAGCAGCTTGTCAAGAATCCCCAAAGATTCAATCAGAATATTATACTTGGCACAAACCTTTTCATGGACATAATTTCAGAAGAGGCGGCAGGGCTTGTTGGAAGCATTGGATGCATTTACTCTGGAAACTTTGGAGACAATTATGCACTCTTTGAGCCAGCACACGGTAGTGCACCAAAATATAAGGGAATGTACAAGGTTAATCCCACAGCAATGATACTATCAGCAGCATGGATGCTAGAATATCTCGGAGAAAAAAGTTATGCTAAAGCAATTTTTGATGCCACAGAAGAGGTAGTCCAAGAAGGAAAATATGTCACCTACGACCTTGGAGGAAACGCTGGAACACTAGAAATGGCTAAGGCAATAGCAGAAAAAGCATGCACGTATCTTAAAAAAATTTAAGAATTTTATGTAAATGGCTCGATTATTATAGTGAAGAATATTAGAAGGACTATTATAACTATTGGAAGTAGTTTTTGCATCCTATCCTCAAATACTATTGCACGCTCAACCTGTTTTCTGTCAACCAAGCGCATACCTTGCACGCTAACACCAATATTAAATAGGAAAAGAGAATATATTGCTAACATAATTCGATCAAATAATGTAAGATACGATAGTGGGGGCAAAGTGCTTAATGTGGCCAGATGGTATGCTACAGCAGAAAATAGTGTTGTTATACCTATAGAAATCCTTTGAGAATAGTTTTGTATACTTACAGCAAATGAAAGAAGACTAATTAGGGTTATCAATGTTATTGGAACAAAATTTTTCATAAAAACAGGAAATATTTCACGCTGGATAGATATCGTGAATATTATGCGGGAATAGTTTTCACCAGGATATTCGTGGACAACACTTTCTGCCATAAAATCCTTAAACTGCCATCCAACAACATAAGCTTGAGGATCCAAACCACTCTCTTCATAATCGGGAACAAAGACTAGTTTTGACATGTTAAGAGACTTGTCTTCAATAATTATGTTAAGATTTTGTACATCAAAGGGAAAGGATTTGAAATTGTATTGTTGAACAAAAGTTGCCTTAACCCTATACTCTACATAACCTTCCCTTTCAGCGGTCTTTTCAATTCTAGATGGGGCGCCATTTATGAACTCAAAGTTTGGAGGAGTATCCTTGTAATGGAACCAGAGATAGAAGTCAGCAGAAAATGTTCCAGCTGCAAGATCAACCTTATCAATACTAATAATCCAAATACCAGCTTTAACTTGAGAAGGAGAAAGCGCATGCACATGACCTACATTCAAACAAAATATTGGTATCATAACAAGTAAAATGATTAAAGATTTTCTGTGCATCAACCAAGGTTTAGGCATGATAATTTAAAATCTTTAATAAACTACCTTAAGACAGCCTTCTATAAGTGATGAAAATTAAGAATTTTTACTAAAATTTGTTAAAATAATTTATATTAGGTTAGGTAAGACTATTATGATGGAATATGTCACAGTTTGTTAAAGGTAGAATGAAAAAATTTCTTAAGGAGCATAAATTGACATTTGGAACTTGGATTTCTTTAACAGATTCTGATGTTGTCGACATGCTTGGACATGTAGGATTTGATTGGTTTGTATTTGACACAGAACATTCACCCTTAAACACGCCAATAATACAGAAGCTTATTCAACCACTAAGTGGCACAGAAGTTTCACCATTGATACGAGTTGCATGGAATGATCCAGTACTAATAAAACTTGCACTGGACATAGGAGCAGAAGGGATAGTGGTACCATGGGTCAACACTGTTGAAGATGCCGTTAAAGCGGTTAAAGCATGCAGATATCCACCCTACGGTATAAGAGGGTTCGGCCCAAGAAGAGCGGCAGCATACGGTCTAGACCCAACTTATGCTAAAAGAGCAAACGAAAACATTGCAGTAATAGTACAAATTGAGACGGAAGAGGCAATAAAAAATGCGGTAGACATTCTCAAGGTTGACGGCGTAGACGCCTACTTCATTGGACCATATGACCTATCATGCTCACTTGGAATACCAGGAGAATTTGAAAGCGAGAAGTTCAAGAACGCAATAGATTCTGTTTTAAAAGCAGGAAAACAAGCAGACAAACCCGGAGGAATATGGACAGATGACCCTCAGACTGCAGTAAAAAGAATAAAACAAGGCTTCAAGATGATAGACCTTTCCGGGGACATTGGAATACTACTCAGAGCTGCAAAAGAGTGGCTCGATATCGTAAAAAAGGAGATTTAGCACATATTATTTCCTCCGCACCTTTTTATTTTTAGTAAAACAAAAATTATTTAAACCTCCATAAAAGATAGAAGGAAACGTGGGCCCGTAACTCAGCTAGGTCAGAGTGACCGGCTCATAAAGTAAATTGACCTTGAGAAACCGGTCAGCCGTGGGTTCAAATCCCACCGGGCCCATCGCTAAAATTCCATTATAGGAAAGAGTAGATTAAACTTTTAGCCATTCAGCGCCAAATAGTTTAGAACATATCCAGAATCATTTTTAAAGCATAAATAGTATAGGATTACAAAAAATGGTTTGAGGTAATATATTTGGAATATAGACGACTTGGAAAATGTGGTTTAAAAGTTTCTGAAATATGCCTTGGAACAATGGACTTCGGTTCAAAAGTTGATGAGGAAACAGCTAACAAAATTGTTAAGAAAGCTGTTGACTTAGGTATAAACTTTATTGACACAGCAAACGTCTACAATAATGGTAAGTCTGAAGAATACGTTGGTAAAGCAATTAAGGGAATGAGAGATAGTATTGTTATAGCAACAAAAGTTCGGCACCGTATAGGTCCAGGACCAAATGATGAAGGCCTAAGTCGAAAACATATAATGTTTGCTGTAAGAGAAAGCCTAAGAAGACTAGGGACAGATTATATTGACATCCTTTACTTACATAGGCCAAGCAATGTTGACATAGTTAAAGGATTTGTTGGAGAACCAACACCATTAGAGGAGACATTAGGGGCCCTTAATGATCTTGTTAGATGGGGTAAAGTGCATTATATTGGATGCTCAAACTTTCCAGCATGGCTTCACTGCAAAGCTTTATGGGTAAGCGATGTAAATGGCTTTGAAAAATTTGTTGTAAGCCAGCCAAGATACAATCTACTACAAAGAGAAGCTGAAAGAGAGATTATTCCCTTATGCGTTGACCAAGGTATAGGAGTAGTACCCTACAGCCCCCTTGCTGGAGGGGTGTTAACAGGAAAATATAGGCCAGGAGCATCACCACCAGAAGGTAGTAGAGGAGCACTTAAGCCAGAATTCTTTAAAAGACATAACTTTGAATGGGATGACCCATTTAATCTTAAGGTGATTGAAGGATTAGAAAATTTTTCTAAAGAAATCGGTAAACCAATGTTACAGATAGCACTTGCATGGCTGCTAGCGAACCCAGCTATAACTGCACCAGTAATAGGCCCTACAACTGTAGAACAGCTTGAAGAAAATGTTGCAGCAACAGAACTCAAATTGACAGAAGCGGACTTAGAAAGAATCGATAAAATATCACCAAAAAGGGGGCCTTACTTCACTTAAAATTGATGCGCAAATTATAGAAAAGTTTCGAAAAGATTACAAGCATAATATAGTGAATTATGTTCCTCGTATAAAAATTAGGGCGCCGTATCTAAAAAAGGAGCGCCGCTGGGAGGATTTGAACCTCCACTCTACTGGTTAACAGCCAGCCGCTTTACCGGGTTAAGCTACAGCGGCACATTTTTGGAGGTTCATATAATGAATATTTAACTTTTTACATAAGAGCTCATTAATTATTTTATTTAGGGCAAATGTGTTTATAAGTATGCTTGTTTTAAGGTTTATGGAAAAGGATAAGAATGTTGTTAGATAAAGGGTTTATTGAGAAAGTTAAGGATTTTTTAGCAAATTATACTGGAGATAAATTTATTTTGGTGGATGACGTTAGTTTTTTGAGAAGATTTAATATCTTATGGAATGTTTGTGTTCCATATGATGTTAGACCAGTCGGATATATTGGGGGAGTAAGTGAGAGTGTAAAGCATGAGGTGGTAGTTTATCCTCATATGTCAGTAGATTTGCAGGGAGCAGCATATGATTTGGACAAGGCTGACATTGAGTTAAAAGAGTTTTTGGAAGCATTTTCTTTGAAGCCTAGAAGAGGGTGCATTATATTAAGCATAGAGGAACTTAGACAACGCGAAAGATGGATTGATCTAGAGAAGAAGCTTCCCTGGACAACAAGATATTTGAGAATGTTGGATGAGCTTGCAAGAGAATATAGCATAAAATATAATGTTAGTATAGTCTTTTCTCCAGGGTTTGGTGGAAAACTTCAGTGTAGAGATTATGCATATTTTAAGGCAGAAAAAATGGATGATGAGACAAAGCTTGAGCTAATTAAAAAGCATGCAATCGCTTACACAGAATATTGTAGAGAATATGAAAGAAGATGGGTTGAGTTTAGGAAAAAAATGGAAGATGATTGGGAGAAAAATAAGATCATTTAACCTTTTCCCAAAACTCAATATCGCCTGTTACAATAGTAAATAGCGGGTGGGGGTCTGGAAAGACAACCTCCACCAATTTATTGTATCTTTTTCTATTACGCTTGAACAACTTTTTCATCAAATGATTAAATTCATAAATTAGCTGACCTCTTGTTACAGGTATCATGTATTCTAGAAAGGGTGGATTAACGTTATATCTATTAAAATTATAGCCTCTTTTAATTGATTCCAGTAAGACATGTAAAAGATATGTGTTAATAGCAGATATTGGATCCTTTTGCATTTTAAATCTTATCAATTGAGGGTGATTCTTATACCCTTTTACCTTACCTAACAAAACCTTTTTAGCAAGCAACCCCTCCCTCCAGCAAGCTACAAGCCCTTTCTGGTCAAGATATTTAGGATGAATTGACCATAATCTCATGCTGAAAATAAGTAGTGAACTTACATATTTTAAGATTTTATTTGAACAATGAAATAAATGCACTTACATTATCTTTTATTGACTTTAATAGTGGATGTTTTATATCTTCAGGATTTTCTAATTCTTCAAGTCTTTTTATCCTGAAATAGATTGGTGGGTGAGGGTCAAAACCCAACCAAGCCCTAATTCTAAATGAAGTGTCCCTTTCAAGTACAAGCCTTCTAAAACCAATTTTTCTTAAAGCTTCAGCCAAAACTTTAGGCTTACCTAGTTTAATAGCGGATTCTAGGTCAGCTTTAGATTCAAAAAATTTTGCAATAAAATAAACCATAGAAAAAGCGAATAAAAGGTATATGAAGCCCAATATCATAACTAGAGGCCAGAGCACATAAACTCTAAGAACATACTCTGCTGAAGCAAGTGTAAAGAAAGCGACAGTATCCTTTCCTTTTATATGACTAAGTTCATGTCCGACAACAGTCAAAATTTCTTCTTCATTAAGTTGTACAAGGAGACCTGTTGTTATTAACATGACACCATATTTTGAACTAATACCAGATGCTGCTGCATTTGGAATAGTAATGTTTGATACAATAATTTTTGGAATACTTAGATTAAATTTTTTACAAGCATATTCTACGAGGTCATAAAGATTTAATATTTTAACAGAAACACTTTCAGGCACACACTTTAATCCATATCTTGAAAAAACATCTTTAGCCGTTTCACATTCAACCTTTTTACCTTTAGCTAAAGTCAGATTGTATACTTCATTTTTAATTTCATTCAAAATTCTGGGATTAACCTTAATCCTCTCAAATTCTTCCGGTGTAAGCTGATACTGTAGTATATGAACATACGGGTTATCTTTTGTAATCTCCCAGTCACCAATAGATGAGACAATCTTTCCAGAAAATAAGAGTATAATAAATTGGATCATGACCAGAAATATTGGAGTGTAGGGTCCAAAAATTATAAAAAGAAAAATGCTGACAAAAATGAATATAAGGAAGAAGAAGAGCATACTTTCAGAAAAAACCTTAATTATGAGGTTATTCTTTTTAGAAAAAACCTTTTCTGGCACAATCGTCTTCCCTTCAACCCATGTGAAGTATAATGTAGCCTGTCTAATTCTATCTTCAAAAACTTGAACACCTATAAAGAGGTCTTCCTTAATTCTAGAAATAAACTCTTCAGGAACGGGGCCGCTTAAATACATTTCAACCAAAATCGGATTTCCTGCGACAATAGAAGCATCTATTGACCAAGGAAGACCCTCAACCATAACCTTAAAAGAGAGAGCCTTACCTCTCTCATCCTCTAAGAATACAATTTCCTTAAAAATATTCCTCTTTCTAAGATAATTTTCTTCAATAAATTTTAGAAGATAATCAAAATTGATTGGAGAAATCTCAGTTTCAATAGTAAAGGATGATTTTGAGGACATTCTCTTATCAAAATTTCAAGTCGAATATTATTTTAATATTTCTAAAACCTTTTTAATAAGAAAAATGGAACCTAAATTAAGGTGAAAAGTTTGGAGTTTAAAATAGGATTTATTGGTCTCGGTATAATGGGAAAACCAATGGCAAAAAATTTGATAAAGGCCGGCTTCAAACTAACTGTATGGAATAGAACAGCATCAAAGATGAAGGAACTTATAGATATGGGTGCAGAAGGGGCAAATTCTCCTAAAGAGGTTGCAGAAAAAAGTAATGTTATAATCACAATGCTAACGGATTCACCTGATGTGGAAGAAGTTATTCTGGGACCGTCAGGAGTAATAGAAGGAGTCAAGAAAGGGTCAATAGTAATCGATATGAGCACAATATCACCTAAAGTTGCTAAAAAAATTGCAAAAAAACTTGCTGAAGTGGGAGTAGAAATGCTTGACGCACCAGTAACAGGAGGGGAAATAGGGGCAATAAACGCAACTCTTTCAATAATGGTTGGAGGAAATTATGAAACCTTCGAAAAATGTCTACCAATCTTTCAAGCTCTTGGAAAAAGGGTCACATATATGGGGCCAAATGGTAATGGACAAATCACTAAACTCTGTAACCAGATAATGTGTGTAATGAATCTTCAAGGAGTATGTGAAGGATTAATATTAGCTGCAAAAGCAGGTCTAGACTTAAACAAGCTTTTAGATGTCCTGACAGGAGGAGCTGCAAACTCTTGGATGCTATCTAACCTTGGTCCAAAAATGATTAAAGGTGACATGGAGCCGGGCTTCAAAATAGCTACACAGCAAAAGGATTTAAGGCTAGTATTGGAGACAGCGGCAGAGCTTAATGTACCATTACCTGGAACTGCAATCGTACAACAAATGTTCAGAGTGGCTGAAGCAGAGGGGCTTTCAGAAAAAGGAACACAAGCACTGATTAAGGCCATGGAAAAACTGGCAGGATACAAGTTGACAAAAGAATAAACCTTAGTCCACTAAATTCTATATTTTTGAATAGCATACGAACAACAAATTTTTTAATGAATTATTAGACATTACACGAAATAAAGGGGGGTAAATCACTTTATTTTTACTGAAAGAAAAGTTAAAAAAATGTACTTTTTAACCCTCTATAGTAAGATTATATTTAGTTAAACACTATATCGAATAGGTGATTGTTAATGGAAGTAGAAGAAGAAATCGGGGAAAAGAGGGATATCAGCCAAACTAATGCTGCTAAAACACAAGAACAGAAAAAAATGGATGAGATTGAAGATTTAAAGAGTAAAGTTGAATTATACCGTAAAGAGGTAGAAGAGGAAAAAAAGAAGGCTGAAGAATATCTTACAAGATTAAAATATGTTCAAGCAGACTACCTAAACTTCAGAAGAAGGATAGAAAAGGAGATAGATGAGATCAAAAAATATTCGAACGAACGCTTCATAATATCACTACTAGAGATAGTAGACGAACTTGAGATGGCTTTAGAGGCAGGTAAGAACACAAATTCTATAAAAATCTTACTTGAAGGAGTGGAGATGACGCTCAAAAAGCTTAACAAGATTTTGGAAAATGAGGGTGTCAAAAAGATAGATGCATTAGGTAAAATGTTTGATCCAAATGCGGTTCCCACAATTCAACGGTAACGAGACGCACGTCGTGGATGTCTTTCCAGTTGCG
>JARVJS010000060.1 GCA_029776125.1 Nitrososphaeria archaeon
TTAGTTTCAAAGGTTAATGGTAAGATTATGGTGAGCAGCTTTTGAGTGAAGTCTTTGATTTTGTAATAGAAGTATTGTATCTTATCCTAGTATTTATGGTTCTCTTGATTATAGTTTTGCTCTCATATAATATTATCGTAGGATCGGATTCTTGGATTTTGGTGTTTTAAAATGTATAATCTTTTGGATAAAGTTTCTTCAATGGTCGTTATAATAATTTTTTCCTTAGCTTGTATAAACAACCTTTACATGTATAATGTAAGTGATTATGAGCTTCAATATCATAATAAGGTTATGGCTTACCAGATTGTTGATCGCCTATTAAAGGAGTTTGGTGTACCAAGATTGTTCTATGAAGTTGAAAGGGGCACTGTCTGTAGGCTTCTGGAAGGGTTTTTGATTGAAAATAG
Organism: Nitrososphaeria archaeon; assembly: GCA_029776125.1. Lineage (GTDB taxonomy): Archaea > Thermoproteota > Nitrososphaeria > JACIWG01 > JACIWG01 > JACIWG01. The sequence continues at coordinate 411 of JARVJS010000060.1, forward strand.
TATTTTTGACTCAGTCATCATTATAGTAGAGTTTATGGGTTCAAGGTACGTTGTTGGTGGTGGAAGTTATTTTGGCGGTTTTGCTGAACTTGTATTGTGTAACAGGGGTTCCAGGATGGTGTTGAAGGTTTGGTTTATGCAAAAGTAGGTTGTGGCAGGAAGGCCGTTGTCCAAACTATAGCTGTTTTAATTGTCTTTGTCATCCTATTTTCTTGTACATTAACTATTTTAAACATGGAAAGGCATTTTATAGACTATTATCTTCTTCAAGAAAATATTCTTGCTACTAAGGGTAAGGTTAGGGAATGTAAGGTAAATGCTGCAATTAAATTACTTGAGCATATCGATGATGTTATGCTTTCAAAAAATCTTTTATCCTATGAAGAATTTTTGGACATTTTTAGCGATAAAATATTTTATGAATCTTATGAGGATGAAGTTTTTTCTGTCTCTTTTTATGTTAACTTTTCTTTGAAAGGTTCCTCTGTAAATAGGTTGTACGAGTTCCCTGAGTATTCGGGCTCAAGGTTTTACGCTAAAATATGTTATCGCATAGTTAATAGGTTTGGTGTTGAAGTACATGGTGAAGATACATTTTATATTTCATGTAATGTTGACTTTATTTCAATCCTCGATCACGTTCGTGATGCACAGCAGATTTTTGAAGATGGGATTTTCTCAAGACTATCTTTTAACTCTACATTAGATGACATTGTTAATCTCGTTTCCGAATTAAATTGGTTGATAAGCGCCTCTACTGGATGCCATATTGTTCTCGGTAACGTTAGTCTCGAAGATTCAGTTCTTATGATAAGTTATAGAATAGTCTACCCTATACTATATGAAAGCGTTTTCTTGTATGGTGTCTCTAATGTGGTTCAATTATATTATGAAAGACTTTTAATATTACAGGTTTGAAAATTTATTTTAAAGTGGAATATGCCTTCACTGACTTATGTTGGCTAATAGTTGGTATACTGCTTCCCTAAAAAGTTCGCTGTACTGTTCCCTTACAGTATATTCTGCTACATCAACACTTTCTGATATTATGTGCTGTGAAAATATTGGTTGTCTGCGCTCAATTTTAGATAATGCGATTTCTCCAGCGTATGTTGCTGTTGCTGCTAACGCATATGGATTGTGTCCTCCTCTCTTGTATTTGTCCACATAAGATAAAATAGCTGTTGTTGTACGATAAAGTTTTCTCTCATACTCTACTGGTGAAAGATAGTGTTTTTTTACTCTTTCAAGTACAAGTGGATGAGCTGTTACAGACGGTATTATTGTGGTAAGATATTCTTCTACAGGTTTTGGTTCCAGAGCCATGTTTGCCAAGCAAGAAACTTTTGCAAGTGCTGCTAAGCTTACACGATATCCTAATATTCTAAATGTTTTAAAGAGTTTTCTCATAGTGATTCTATCCACTTTCGACTTTTTGCACGATACCATTAGAGCGTAAAGGCAGATTGTTGGAACCGTTATGCCATCATGCCCTAATCTTTTGGAAAGTATTCTTTTAGAAAATTCGAAAGCATATGCCGCCACATTTTCTGGCATAGCAAGCTTTTCACAGACTCTTGAAATAACCTTCATACAATAATATTCTTCATTTTCTTTTGCAGTCTTTAGCCAACGTTCAGAAAGCATCCTATAATATTTTAGACTTGAACCCTCTCCGATTCCCGAAAAATTTTCTTTAAAATATCCATTTTTAAAGCCCATTTGGCTTCCGAGCCCATAGAAGGCACTTTGTTCAAAAGATGATGGTGTTATATGGATTTCTTGTGCAACGTATCCACATGATTCGCATACTAGTTCCTCGTCTACTAGTATTAGTCTCCTGTTACAAAGTGGGCATACACTTTTTTCCATAAATTTGGAAGACTCAATTCACGCATTTTTTATAAAATGTGCATATGAAACCATTTTTTTAGATTATCATTTATTTTATTTTTTATGCAGAATGTTTTAAGTGAGGGGGTGAGAGTAGACAAATTTAAAATATGGGTTGACAATAGCCACTATGGAGTTGTAAAATGTCGATTGCTGGAAAAAAGTTTGCTGAAGAATTGGCGAATTTGGTGGGCAAGAAGGTTACTGTTGAAACTGTTGATGGTTTAAAGTTTAGTGGAGAGCTTTCTGGAATAAGCGAGAATCTTAACATAATATTGAGTAATGTTGTTGGCGGTGAAAATGTTAGTAAAGTTGTTATAAACGGAAATTTTGTTAAGAGAATCGAGTTAATTGAAAAACTTTTTGACTTAAAGGCTTTAGCCATGAGGTTGGAAAAGTATTTTCCAAATAATGTTAAGTTGATGGAGGAGCTGGGAACAATATTAGTTATGGATAAGATTAAGGTTACAGAAAAGGGTGTTGAAGGAACGGGTCTTGCTACAGTGAGAGTTAGAGAAATTTACGAAGAATATTTAAGGGAGACTGCAAAGAGACAATAGCATAATGCCCATCTTTGAAGTTAGGAAGACAGATTTAGCGGCTAGAATAGGCAGGCTTAGAACGAAGCATGGAACTATAGAAACGCCTGCAATATTTCCAGTAATACATCCATTTAATCAGACGATTGAGCCAAAGGAAATGCTTGATATTGGCTTTAATGCTGTAATGACGAACTCGTACATGATATTAAAGAGGAGCAAGGTTACGGGGGAAAAATTTGATGTACACAAGCTTCTTGGATTCGAAAATACTATAATGACCGATTCTGGAGCATATCAACTTTTAGAATATGGTAGTGTGGAAACAACTCCAGAGGAAATTGTTGAATTTGAAAAATCAATTGGGAGCGACATAGGAGTAATATTGGACACGCCTACAGGTTTTACTAGAAATAGGAGAAAGGCTGAGGAAACGGTATATAAGACTTTAGACGCTGCAAAAAGGTCTATAAATTATTTGAGGCCCTCAGAAGTTCTTTGGACTGGCCCTATACAAGGTGGTATCTTCCTTGATCTGCTCGAAAAATGTTCTAGAGAAATGGTGAAATTTGACTTTGACCTCTACGCTTTAGGAAGTCCCACTCAGCTTCTGGAACAGTATAATCTTGAAAACATAGTTAAAATGATCGTCACAGTTAAAAGGATTCTCCCACTGGATAAGCCTTTACATCTTTTTGGTGCGGGTCATCCTCTAACAATTCCTTTAGCTGTCGCGTTAGGCTGTGACCTATTTGATTCAGCTTCATACATACTTTATGCTAAAAGGGGTGCATATATGACAGAATATGGTACCGAAAATATTGATGAACTCAAGTATCTTCCATGTGAATGCAAAATATGTAGTGGGCATTCGGTGAAAGAAGTTAGGGAGAGTTCTGAAAGGATTAGACTAATCGCGCTTCATAACCTTCATATCCTTTCAAAGGAGTTGAAGAGTGTCAAGCAGGCTATAGAAGATGGTTGCCTTTGGGAATATGTTAGTGTAAAATGTAAGGCTCATCCAAGAGCATGGTCTGCATTCAAGCTTTTTAAAGAGTATAGAAAATATTTGGGGGAAGGCACCCCAGTTTTTAAGCAGAAGGGTCTCTTTTTCTGCACAACACCTGACCAATATAGGCCTGAAGCAGAACATTGTTTTAAGAGAATATTAGATAATCTTGAAATAAATAGAAATATTCTGGTACTTTATCTTTCAACCTCAAATGACCATACATATCTTTATAGGCTTAGGAAGGAGGCTGAAAGGAGGTTCGGTGTAAAGGTGGAAAATATACAGTTCTGTGCAGGAATATTTCCTATGGCTATCGCGCCTATTGAAGTCTGCGACATCTATCCTTTTTCACAGTATGAAATAGCTTTACCCTTGGATGAGGAAATGAGAAGAGAATCTATTATAAGATTGAAGAAGTTTTTAAAAAGGTTTGGTTTCAAAAAAGTTCTGGTAGTAGACCACTCAAATGGAAAATACGAAAACATTTTGAAATGGTTTAGGAACAAGAAAGATATTATATCAAAGATTATATTTGATAGGCGAATGGAAAGGATTTTAGAAGAAATTGAAGTCCTAGGAGTAGAAGGAGCTTAAAGTTCTTTCTCCCCGTTCCTCTTTTGGTTGAGGTTTGGTTAATGCCTCCTCAATAGCTTCTGCTCCAGCAATAAGTGGTTTCAGGTCTATCTCAAAGTTATAGACTTTTGACATAACAGTTATTGCTTCTGCACACGCTCTTGGATCTAGGCGATCTTGTGCTGCATAGGCGAGAATAGAGAATGCTGGGAAACCTGTTGCCTCAAAATGGTTTAAGAGTATCGCTATTGGTCCTACAATGAGTCTATCATCCTCTAGTACTAATGCGTCTTTTAGCGTATCCGGCACACTGTAGCTACTTGTGTAAACTATTCTGTACGTTGTATTATCGTTTTTTAGTGTTGAGTCAAGTCCACCAATTAGGCATGCTTCTTTAAATCCGGAGGATGCTACCCATTCAGCAATTTGTGTAAAGAACTGATACTCTTTTTCTCTAGGTGGTGCCACCTCCGCTTTAAAGAAGATTAGGTTATCCTTCTGATAAAGTTCGAATGGTGTAACAATACGTCCTCCTGAAACAGTGCATATTGGTGGCGCGAACATGCTTTCAACGAAACCTACACGTTTTGCTTTAAGTTGCTGTATAAGATATTTTACACTCCAATATCCAGTAAAGCCTATACCATGAAATCCTGTAACGAATGTGCAGTCTTCAAACTTTTCTCTACCAACATATACTTTTATTGCCATCGCTAGGGAAATGGTTAAAGCCCTATAAATTTATGTCTATGATGACATAGAGAGTATGCGTATAAAGTTTCTTGGGGGCACTAGACAGGTTGGAAGGTCAGGTGTCCTTATAAAGGGAGAGAGGACAAGTTTACTTCTAGACTACGGTGTAATGCTTTCTAGGGAGGAGCCAGGTTTCCCTATACACGTTCAGCCTAAGCAGGTTGATGCTGCAATACTTACGCACGCGCATCTAGATCATTCTGGTGCACTTCCAATGCTCTACATAAATGGCGGTATCCCCTTAATAACCACAAACTTAACCTTTGAATTAACTGAACTTTTAATAGAGGATTTTATCGGTTTATCTGGATTCTATCTACCTTACGAGTATATTGATATGCTTAATATGAGACGTTATCTTAGAAAAGTTTCATTTAATGAGCCTATCGAATTTAAGGATTCTGCTATAGAATTCTATGAGGGCGGCCATTTGCCTGGTGCCGGAAGTGTTTTAGTGCACTTAGATGGAAAAACTATCCTTTATACTGGAGATATTAATGCAAGGAAGACTGCATTATTGAGGGGTGCAAAAATAGATTTTGGTGAAGTGGACATAGTTATTACTGAAAGTACTTATGCTTTACAGGAGCATCCTAATAGAGAGAAGGTTGAAAAAAGTTTTGTAGAATATGCTCGAGAAATTGTTGAAGGCGGGGGTACTCTTTTGGTTCCAGCCTTCGCTGTTGGAAGGGCTCAGGAGATCGCAATTGTACTCTATAAGGAGAATTTTAAGTATAATGTTTACATGGATGGAATGGCCTTAGACACAAACGAAATACTGTTAAGACACGGGGAGTATGTTAGAGATATGACTATTTTCACTAAAGCGTTAAACTGGGTTAAAAAGGTTGGAGGCTGGAAGGATAGAAAAAGGATTGTTAATGAACCGTGTGTTATAATTTCTCCAGCTGGAATGCTTGTTGGTGGTGCAGCAGCATTCTATAATCAGAAGATAAGTAAGGATCCAAAAAATGGTATATCATTTGTATCATATCAGGTAAAGGGTACTCCTGGAAGGCAGCTTTTGGAGGAGAAGGTTGCATTAATTAATGGTAGACCTAAGAAAGTGAATGCTGACATTAAACACTTCCACTTTTCATCACATAGTGGTCGTAGTGAACTCTTTGATATGATTAAAAGGTTGAAGGGTAATCCTGTAGTTTTTACCATGCATGGTGAGGAAGAAAATTGTGTACAGTTCGCAAAAGATTTAAAGGAAAAATTTGGTCTAGAAGCTGTGGCTCCCAAAGTTGGTGGTGAATATGAGTTTTAGGGAAAAGATTACCGTATACCCTGTCCATAATATGGACGGCTACAAGTTTGTTAGTCAGATTGAGGCTGCAATCAGGTTTTATGACAGGGAGCCTGATGTTTCTGTAAATGTTATACCTCTTTCCCCTAGAGAATATGATGGTAGTAGAAGACAGTTTAAGGCTGACCTGATAATCGAAAAGATTGCTCAAGTAAGAGATTCTGATAAAAAGGGTAAGAGTCTAGGTGTAACATCTATCGATATATCGATGCCTAACATGAACTTTGTTTTTGGCGTAACAAATACCGTTAAAAAGGTGTCCTTGCTTTCGACTGCAAGGTTAACTTTGATTTCTAAAGAGCTTTTCCTCGGAGCTAAGACTGTTGAAGAAAGAATTTTCAAGGAAAGTGCTCACGAGATAGGTCATCTTCTCGGATTAACACATTGTCCAGAGCCAATGTGCATTATGTCTTTTGCTAACACTTTAAAGCAGGTTGATGACAAGCTTCCTATACTATGTAATAATTGTAGGGAAAAGTTGAAAGGATTAAGGTAGATATGTTAAAAAGTGTTTTTATTAAGCTATCTTTAATAATTTTGGCTTCAGAAATTATAACACTAACTTTACTCTCTTTCTCTAGGAAAGTTTATAGTGAACCTCTTGTACCAGCAACCTCAGACATATATGTTGCAACGGGAAACACACTCTACCTGATAACAATTTCTTTGGCAGCATCATTTCTTTTTTTATGGATACTTAGAAAAAAAGTTATCAAGCTAGAATATATTATTCTCTTTCTAAAAAGTGCACTCTGTTGTGCACTCTTTTGGATAGTGTCTTCTCTACTCCTAGAGGGGACAGTATATTTTAGAGAAGATTTAATCAACTTGCTAACCATATCAACTTTTGCTATAACTCTACTCATATTCTGGAAAAAGTTTTTTCTTCCGAACCTTATAATATCAATATTAATGTCTGGCTCAAGCGCATTCCTTATAAAGCTCATGTTCTCAGATTTGGCTGTAGGTTTACTTCTTGTAGGCTTTGCCTTGTTCGACTTATACGAGGTTTTTAGGGGTCCGTTGAAGCATTTAGCTCAAAGTATGCATTCTAATGAAATATCATTACTTCTAGTAAAAATTGATGAAATTGAGGTCGGTATAGGCGACCTACTATTCTATTCTCTTTCAACAGGCTTAGCCTTCAGTGTCGGGGGAGAAATTCTGGCCGCTACCTCTATAATATTAATAAAATTAGGTGTTCTAGCTACTTTGTTACTTCTTGAGCGGAGGAAGATGCTTCCAGGCCTTCCTCTACCTGTTTTGCTTTCCGTCTTTGCGACCTTTTTGGTTTCTCTTCTATCTTAGGCCTTTGATTAAACTCTCTGACCGTACCTTTAAAGTTCGAAAGAAACTTTTCAACTGCATCAAAGGGCATTTTGCAGGTATACAACATCTTGTTTGTTCTAGCTTTAACTTTAGCAAAATCATCTTTCCAAACAACTCTAATCTCGGAAGCTCCCGACGCTATCTTAGTAAACTCTTTAATGTCAAAGACTTCTTTAGGCATCTCTTATCCATTATACCCTTTAAACTAACATTATAAAAAATTTAACAGTATTATGGTAGAAATACTGCTGCAGCTATAACCGTTGTCCAATTTCCATTTTTGTCTCCTTCAGCGGATTGAGTAATATTTGATGTCTTAACAATTTTTCCAGAAATTAGCCACTGTTCCTTCTGTTCATCATAACTTTTATCAGGATCAAATTCAAGACCTAATGTTGAAGCCAGCATGTAGGCGGCTAAATCTTCTGCATACTCTCCACACTTTTCTCCAGTCATACCATATGCGTGGAATTCTGAAAGGTAACCATACATGCTCTTGTCCTGCGGAATCGCCAAACCTACCGAAGCTGCAATAAGACGATTAGGTTCATTTGTTTCATTCCTACTTAAAACAACAAATATAATTTGCCCAGGTTTAATATACTTTAAACCCTCGTTCCTCGGAATCCTTTTTGCAGTAGGCGGAATTATACTCGAAACCTGAACAATATTACAGTGTTGGATTCCCGCATCACGTAATGCGAGCTCGAAACTTGCAAGTCTATCTTTATGTACACCTACACCTTTAGTCAGAAAATATCTTGTAGGAACAAAAGTATACATTTTATCAATTATAGAGGGTAAAATTATGTCTATTTAAAATTTAATGAAATGAACGTAAGTTGCATTTCTTTGTTGTAATAGCTTATTTTTAAATAATCCAAATAAAATGGTTTTTAATAGTTCATGTTTATTTATGGATAATAAAAAGTTTCAAGGTAAGTTATTGTCCTTTGCACCCTATACTAGTATATGAATGGATCTTTTTGCTTTAAAATGTGGTTTGCTCAGAAAGTTTCTTAAGAAATGTTAACGCCCTTTCTATGACTTCTAAAGTATATTGTGGAAGTTTTGTTTTTGTTTCTCGTATTATTTTAGGTCTAATTTCAACATCTTTTCTACGTGAATGTATCAGTATAGTTCTTATTTCTGAAAAGGAAGAAGGTTCTCCTTCTCTTTTATCATCAATATATCCCCTTGGATCAATCACTGTCTGTTCCCTTATAATTTTATACGCAGAAAGAAACGCCAATTCATAAGATCCTTCTTCAAAATTAGAGATTGTATCTAAAAAATAGTATCTTAGTAACTCAACATTATCTTTTGTATTCAAAAATTTTTGTAATAATGTTTTGAAAATGACATTAATTTTTTTCTCTATGTTATTTGTATTTTCTTTTTTGCAAACAAGTCTGTACCGGTAGGTATTATTTATAGGTATTAGGCTAGTGGAACAATATATCAATAGTAGTATTACGTAAAGTGGTATATCGTAAATTTCAGTTTTTCTTAAAAAGTCTATCTCTACATTTGTAAAACTAAGAAAACTGAATAAAATAAAAATTGGTGAAAGTTCAGCTAAAGATATTTTACTTAAAGTTGACAAAGCAACACGTCCTAGAATCGTATGACTCATTCTTGAAAATAGGTGTAGTATAGTTACTGTGATGGATGGTATTAATGAAACTAAATATAATAATATAGTAATTGGAACATTGATATATGTCAAAAACATAAAAGAAATATACCATGCACCTAAATAGGGTACAGATAATGCAATAAAATACATGTTCGAATGCCTAATTGCCGTTGAAGCCATAAGTATTATCGGAATGTAAAGAGGCAAAATAAAAATTATAATTTGAACTGTATCTTGCAACAAAAGAGCATATGTTAAACAAATTAAGGCTAAGAAACTAAATATAAAATATTTGAAAAATATAATATGAATATTTTGTTGCATGGCATAAATATTATTCTTTTAAACTGTTTTAAAGTTTTTTGTTCAAAATTTTGATTAATCGTTAATAAATAAAGTCGACGGCAAAAGTTATATCTTTTCCTTTTTGCGTGGGAGAAGGATAGATAATGGAATAAAAATCGCAAGAATTAAAGAAAAAGTTAAAACAACCCATTCATTTGCCAGAATTTTCTTTTTTTACACATTTATCCTCTTAATGTCCAAAAAGTATATAAG
>JARVJS010000020.1 GCA_029776125.1 Nitrososphaeria archaeon
TCCGATCTAAAACCTCTCTAATACTATCAAAAGTAAGAAGATATCCACCGTTAAGAATTAACCTATAGGGGTCAAAGTTATATTCAATATTATATCCCAATTTTGAAGATAGTAATGTACTTAATAAAATTCCTAAGGTATTATTCACCTTGGTTCCAAAACAAGCATGTATCACAAATACGTTTCCTTTCTTTTCTTTTTCAATAATTATCTGTCTGTCATCAGGAATTTGTTCTAACAAATTCTTGGTATTCTCCAATTCTTGTTTTATTAGAGAATATCTGTTAAGTTTTGTTAAATTTAAAATTTCTCTTCTTAATTTGCCAACTTTCTTTGCAGTAAGAAAATCAACAGGAATTGTTTCGCCAAGCCAGAATGGTACTTCACTTTCTGACAGATTTTTGGGTTCTACTTTAACAATTTGTTTTTTTTCATCAATTGAAATTATACTCCATCCACTGCCCTTTAAAATGAACGGTCTTCCTGACTCTAATGCTTCGTTAATAAATAAATGGTCAATACTTCCAATTTTACTATTGTTAAGTGTATTTATTACAGAATATTGTAAATTATCTGGTATCATTGAAATGTTATTAAAATAATATTCATAGCTTCTTCTTCCTCTAAAAATTTGGTTGTTTATTAAACGGATAGCACCAATTTCAGATAAAATCTCTAAAATTGATAAGATTTCTTCTATGGTTATGCCTTTGTAAAAAAGAGTTTTTCTTGAAAGTTTTAAGATCTCATCTATTCCAATTGACTTATACACAATTGTTAATCCTACTATATGATGCGCTAAAACATCTAATGCTTTATAATGAATAGTTGGTTCTTCTAATTTATTATCCTTTATCAGTTCGCATATGGCTTCTGTTTCTAAATAATCATCAATAGAATTGCTAAGAATAATTCCTTTTGCTTTACCACCGATTTTGTGCTCGCTACGTCCTATACGTTGTAGCAATTTAATAGCCTGACGGGGTGATTCAATTTGAATAACTAAAGATATTGTACCAATGTCTATTCCTAGCTCCAATGAAGATGTTGAGATAATAATTTTTGTTTTTCCCTCCCTTAGATTTTTTTCAGCCTGTTCACGAACTTCTTTTGAAAGGGATCCATGATGTACTTCTACTGGTATTTCCGGTTTTTCAGCTTTAATCATTGCGGCCAAATATTCGGCCATTTGTCGTGTGTTAGTAAAAATGATAATCGACTCTTGGTTTAAAAAAGGTGCTTCAATTATTTCTATAATCTTTTTTACCACATCCTTGATTCCATCGTTAACAAAGACATTTTCAAAAATATATTCTCTAGATGTTCTATCAACTATAATTGCTCCATCACGCTCTAATCCAAAAAGAAAATTTTTAACTTTATTCGGATTCCCTACTGTAGCAGATAAACCAATACGAACAAAACCTTCCTTAATTTTTTCTAAACGTTCTAAAGATAATGCAAGATGTACTCCTCTTTTACTATTGATTAACTCATGAACTTCATCAACTATAATCCATTCAAGATTTTTAAACCATTTTATATAAGGTTGTAGAGTTATAAGAATACCTAATGTCTCAGGTGTTGTAATTAATATGTCTGGTGGATCTTGCTGAATTGATTTACGTAACTTTATAGGTGTGTCTCCATGTCTGACTTCAACTTTTAAGCCAAAGTATTCAGAATAATTCCTTATTCTACGCAGTAAATCACGATTAAGTGCTCTTAAGGGTGTGACATAAATTAAATAGGGTTTTCCCCTATTTTTATTCTCTGAAGCATGGAACAGTACGGGTAATATTGCTGCCTCCGTTTTTCCAGTGCCAGTAGGCGAAATAATTAACGCATTTCTTTTCCTTAAAATAATGGGTATTGCTTTTTTCTGTATGTTAGTAAGGTCTCTGAATCCAAAATTAGATATGTGGTATAACAATTTTTTTTCTATTGTTTCTTTCATATTATTCATTCAATTTAATATTTTCTCTTAAAATTTGAATATTCGTAAAAAAAGAGGATCAAAAGTCCTATTGCAAACAGTAAATAAAGTAGTATATTCCAATAATTAAAGAATGATGTTATGTCCACGCCAGAAACTGTTTCTTCCCAACTATATATAATTTACAATTTAAATTGTATGAAGTGCTGATTAATAATTTCAATTAAATTCGATAAAAAGCTCCGGGCGGGCTTTGAACCCGCGACCTATAGCTTACAAGGCTATCGCTCTGCCTACTGAGCTACCGGAGCTCGCCAAATCTTAATAAAATATATTTAAAACTTTTACTTTAAACTGTTGAAAACTAGTTTGGAAAAAAGCCCAATTTCTTCATCTGTAAAATGGTATACAGTGTATTTACCTTTCTTTTTCGCAAGTAATAACGCCTTTAAGTGATAGCACATTTTTTTTCTTTTTTTGATAAGGCATAGATAATAAAAATCTTTACATGTGCAAAAAAGTGGGTTATCATTTACTAAATAATCTCCCTCTTCTCCTACAACAGACCAAATTTCAATATTACTTGGTAAAAATATATGCTTTTTAACTCCCCCTCTATCTAAAATTAACTTTATTTTTTCCTTCTCTTCCTTATCTTTCATTACATTTCTTTAATATGCTTAAATAAAGAATATAACTGTTATCGGTTGTTGCGTGCAAAAATAATTTTTTTATACCCAGATGCTGCTTTAAAAATAAAAGTAGGTAGTGACTACTTTTTATGCATTAGTGACTTACACATAGGTTATTCTCCTTCTCCGCTAGTGAAGGTTGATAGTAGAAGAATCGCATTAATTTTTTCGAAGAAAATAGAAGAACTTTATGAAAGAACCAAGTCTAATAATCTAATAATTTTAGGTGACCTAAAACATACTATTGGACGTACAACTTTAAATGAACAAAAATCACTCTCATTGTTTTTTGATAAAATTTGTTCATGCTTTAAAAAAATATATTTAGTACTAGGAAATCATGATGCAAGCGTTCAAAACTTTTTATCAACAAACATTGAAGTTGTCAAAAAGGGATTAATTTTAAACAACTTCTACTTTATGCATGGTCATTCTTTACCAAGTTTTGATGTAAAAAAAACAGATACGATAATTATGGGGCATATTCATCCTTTATATTTTAAAGAAAATTCACCTTTAAATGGCCAAAGAATTTGGATACTTATTAAATTGTATTTAAAACAAGTTTATTCTTCTTTAAAGAAACTATATAATCTAATAATCATGCCCACATTTAATTACGAACTTTACTTGCCCTCAAATCTATTTCTCCCCTATAGTTTTATTGGTAAAAATTCTCCATTATTGAATAGGTGCAGAAAGGATATATTATCTACGAAAATCATATCAATGAATGGCGTACTTTTAGCTGACGCTTAAAACTAACATCTCATTGTATTATTCTTTTAAATTGTGGTTTCCTCGGTATTATTGCTATCTCTCTTTTAATAAATGCTTCTTTATATTGGGCAAAAATATATGCTTTAATTCCAAACTCATTTTTTGGTGTCATTGAATAGAATGAATATGGATAAAATAAAAATGGGTCCTCAACTCTAGTAAAATCATGTGGCAACTTAATAATAAATTCATTATTTTTTATCATATCTCCTTCACATATCACATATTCGTCAAATTTTTCCTCTTGTTCTCTAATCCATTCTCTTACTAATATGCCTGTTGTCACATTTTCCGTGCTGTTCATTAGTTTGCAGGTTATTTCTCCATCTGGTTCACAGTATAATTTATTCACTAATAGTTCGCCCTTATTGATTCCATTTTCCTCTTTTTCAATCTTATAAACCGGCAAAATCTTCAGTCTTATTTCTGTTCTAGGGAAAAGTATTTTGTCACCAAATCTTGGATAACCAATAATCAATGAACACCTTGTTTTAAAATGTTTAGTGGAAACAGTTGGTGGGAATGTTTCAGGATACTTAATCTCTGTCTCTCCTTCAACTAAATCTTTGTCAATAAAGTAAGAAAAAATAACTCTATATTCAGGAAACCTTTTCTCTCCCTCCTTCTTTAATAGGTCCGAAATTGTGATCACATATAATTTGAGCTTCAAAGTTTTACCGCTGTAATTTTTTATTTTTAAACTTTCTCCAACAAATAAAGTACTTTTTTCAATAAAAACCTTTTTTATCATTTAATTCACTTCCACTAAATAATATTCCCGTAATAAACCTGGTTTTTTAATCACTTTTACCTTTTTATAATCATAATTATAAAGGTGTAATCTCAGATCCTTTGTCTTAATACCCCATTTTTCTTTATTTTCAGAAATAAAATATATAATACGCTGTGCCATTTCTTTCAAAAATTTTATTTTCGATTCCTGAAATTTAAGTTCTTTTTCATAAAATTCTAATACCTTAGTGAGAGCAAACCATCTAAAGAAAATTACAGCCACCACACACCACCCTAATAATATTAATAGATTGAAATCCAAGTAGCCAAATGAAAAAATATAAATAATAGAAAACATAAATATAAAAATAAATATTCTGAGCAAAAATTTTGTTATCAAAAAAATTTTAGCATAAAAGCGTGCACGTGAATCTTTTGATGGTAGATTTATTATATAATCTACTGTTTCAAATATCTTTCTTTGTTCATTCTTGTCAATTCCATGTTTAATTATATCCTTAACTTCTTCTAACTTAATTTTAACCTTTTTTAAATCAACATTTCTTCCTGTAGTATATCCATCAAAAGCTTCAACTAAAAAAAGTAAATTGTTTATCTTATTCTTATCTATTCTAGTTTTCGACATATTTTTCCTTTTCACTCCTTATTAAGACTTAATAAGTATTTGCGAATGCTATATGTTTAAGTTATATTAGATATAAATCTTAATATTTATGAACTTTTTTAGAAAAAAACTAATATTTTTAAAAATTAAAAGAGTAATGCTTAAATATAGTGGAATGATAAGCACCTTCTCATGTCACAAGAAGCGCCCACCTTGTTCGTAAGGAGGGCTTCTGGCTTAGTTAGAACAATAGGGCCATTTACTGCTTTCATGATCGTCTTTAGTCATACAGTAGGTGGTGGTATACATAAGCTAGCTGTTCAGGCCGCATATACGAGCCCGGGCGCATATATTCCATATTCCTTCCTTGTTACTGGCCTTTTAGCAGGCTTACCTACCGCTATAATATACACAATGCTTGGTTCAATGATGCCTCGAACTGGTGGTGATTACATATTTATAACAAGAGGTTTAAGCCCAATATTGGGTTTCGTTTCTTCTTGGGGGTTCTGGTTTACTGAAGTTTTAAGTTATGGTATTATTGCTTGGTATTCTATAGACTTCTTTGCAGGCGCCCTAACTATATCCGGGGTTGTACTCAATAATCCAGGGCTAACAGGATTTGCACAATGGCTTTCTACGATAGAAGGCCACTGGATCGTCGGTTCTTTATTTGTTTTCGGTTTTGCACTACTCGCCCTTTTTGGTATGCGTGTATATAGTTGGGTAGTGAATATACTGGGCACACTTGCTATTATAGGAGTTATTAGCAATCTTGTTATCTTAGGTGGATTTGGGCTCGCAACAGGGGCAGCAGTAGCCGGCTGGGATAGAGTTTTTGGTGCAGGCTCTTACCAGAAAATAGTGCAAAAAGCCTTCGAATTATCTTCCCAGTATCAAGGCGCATTTCCGGTTTCCGGATTTAGTTGGACCGACACAATGCGTGCGGGAATTGGTGCAATATGGGCCTACATAGGTATTACATCGGCTGTTTATGTTGGTGGTGAAATAAAATCCCCTTCCAAAACATTATTCATATCACAAGTACTAGGAACAATAGTTATAATGCTCTACTACATCGGATTACCAGCACTGGTGTACAATGCATGGCGTGTTCCCTCCAATATTTTAGAACAAACTGGTGCAAGCAAAGTTCTAGAACAGATGGGTGTACCCCAAGACAGAGTATACTTTATTGCGCTTTATCAATTTTTGATGAATGATTGGGGGTCAAAAAATGTTGCAGCTCTCTTAGGAGTGCCTGAAACTCACTTACTTCCAGCTGGTGTGGTAACTACATATACTGTAACACTTTTACCCTCTGAACTGGCTTGGCTTCAAGTATTAAATGGTGTATTAGTTGGAATAGTACTACTAAAAGACATTCCTGCATTCTTTTTAGTAAGCAGTAGAATGATTTTTGCTTGGTCATTCGATAGATTCTTCCCAGAAATATTTTCCAGAGTTAATAGTACATTCAATAGTCCACACTGGGCTATAATTCTAACAATGATCGGCGGCCTACTCGGTGTTGTGCTTAACATATTAAGTGGTGAATGGCTAGCTTCGGTGGACACAACAATGTTATATCAATTTGCTGTAATGATCGCAGGTTTATCCGCCGCCGTATTACCATTCATAAGATCAGACATATATGAAAAATCACCTGTAAAATATTCAATATTAGGTGTACCATTGCTTAGTCTTTTCGGAATAATAGCCTTTGGTTCAAACTTCTATTTCTTAATTGTGGCTGGAACATGGTTAAATCCAGAAAGAGACCTAGTTATGCAAACATTCTGGATGGCTTTCGGTGTTGCGATATTCACTGGTTACCTAATTAAGAACGTTAAACGTGGTATTGACGTTAAAACAATATACACTGAAATTCCACCAGCCTAAGCCCTCTCACTTTATTTTTATATATGATTCATACAAAGGTGAAGTGACTGACTTGGCTAAAATATTCTTTGCAGTTGATGTCCACGGAAGTACGCCTGTATGGCGTAAATGGGTAAATGTAGTAAGTATGTATAAAGTCGATATATTAATTCTGGCTGGTGATCTGACAGGCAAAGCTGTTGTACCAATTTTTAGAAAAAATGGGGAGTATGAAACAACAATCCTTAATAAAAAGTATACTGCAAAAAATGAGGAAGAACTTAAAAAAATTGAAGACATGATTGAAGGTATGGCCTATTACTATGCAATAATGACTAAGGAAGAGGCTAATGAAGTCGCAAAGGATCCTAAAAAATTGGACCTATTGTTTAAAAATGCTATGGTAACTCGTTTGAAAAAATGGCTTGATTTATTACTAGAAAAAGTTGACACTAAAAACGTAACCACAGTCGTTATGCCCGGAAATGATGATGAACAATATATTGATGAAACGATCAAAAGTTATGAAGATCGTCATATACTTTATCCACTAGACAAAACTATAATATTACCCCATAATTACGAACTTGTCTCTCACGAATATGTGAATCCAACGCCTTGGAGAACTCCTAGAGAGGCTGAAGAAGACAAGTTATACAAAATTGTTGAAGATAAAATAAAAAAGTCTAATGTTAAAGATTACTCAAAAGCAATCTTTAACTTCCACTGTCCTCCATTTAATACTAACCTTGATCTTGCTCCCAAGTTAGATAAAAATATGAAAATTGTGTATGTAGGTGGTAAACCAACAATGATTCATGTAGGCAGTGTATCAATAAGAAAGTTAATTGAAAAATATCAGCCAATACTTGGCTTGCATGGACATATCCATGAAAGTTATGC
Source organism: Nitrososphaeria archaeon (assembly GCA_029776125.1). GTDB lineage: Archaea > Thermoproteota > Nitrososphaeria > JACIWG01 > JACIWG01 > JACIWG01. The sequence continues at coordinate 7,550 of JARVJS010000020.1, forward strand.
AAGTGATAGAATAGGAAACACTATTGTACTTAATCCTGGAAGTGAATACACTGAAGGTATACTAAGAGGCTTTTTTATAGAATATGATTCTGAAGGCATTAAAAACTATTGGAAAATTGAGGGGTAAAAGTGACTAATTCCCATTTTATCGCATTAAACGAGGACGAATTTATTAATGAAGCATTAAATATTGTTTCAAAAGCAGAAGAAAAGGGTATTATACTAAGGATATTGGGCTCATTAGCAGTTCGTTTATATGTTTCTGATAATCCACAAGCTCTTTTGCTGCATAAAAAAAGACTTAATGTTCCAGAACAAATTTTTACAGATTTAGATCTAATTGGTTATGGGAAGCAAAGAGGTTCCATAGAAAAATTTTTTAGTGATCTTCAATATCAGCCTGATAGGATCGTCAATCGTATATTCGGCGACCGTAGATTAATATTCTATCATCCAAAAGGATATTTTATTGTGGATGTCTTTTTAAACAAACTAGAATTTAGTCATGATGTCTATTTTGGAGAAAAACCGGGTAAAGGGCGTCTAGAGCTATCATATCCAGCGATAACTCCCACTGATATAGTTCTTGAGAAGCTTCAAATTCATAAAATAAATAGAAAGGACTTGATAGATTTAGCTGCTCTTTTTCTTGTAAAGAATATAAATTCTGATCCACTATCAATTGACGGTCTTTATATAGCTAAAATTCTCTCTCAAGATTGGGGTTTTTGGTATGATGCTACAAACAATTTAAATAAATTAAAACATATAGTAAAGGAACTATTGGATTTAAAAGAACTCCAAGAAGATGCATTTTCAAAAATCATCCAAAAGGTAGACTTCCTTTTATCAATAATAGAAAAGGAGCCAAAATCAAAAGATTGGATAAAAAGAAGTCAGATAGGGACTAAAAAGCCTTGGTATAGAGAAGTTGAAGATCTATTCTAAATTTTATTAATATGATGGGGTCGATGGGATTTGAACCCATGATTTCACGGGCCCGAACCGTGTAGCCTAGACCAGACTAGCTGACGACCCCAACACCATCAAAGAGATAACCATATATACCCCTTATTAAATCTAAAGTTGATGCCGGGAGCGTGCCGAGATACATATCGCTCGAAAGCTCAGCCTGGTTAGAGCGCTGGACTCATAATCCAGAGGCCGCGGGTTCGAAACCTCAGGCGAAAAGCCCGCTCTCGGCATAAACAAAATTAAAGTGTTTTAAATAAATAGGTATGCGTTAAGGTGTCATACATTGCTATCCAATTTGCCACTACAGGAGAAAAAAATTAGTATATTTATACCCGTTTATGTAAATTCTGAATTACTAGATTCTCTGTTAGAAGAATTATTAAAAGATAATTATGAAAATAAGGAAATTTTTGTTATAATTGATAATCCTAACCAAGATTCATTAAATTTATTTGAAAAGTATAAAAATAAAGTATTTTTTATTTTGAATAATCAAAGAATAGGTAAAGTAAACGCTTTAAATGACGCAGTTAATTATTCTAATGGTCATATTCTCCTTTTTCTTGACTCCGATATAAAGCTAGAAAATGATGGCACCTTTTTAAGCAAAGTAGTAAATGAAATGCATGACGCTGATCTTCTTGACATAAAAAAGGATATCATACGAGACTCGTTCGTTTCAAAGATGGTTAATTATGAATATATTAGCTCAAATTTTGTAAGTTATCTTTACTCTAGATTTGCAAGAAGAAGTGTGGGCATTAATGGTGCTGCTTTTGCTATAAAAAGAGAGGTTTTTAAGGAAGTTGGAGGTTTTTCAAAAGTGGTTTCAGAAGATTTTGATTTAGCTATTAAAGTGGCTCTAAAAGATAGATGCTTTAAATTTTATGACAGATCAGAAGTTAAAACAAAATCTCCTAGAAATTGGAAAGACTGGTTCATTCAAAGGAAAAGATGGGGGATCGGTGTTGGACTGTGGCTTAAAGATCATTGGTTCGAACTATTAAAATATGTTAGAAAATATCCCCATCTCGCGTTATTAAGTTTTGTTATACTTTTTCCTACATTTATTCCTATCCTTTTATCCTATTTTTTATCAAATTTTTTAGGCTATAAGCTTATAAATTTTATTGTAATGTTCTTAGCTACAAAGTTTCCTTTACTTATTGCCTTTCCTTTCATTTTTTCTATATCACTTTTAATTCTAACAAGTTTTATGAATTTTATAATAAGTTTTATATTATTTTTAATATTATACTTTTTATTCGCTAAAAAATTGAATTTTAGTTTCAGTGTCTTAGAATTTACAATATATTATTTTTTTTATCAACCCTTTGCATTTTTTGTCCTAATCATAGGAATAATCACTCCTTTTGTTTATAAAAAATACAAACTTGATTGGAAAATTTGATAAGCCCTGGGCGGGGGTTGAACCCGCGAACCTCCGCCTTACCAAGGCGGCGCTCTACCAACTGAGCT
>JARVJS010000077.1 GCA_029776125.1 Nitrososphaeria archaeon
TCCCTCGAAGGTGGTCCATCAACGCCATGGGTTCATCTATTGCACTATGGAGTTTCAATATTTCCTAGTATCTTAGATGCAATACTATTTCCTATAAGCATTATATCATACATAATATATACTACGATTTTGGGTCGACTACTATCTAGTAGGCAAGCAAGTACAGGGGGGAAACTTGCATCCTCAATAGTCTTCGTACCAATGCTCATACCATTACTAGCACCATCACTATTCTACAATAACATCCCTGAAAACATGTTTATAATGCTTCATCTTATCTTAACCATAACATTTCAAGTTATTTCAACAATACTGGGTGCAGCATACCTTTCAAGCGTCTACGGCATGAGATTTGAGAGAGCCCTTCTGGTACAAGTACTCTACTACATTATTTCAGCAACAATCTTCTCATTCCTACAAGCACTACATTTCATAACAGAAATATAAAGAAATAAAAAGGTGGGGTTTAGTGGAACGATTTAAAGATTTTAGGTTCCACCAACATCTTCCTTGCAGCCACAACTATAACACCGATAATTGCTAATACTGCAACAGTGGATGCTATAAGGTATAAGCTTGGAAATACTAGAATAGGCTGTGTAACTGAAGCAGGAGCCTGGTATGCAGGAATATCTTCAATATTACCCGACAGCACACCTATAATGGGGTCGTGAACAATTTCACCACCACGGGGATAGTTGAATTCAGTATAGTTCATCATTTCAGACTTAGAACTCCTTTTATACACCTTAACATCCACACTATTTCCATCAACTGTTGCAGTAGGAGCCCACGTAAAGTATGCGTATGCATTACGTTCCATAACAACCTCAGTAGTATTATCGTAGTGTGTTACTTGAGCATTACCAGAGAGCCCCGTGAATGATGTTATTAGTGCAAGCCTACTTTCTGTAGAAGACCATGGAAAGTTTTTGAATGAAAAGTCAATCTTTGCTTCATTTGGTGCGACTGGTGTACCATCTATTAGACGAACACCTGTATTGAATACTTGTGTTGTTATATTATAGATTGCGCCCCTATCATTTGCTATCATCTGAACCTTCCATCCTTGAACCCCTTCTGCTGTTGTAAACTTTGTTACTTCTAGCTTCCAGTTGAGATGTGCAAAATTAATGTACTGAAGCCTTGTATCATTATCCTTTTGGATGTATAGGCCATCATTGTTTTTGTCGATATATTCTATTAGACCAAATACTTTAAGAACACCATTAACCCAGTATAATGTTTTGTTACCGTCTTCTTTTGTATAGTTGGCTAACGAGATATAAATGCTTGGAGTACCTCCAGAATGTATTTTCAATATTAAAGAGTATACACCTTCTTCAGTTTTTGTTGAAATAAAGTCTACATAGTTTGGCCCTTTACTCATCATTATAAAGCGTCTTTCGTTAAACATTTTCTTTAGGCGCTCGAACCTCATATCATTCATTTCCTTTATCTGCTCCTGCATACTTTTGACCTTCTTTTTCATTTCTTCAGCCTTATCACTTTTAGCGTAGACAACGCTTGCACCGACAAGCGCTAGACTAGAGATAAGTAATACTATCACGAGCATAGCTGCGGCAAGCCTGTTGACATTTTTTTGCATCATAGCCATCGCTAAATAAGATGTATTTTAGGGTATTTAATGGAAGATTTTCTAGAATAGTTCTAGAAATGTTCTAGTCCTATTGAACGAGGTTGTTTAAGGAAATTGAACACCTAAACTTTTGGAACCTTTATTATTAGTACACCACTTTTGAAAGACGATGTAGCCCTTTTTGGGTCGATTTTGTGAGGCAATTTTATAATCTTCCTAAAATATTTGTATTCTGTCCTCTTTTGTGAGAAGCCCCACTTATCGAACTTTATTGCTTTAGAGCACTTAGCCATGACAAGAAGAGCGTCCTCAGAAAACCTTACTTCAACACTTTCTCCTTTAACATAGGGTAGGTCAACGTATATTTCGAAAGAATCATATGTTTCCCTAACTTCAACTAGAGGCTCCATGCAACCTTCAATATTATCCCATAATGAGTCAAAATCTTCTGGAAAGCCCATAGTTATCACCTATACATTAGTGGAAGCTCACCTTCCACATTCCGGTATGCGCTTGGCGCAACCCTTTCTGTTTGTCTAAGCAGATCCCTAGCTTTTAAACGTATCTCTTCAGCATTTTCAAGCAAAGGCTTAATATCAACATTAAGCGATAGAATAGAGTTTAAGGAATTTAGAAGCTCTGCAGCGGCACCAGGATCAGGGTACTTTAAGAACGATTGTGCAACCAAAGCTATAGCTGGAAGACCGGCCTTTAAACATTCTTTTAAGAAGAGAGCATATATTCCAGAGATAAAACCTTCCTGCAGAACCTCAATCTTATATTTTGAGAGCGTTTCAGCGTACTCCTTTTTTGAGACAACCGCGTAAACTTCAGGCTTTTCAATTTCAAGCCTATTTTCTACAGGGAAACCGGTTAAAGCAATGAGCATTTTAGCATTTAAACCTTTAAGCCATTCAACAACCTTCTTAACCAAAGGATTCAAAACCGTGAGAGGTAATGCTATTTCCGAAGTTAAAACAATAAGCCTTTCATTACCGTATATCCTCACTGGATGAAGGAGTTCACCGTTATGAACAACCATTATTGGGGGCAAAAGTGGAGTTTCTATGTATGCGATCTCCTCTAGCTTAAGAGATTCGATAAGATGCATTGAGGCAATAGCTCCGGCTAAACCAACATCAGGAAAACCTTCAATAACAACAGGTTCATCAAACTTGATATCTTTCTTCATCACAATCTCTAAAACTTCTTCAGACATTAACTGTTCACTATCACATTTTAACATGAAAGTATTATTTAATCTTTTATAGGCTGAAAATTATATTATAAATTAACTATCTTCTTAGTAAGTTATGCTAAAGGTTAAATATGTTAACTATTTTTATTACTTTTGAGGTTCATGAAAATTGTTCCCCTCGAAAACAGTATAGAGAAACTGTTTTGGAAACATTTACAGACCGATATCTTAGACTACTTCTTTTTCGCATTCGACTGGAAATATAGGAGAGATTCTACAAGGATATTGTTAGCCGTTGTCGGATAGTTAACTTTTTATAACTATCCGTTCCACCTCGGCTAAAGCTTCATAGGTGGCTTTCGGGGGCAACGGGGACCCCCACATCTTGGATTGCGTTTAAGCAGGTTGAGACATGCTATCACATCTCTATCTTCCTCAAATCCGCACGCTTTGCATTTCAAAATCCTATGCCCATTCGATGCTAGTCTTCCACCACATATTGGGCATAGGCTTGACGAAAACTTTGCGTCAACATATTCGACTGGTAGACCGCTTAGATTAGCTTTATACTCAATGTAGAACTGAATTTTCCTATACGGTAGTGAGTGCAACCTCCTATTCATCCTTTTGCTATAGTTTATACGTCTCCTCATATTCTTTAAGTCTTCAAGGACTATGCCAAAGCCGTGTTGTTTAGCAAAATCCACCATACTTTTTGAAAGTTTATGGCATAGGTCTTTTACTCTATTCTTCTCACGCCTTGAATACTTCTCCATAAGCCTCTTCGAGGTAAAGGGGTTGTTTTTGCCCAGCCTCTGGATTCTCCTCCTCTTCTCAAAATATGTGCTCCTGATTTCTCTGAGGTTTGTTTTGAATTGAATAGCATGCGGATTGGTGCTTACGGCTGTAACATTCGACTCGTTAACATCTATTGCTATCCAATCACTTGGATTTGATAGGTCTACATCCTTCCTAAATGGAATTAGAACCCTCGTTCCGTTCATGAAGACCTCACCAACCTTTAGCTCGCCATTCTTCCATCCTTCAATGAACTTCTTCTGGTAATCGCCAAACTTCAATTTGATGTATAGGAACTTTCTAGACTTAACGGATATCCTGAGCCTGTGGCCCTCAAACTTAACGAGCTGAGGGTCAAAGCAGATGAAGAGTTTCCTGGCAATTGGTTTTTCACCTTTAGCCACACCCTTGCGTTTGAGCCTTCTCCAACCCTTCAGCATGGAAGTGGCTACCAAACACGCCGAGTGGCAGAAGTGAGTTGAGTAATCCCATCTCAATTTCCATTCTTGATAGACGCTCTTCCTCAGCCTTGCATAGCTGGTTATGTTATTCTTCAAGGCATACTCTATGCAGAAGTTAATCATATCTCTAAAGTCCCTTAAGAGCTTCTCCGTTCCAGAATTTGCTTCATATCCGAAGGGTACTGATAGCGTTACTTCCACAATAGGAAAATACTCCAAAATGTTATAAAAAGCTAACTATTTAGAAACTGCTGACAAACTCTAGAAGAAAATAGAATTGCCGGTATGATGCTAGTCTATAGAGATTATATCGTACAGTTAAGAGGAGTAAATGAGGCTGTAAAGGAACTTTTAAAATATTTAGATATAAAGGAAGTTGAATTGCAAGCTCAACTCGAACATGAAACCGAAATTTTAAAGGAATACAAGCCCAATGTGATGCATAAAATAATTTTAATGCGTATGAGAAGAGGAGAGGAAAAGTTTCAAGCTAGATATCCGGTAAGGGAGCTTGGTTTAGAAGAGGCTGAGGATATAGCAAATTTGATGAGAGACTCTAATCCAGAATTTTGGGGTGATGTTAGTGCACAGCAAATAGCCGATGGTATAAGAAGAGGGGTGAACTACCACCAGCTTTCGCAGGTGGCTTCCTGCTTCCACGGACAGACTCGATCTCCACTCACCCACAGCGGAGGTCTCGGCAGGTGAGACCGTTTCAGCGGTCCCCGTGTGGAAGGTGGGTTACGGAGGTCTTGCCCTCGGCAGGCGTCTCTTTCGGCCTGTTCCATGCCTACTAGGTCTGCCAGCTAAGCAGACAACGGTAAATACGAGAGAAAAAATATAAGCTTTTCGGCTTCCATCCCCACCCTATCGAATGGGGGACTTCCCGCCGTCAAAGTTAAAGTCGACGGAAAGCTAGTTTCGATTGGAAGTGTAAATCTTACAGGGTGGGCAGGGTTAATTGGAACTGTAGCTACACACGTAAGTTATAGAAATAGAGGTTATGCTACCACAATCGTTTCAGAACTTGTTAAAAGGATTATTGAAAAAAATTGGACGCAATAATTTTTGTATTGGAAGAAAATTTGCCGGCGATCAAAGTTTACGAGAAAAAATGGTTTCAAGCCATACAGAAAATACTTTTTTATCAGAGGAAGTAGAATATAGTGTTTAAATATCCATATTATCATATTATTGAATAAAGAAGGATGCTTTTATTGCTCACTATATAGACTTTCTTCTTTTAATATGACTATTTCCCTTCCTTCAACTATCGCTCTTGTAAGCTTTTCTCTAGCTTCTTCAACAAGTCTCCACACAGTGTTTCTTGAAACATTCATTCTGGCTCCAGCTTCTTGACAAGAAAGTTTCTCTAATTCAATAAGTTTAAGGGCTTCAACTTCAGCAAGGTCAAGATAAATGGGGTCAATATTTTTTGCTGGAAAGGGTTTAAAACTTTCAATTATAGGTATAGAGGATGTTATTATTGGCTTTGGTATTCTACCCGCAATACCCTTTCTTCTTCTCTTACACCAGCATGGGCACATGCTTTATGGGATATGTCACAAAACTTATATACTTTTACCCTACACCCATATGTGATGTATCACAAAATATCAATTGGTTTTGATTATTATGCCGAGAATGTTCTTGTAAAACATGTTAAAGAACAATCTCCAATTTTAGGAGGGATTACGGTTTGAGTGAAAATTATGGTTTTTTGAAAAGATATCTGCCGACAATAGTACTTTTGATTGCTATTGGAATATTTATGGTTGCAGCATACTTGTCTGGAAACTGGATACAGAAGAATGCACCCCAGATTTCGTTATTTGATGGAATATTGCTGATTATTGTTGGATTTATGGCTGGATTACTTGGTGGACTTATTGGCACTGGAGGATGCAGTGTTATGCTCCCTATCTTACACTTTTGGCTAGGATACCCTGCCCCATTTGCTATAGGGACGACATTGTTTGCTGTAATTTTTACAACACTTTCTGGAGCATATGGGCATCTTGTTAGAAAGAACCTTGACAAGAGTGCAGCCTTATGGATTGGCGGTTTAGGCACCTTAGGTGTTCTTATAGGATCATGGCTCTTCACGATACTTGTTGAACATGTTAGCGTATTGAACCTTATTCTTGGTGTTGTATTCCTTTGGCCATCATATAGAATGATAGTTGAAGGCGTTGGCATCGCTAAACCTAAAGCTGGAGGACAGGAGGGTAAAACTATCCATGGATCAAGATTAGCTATAGGTTTTTTCGGTTTTATTATAGGAATTTTAACTGGAATTGTTGGATTAGGTGGTGGATACGCTCTTGTCCCCGGACTAATATACTTGTTTAGTGCACCAGTTTATGTTACAATGGGAACATCTTTGGCTTCAATGATCCCTTTAGCTATTGTTGGCGGTGGAATAAAGGTGGTTCAAGGATATGTTGTTTTAGGAGCTGGACTCCTACTTGCTTCAGGAACTGTTGTGGGAGCACAGTTTGGTGCTGCAATAATTAAAAGGTTTAAGCCCAACATTTTGAAGCTTATATTTGGAGTCTACTTCCTCTATGTTGCACTCAAGTTTATAACAGGATATTTTGGTATCATGATATGGTGAAAATCTTATGACGGATTTGGAGATGATAAAACGTTTCCAAGAAGTGCAAGAACGTGTTAGGAAAAGGATGGATAAGGTTAAGCATAAGATTGCAGTCATAAGTGGTAAAGGGGGTGTTGGAAAAAGTACCTTCACAGTAAACCTTGCAATAGCTTTTGCAGCAAAAGGGCACACAGATAGAGTGGGTATACTTGATTCAGACTTTCATGGACCAAGTGTTCCAAAAATGCTTGGAATTAGGGGACAGATGATTGCATCAGATTCTGATGGAATACTTCCACTTATAGGACCCTTAGGAATAAGGGTGGTTTCTACAGAATTCATATTACCAGACGAGAACACTCCAGTAATATGGCGTGGGCCACTAAAAATGAACGCCATAAGAGATTTTCTTTCAGAAATTGCTTGGGGGGAACTAGATTTTCTGCTCATCGATTTACCTCCAGGGACTGGAGATGAACCCTTAAGTATAGCACAACTTTTACCAGACTTAGATGGTGTAGTGGTGCTAACAATACCATCTCAAGTATCTCAGAGTGTTGTTAAGAAGTCTGTGAACTTCGCTAGGAGACTTAACCTGCCTATCATAGGAATTGTGGAAAACATGAGTGGCTTTATATGCCCAAATTGTGGTACAAAAATTGATATTTTCCAGACAGGGGGTGGGAAGAGGATTGCTGAAGAATTAAGCATACCTTTCCTAGGGAGCATACCAATAGATCAGAGAATATGTGAGGATTCAGACAAAGGTAAACCATTTATTTTAGAGCATAAAGATTCGCCAGCAGCCAAGGCCTTTATGGAAATCGTTGACAAAATTGAAAAATTTTTGGAAACTTCAGAAAATTTTAACGAAACTCAAGAGGTAGGCGAATAAGATGGCTAAAATTATTGTTCCCCTAGTAGAAGACAGAGGCCTAGATTCTAAGATAGCAGAACATTTTGGTAGAGCACCATATTTTGCATTTGTTGAATTAAATGATAAGGGTGAAGTCGTAAGCTTTAAAATAATATCTAATGTTGGAGAACATTTTGGAGGACAAGTTCATACACATGAGAATATACTTGAGCTAAAGCCTGACGCAATAATCGTGTATGGTATGGGACCAAGAGGCTTAAGCACATTTCAAAGCCATGGAATAGCAGTGTTTAAGGCAGAAAGTGACATAGTAAGAGATGCTATAATATCGTACAGTAGAGGAGAACTTAAAGAACTTACTGAAGGCTGTAGTAGAGCGTGTCATCATTAAATTTTGTACTCACACCAAATCTTTTTGTGATATATCACAAAATTTAAATATCGATTATGTGATACCTCCTAAAATGGGTGAGGACGATGTGGAGATATTGGAGTAGAGGATGGTGCCCAAGACATCCGTGGCCACCACCATGGGCAAGACCCTATTCATTATATTATAGAGAAGATGTTGAAGACGAAATAAAATACCTACAGTACCTGAAAAAGGACCTAGAAAGGGAAATAGAGGAAATTTCAAAGAGAATTGATGAGTTAAAAAAATTAGTAGAGGAGAAGGAGCAGTAGAATAATATTCTGGATCTTCACTATTAACCTCCAAAAATTTTTTAAAAAGCTATTTCAGGACTAAAGTCCTATAAACAGCCTAATCATATACGCTATGAGTAAAGCTATAACACTTGGAAATGCACTTTTAGCCCAAGAAAGTCCTGAAAGGACACGATTTGCCATTGTACAAAGTAATGTGAGCCAAGCGAAAATTAGCATCTGAACATAGTTCGCAATCATTGAAAAAAGTGACGCTTGCTCATTTAATTTTGCTGTTGCAACAGCCTTTTCCGTAGCACTTCCACCCAAATATTCTAGTGAATAATATAGTTTATCTAGAGTTTGAGATAAGATTATAGAATTGACTATGTTTTGGATGAAGAGGGTTATAAGCGCCAGCCCCACACATATTAGAAGAGGCTTCCATGTGATTCGTCCTCCAAATGCATTCAAAAAGATAAATATTATTCCAGAAATTATGAACAATTGTATTAAGAACTGGAATATACCGAAGATAGAGATTATAGAAGCGTATCCTGAAGGATCCTTACTTATCTGATTTTCATATAGACCTCGAAAATATAAGCCATCCAAAAGGATTCTAATATCAAAATTTTTGGGCCAAACAAAGTTCAGGGCTAGACCGGAAATTTTGCTCCAGTCACCACCATGATCCTCCCATGAAGAGTCCGCTAAAGATATTGTAAAGTTATTCCATACACCAACCTTCGAAGCCAAAATACTTTCCGTCAGATTATATAAAAAGTATCTTGACGTATCACCTGAGTATAGGAGTAGTGATGCTTTAGAAGGCAAAGCTTGAGGATTAACAAACTTTATTCTAAAAGACAGTGCTTTGAAACCTAAATTCCCACTACAATTTACCGGACCAACATCCAACAGCCTAACAAAAATATTTGAACTGTCACGTGCAGAAAATTCTATGCTTCTGTCACCATAGTAGCTTCCATTAACGTAATCACTATAATCTAATGTGATATTCACATTTGGTGTAGAATACCAGAAGGTTGAATTGTCAGTCCAAACATCAAATTGTCCAGCTAAAAAGTCAACTTTAGGAAATGTTTCTTCAACATAACTTTTAGAAAGAACCATGTATCCGAAAAAAGTGTTAGATAAAATAAAAAGCAATAGTACAAAGACTATTGAAATATAGCGTGGTTCAATAGCCACTTCCCTAAAAACCTTATAAGGCGAGTAGAGAACACGAATGAATTGAAGAATAAACTGTTTTGGCTTAACCCCCTCAGCTACATTAGTTGATTGCACATTATCCAACAAAAATCACAGCCCCTAAAAATTTTAACAAACATACCCTCTGTCAACTTTTAAACAACTATATTTAAACTTATTGAAAAAGAAAATTAAAACTATCATAAAAAGTCCTTTATTTATAAAATTCGTTTTTACAAAATTCTCTAAGTAAAGTGGTAGCATAGCAGCCTTTTTCAAGCCAAAAACAAAAGCGTACAGAGCTATCATTAATAGCGTATCTAAAATCTTTATAGTTTAATCTCAACTTTCTAAGAGAACCTTTAACCTTCAAACCTAAACTCTTGTTCTTAAACATTTCAAGTGCCAAATTTTCCCCTTCTATAACATTTTTAACAATTTTGCCCGACTCCCCACTAGGAAATTTTGACTTATAGCCTATAAGGGGGAAAGCAGGTTCTCCCCCCTTAACGAAGTCGCCTTCAACACACCTATTCAGAGGCAAACCCTTGCATATCCTTT
>JARVJS010000024.1 GCA_029776125.1 Nitrososphaeria archaeon
GTCGCTTTTGGGACATTGAGTTGCCACCTCCAAACTGTCTGGAGTGGTTTCTTCACCCTAAGCAGGGGCGAAAAAGCGTAAGCCCAGACCCATATGAACACATTTTGCATTCAGGATCGATAATAACTAACGGTTCTATACCTGACTGGGCTGTTAACGACTATTATCAACCCTTCCCAATATTTTCACTTATCATTAGTACTATAGGTTTAATAACATTTTTGCATCCTCTTAAAGCATACGTGTTATTACACATATTTTTTGTTTTCTTGTTGACATTATCATTTTTTTCATCCCCAAAAATTGTTGGAAAAAACATAAACAGATTTACTGTATTAATTGCTGTAATGTTATTAATAGGGAACGTATATGTATATGGTTACTTTGATATATTTGTACCAAATACACTTCAGGTCTTAGTAATTCGGATGTTAATACTTATGAGGATTAGACAACTGAAAATTCCATTTATCATATTTTTAATCGGATTTGGTCTAATACATTTTTTCTCAATTCCAATATTTCTTTTAATATCCACTGCAATTGCTCTCCTAAATATTTTAAACTCAAGATTATGTCATCGACAAAATAAAAGAGCTTTAAAACTTCCAACTTATGGCATTCTTCCATTAGTATTCTGGCTTACATATTTACTGCAATCATATGCGGTGAATTCTCTCTATGGTACTAAATTCAGTTTTCTTTCTTACTTAACAGTTGTTCTTAAAGAATACGAAGTAAGCCTTAGCGGAGGGTTTTCACGTCCGCTGGCCGCTATAAATGCCATAGGTACAGCTCTTGTGATAGGAGTGCCTTGTGCTTGGGTTCTTCTTCTTTTTCTTCACGTGATGGTTAAGCGCAAAAAACTTAATAAAGACGATATTGTGGCAGGCGGAATAACGCTAGCATGTATTTTACTGCTTGTATCAGCTTTCTTTTTCATAATTAAACCAGAAACAACAATTGCTGCTGGTTGGGCAAGGTATACACTATTTACCTGCTTATTCTTCCTTGGAGCCACTTCAACCTTAGTTCTTCAAAGAATAATCGAATCATTCTCTGTTATCAAAAGTTATCGCAAACCGTTACTTAAATTTTCTTTAGGATTACTTCTAATTTTATTATTTTTGGCTCCAATTGGCGGTTTAACCGATCCATTCATATCTAAAACAACAGATAACAGCTTGCTACTTAATAATGATCAGACAACGGCGTTAAATATGATGGCAAATTTCCTAGTAGGATATTTTTCATGGAATAAGGTTAAATTTGTAGGAGAAACTTCATCTATCCTATATTTGAAAAACAGTATCCTTTATTTAAACAACTCTCTGCAGGTTGAGATACTACGTACTGGGATGAAGGGAACCCCTTACTATATGGATATAAATTTTGAGGATGTTTTAAACAGAGGCAAATATTTAGATGGTTTTATTATTTTTAGCGACCACGAAGTATCTAATGCCTCTTTACTTAATATTATATATTTAGGCAGTGTCTATAAGCTTAGTAAATAGTGTTAAACAACATTAAAATTAATTAAAGAGGAGTAAATAAAAGACCAAACTACAAAATAATTTCATCATAAAGATGAAGATAAATGCTCATAGATAAAATTCGGAAGCTTTTATTTGGATATAAGCACCATACTTGTATAGATATTTTATGTTAAGGAAAGCTTTATTTGAGGATACTATTAAATTCCATGTAAACTAAACCCTTAAGATATTATCTGAAAAATTTCGCTATTTCAATCTGGAAGAAATTAATCCTACTTACGTTGAAAAGATGCTTGCTTAAGGAATATAGCTTTGGAAATTATCCAATAGCTCTTCATGTGGCTTGTAAGCCTTTATGGCCGGAGATTAACCTGGAAACGGGTACAGATTCGGGTTTAAAGTCGGCATTCATACTAAAAGCTATTTGGGAAAAAGGTACAGGAATTTTATACAGCATAGATTTGTCCAGAAGTGTTTATCAAACTGTAGAAAGTGAAAAATTGACGAAACATGTTGTTTTACTCAGGAGACAGAATTAGGCTGTGTTTTTCCTAAAGATTTAAGATGGCATGCAAGTTGGAAATCGTTTATAAGAAAAAGCTCCTAACTTTCCCTTAAAATCATCAGAGAATGCTGTTCAATAGATATATTTTTTCACTATAGTGGACATAGCAAAATATGATGTTCAAGTACTGAAAAGATTATACATAAAAATCAGAGGGCTTTCCATGATATTGCACTTAATAATACATTTATCAATCTTGTCGCAGAAATCAAAGAATCTACTACAATACTAAAAAAGAGTTTAAGCATCATCAAAAGTTAGAGCATAAGATCGCAAATGCGTACCCATTCAAAGAGGCATTTAAAAATACTTTTTATTCCGTTAACACGAGCAAAAACTAGTGAGAGAATCCCTATGATAATTAAAATATTATCAAAACACTATGACATAGTAGGAATCGAACATCGAAGGATCCTTTACATTCACGGAAAGATCACATGGATTATAAATAAATTAGCATTAACCCGTTTGATTTTAATGGGCGTTAAATTGGGAATTAAAAGTCGTCCCGATTTAATTTTTTGCGAGGAACCTGACTATGCGTTGGTTGGGTTAATAATCTCCAAAATTCTTAGGAAGCCCATCATTTATGACTCACACGGAAATAAGTACCTTTTATGTGTAAGACTTAATTCTCCTTTATATTATAGACTTTATGCAATTCCTTTAGATATAATGCTAGCCAAAAGGAGTACACTTCTTTTAGTTGTATCTGAACATGACAAGAAGCATTACATATATCAAGGTATCACGTCTAAACGGATACGTGTAATCCCAAGCTGCGTTGATTTGGAAGAAATAGATAAAGCAAGAAATGGTTCATTGAAATACATGGAACTTTTTAAAGGCAAGAAAATATTGCTATTTTTCGGTACATTTGGTTATCAACCTAATCTTGAAGCTCTTTTATTCATTAATGACAAATTAGCCCCGGCACTTGAGGATGTGAAAGATGTGGAGATTTACATAGCTGGAAGGGTGCCAGCTAATAAAGATATCGTTAGCATGCTTCATAAAAAAGTAAACTGGCTTGGCTTTGTTCCAAACATATATGAGGTTTTACATGCAGCCGATTTGTTTATATGTCCTTTATGGAAGACTGTGGGAATAATCGTTAAAGTTCTTGATGCCATGGGTGCTGGTAAACCAGTTATAGTCTCCAGATTTATTAAAGAGGGAATACCCGAATTAAATGAATCTAACGCATTTTTAGCTAATAATGAGACCGACTTTATCTACCTTACTAGGCAATGTATCAAAAATCTAGATAAATATTTACAAATAGGTGTTCAACTCCGTAAAATAATAGCTATGAACTATAATGTTGATGTTGTTGAAAAAAAATTGATTAAAATAATCAATGAATTAATAAATTATTAATAAAAAACTTCCTAAACAAAAAGAGACGAGAATATTATAGTGGATCTTCTTGTGTATTATAAATTTGAGCTATGGTACCGGCTATGCACTGCAATATCTTGCGAAGCACAGTGAAAAATACGTAGGCTTGTTTATGCGAATTTCTCTTTGATAACTGAACTTTCTGTTAGCTTTGGTTTTAAAATATTTGTGCAAATAATGCGGGTATTTATTCATAGCACGCTAGATAAAGTTTATTATGGAGAAGAGAGTTTACTCGCCAAGATTCTCTTAATTAAAATGAAGAAAAAATTAGATTTAGATGTTTAACCCAAAATACTTTTCGGCTAAACATTAGAGTGTCTATAAATCTAAATGATTATTCTGAGAAGCATATAAACGGGAATTGCATGATCGCATCATAAGCATTTTAGTAGAAAAGGATGTTTTCATTAATTACGAATTTAAGGATAAAAATTAGGGTTTATAGAGAAATTTTTAATATTGTAATGGTAGCTCAAAATAATTAAAGTTTTAATTTAAATTTATAATATTGAAGATGAAGACCAATTTGTAGATCCATGCTGATTTCCGTTCTAAAGAATAATAGCTTTAATAAATATTACCTAAAAATAATATATGAATTTAGTTAATACTTCCAATGAATCTAAGTTCCTAGTTAAAAAAGTTTTATCCGTTACTTTTTAACAATCGTTATAGAAGTGATAGTTCTATAGATAAAATCTAATGATATAAATGAAGAGTAAGCTATGTTTTATTTCATCAATAGTAACGCGTAAAATTACGTCTGCTTATATAAAGAAACTTAGCGGATGGAAAGACCCTCTTATAAAGATGCTAAGTAGAATATTCGATATAGAAATCTGCTCGTTTGACAGATTCTTACATTCCGACATGGAACCCTCTAAACTTTACTTTACTTGCACTTTATACATGTTAAAATGGATTAAAAAACTTAAGCAATGCGAAATTATTGTTGTTCAAGGCTATCCAGCTATAATAGAGCTTTTTTTTTCAGTTATAATTAGCAAATTAACAAAGAAATTGCTTATTGTAAAGGAAACACACTGGTATTGGCCCCAGACATTCAAATCTAAACTGTTTTTTCCGATTTATGTTCATCTATTAAGAAATGTTGATGGAATTTTTGTGCCCGGAGTTAGATCATATAAGTGGTGGCTTAAACTCGGGTTTAAGCCTTTTATTGTTCACTACTATTGGTTAGAAGCAGAGTTAATGCCATGTAAAAACTATTATAAATATGCTAAACTTAAAAGACCTTATACATTATTGTATCTTGGGCGATTAATACCTAAGAGAGGCGTCGATTTAATAATAAAAGCTTTTCATAACTTCATAAAGGAGACCAATTCTGACTCAATTCTGATAATCGCTGGTGGAGGGCCATTTAGACCTAACCTTGAGAAAATAGTGGAAGAATTACATTTAAGTGATAAAGTCGTTTTTTTAGGGCCTATCCCTGAAAATGAAAAACAATGTTTATACCAAACCGCGGATTTATTCATATACACACCAATCAAAACAGACATCCCCGAAGAATGGCCGATTCCGCCTCTTGAAGCCTTAAAGGTCGGTAAACCAGTAATAGTAAGCACCATAGTAGGCTCGATACCGGATATAATAGAGGGGTTAATTATAGTTCGTCCAGGCAATATTGAAGATCTTAAAAAAGTTATAACCTTATGTTATAAAAATCCCTATTTGTGTGAAAAATTATCTAAGATGGGGCAAAAAGTAGCATTATCAATTACTGTAAATTACGTGTATAAAGAATTTTTAGATTCAGTTCTATATCTTCTGAGGAAACGAAAAACTCATACACGCAAAATGAATAAATAATTGGCGATATGCTCACCATCTATAAAAATAACATAGAAGCTTTTGGATAGAGGAATAGGGTAATACGGAACTTATACAAAAGCTACTGGGCTTTAATATTTCATTATGTTAAAAGCCTAAATATGTCGAACGAACGTATCAAGTAACAGCCTTTTTAGTCTTGTTCTAGCCAAGAGCATAATCTATGATAAGAGCTATATAGACGTCCTCAATAGCCTAAAGATTACCATAAATTCGTAAGTTTCAAAGATTTATAAAGGCTTTATCCTTAAGGTTAAGTAAAGAAGGCTTTTGGTCAGCACCGGCAATACACTTTATCTTCTTGAAGGGAATGCGTGAAAAGTTGTATTTATGACTACTGAACCTAAAAAGATTTTTTGTCATTTATGGGAGATTAATGGCAAATATTCTTACTCATTTACAGAAAGGTCGATGTTGACGCGAATGTGCATGCAACATAAAAACAGAAGAATCCATTTTATTTTAACTTTCAGCCCGAAAGTAATCATATTTGTGGGTACCGTAGGTGCTGGCAAATCCACACAAATGAAACTCCTTTCCTCCGCCTTGAAATCTAATGGATTAAAGGTTAAAGTAACTTTCATTAAAACTGGGCATATACTGGCCTACTTATTAGAGAGTTTACTGGCAAGAATGCTGGTTGCAAAGAGGAGGGATGTATACCCTATAAGGGCTCTAATAGAAGATAAATCGTTTATTTTCAAGAAATTATTTAGGTTTTGGCTGATATTAGATATGCTTAGTGTATCAATACGTTTCTTGTTCTCAGTATTTCTTCCATTAAAAATGGGGCGCGTAGTATTAGTTGAGGAATATATCCCTGCAAGCATTGCGGATTACGTATATCTAAGTAGGGATATAAATTTCCCAATTAAAAATATCCTCTTTGTAGTAAACTATATGCTTAGGTTATTGCATGTATGTAACCCTGTATCTACAATTTTCTTAGATGCAGATGACTTCTGTCTTGTAGACAGATGGCGTCGAAGAAAAAGCCCAATTGAAGTATCAGATTATCTTAAGATGCAACGTACCCTACTTTTTAATCTCTCAAAAAATCTTTCAGACAACTTCCTTTATGTAGATACAACAAATAAAACGATAGAGGAAGTACATAAGTTAATTGTTATTCACTTAAATTTGTGCAAATAAATAAAATAACTTTCCTCTTTTCATAGTTGACCTTTACACTCATCCTTCATTTGCGTGGACTGTATACTTGGACGGTGAACGTTTGCTTGATAATGTTGAAACAATTGTAGTGGATGGTGTGGAAGCTAAGGCTTTGACATTAGATGCTGAGGTTGTAGCTACTGTAACTCATGCAATATATAAGGAGCACATGTACCTTTTAACGGACTATTATGTTGTAAAGTGTTGGTTAAACGATAAGGCTGTAGCTTTAGCAAGAAAAGTTAATGTTGATGATGCAATAAAAGTGTGTCTTGAACTTAATAGGCTTATAGATGAAGGGTATGTTGAAGCTCCCATAAAATTTAATTTTAATCAAACTGTGAAGATTCTTGCAAAAAGATTTGTGAAAGATTCTAATTTTAGGGCAACAACATTAAATACGATAAAATTGGCAACAAAGAAGAGGACTATGCAACAACTTGTTTCTAGAATTAAAAGAAAAAGTTATTGAAAGTTGATGTGACTAGAAATAGAAATTAATTTTTTAAAGAGTTTAAATACTTTTCTCTAATCTTTTTTATATTATAAAGATTAAATTGACTTTATTTTATATTTTTTTGGTTTAGGTTCTCTTGCGTATTCTTCATTCTTCTGACCTTCATCTTTCCCAACGTAAGCCTGAAACCATTGACGCTTTAGCTGAGATTCTGAGTCTTGCTAAAGACTTGTCTGTTGACGTCCTAACTTTGTCCGGTGACATATTCGATAGCCCTGAAGATGCTGAGGTTCTTAGGCCTAGGCTTAGGAGAATGTTTTCTGGTAATAATTTTAAGATTATCGCTATTCCTGGAAATCATGATTTTGATGTTTATAGGGCTAATCTTGATTTTGGCTATGGAAAAGCTTACTATTAGGGTAGAGGTTCCGAAGGAGTTTGTAGAAGAATTTAAGAGGGCTCTAGAGGAGCTTGTTGAAGAGTCGAAGACAAGGCTATTGCTCTCCCTTATAAGTCTAAGCTTACTCAAGAAGATGCCTTAAGGTTGGGTGAAAAAATTAGGCATGGTATAGCTGAAAAGCATGGAGTGTGTTAGTTGCAGTTGGTTATTGACGCAAACATTGTCATATCCTCTCTTATAGGTAATGGTACAATATTTTTGTTGATCAAAGAATTAGATGAACATTTTGATGAAATAATGGTGAAATCGGGCTTATAAGCTACAACCTTAAGAAAATTTTATAAAGCTTAAATATCATACAATTTTTAAAATACCTTATGAAGCTCTATGCAGTTCTCTGGAAGGAGGAAGACACTTATGTGATTAAGGAAGTCTTTACTAACGTTACCACTCAAGGTAAAACTATTGAAGAGGCTATCGAAAATTTGAAGGAAGCTGTTGGACTCTACTTGGAGGAAATGCCTGAACTCGTTGGAGAAATTGAGAATATAGATTTGGTTGGGGCTTTGGATGTCGAAGTTGCCAAAACTATCAGGTAAGGAGGTAGGAAGAATTATATTCTTCTAGCCCATTGTTTTCTTGGATGAGCGAAATAACTCTGGATACAATATATAGGGAGGTTAAGGATCTTAAGGTGCTTATAGAGTCTCTTGCTGAAACAATTGAAATACTCGCTAACCCAAAGGAGCTTAAGGGGATACGGAGAGGGTTAATGGATTTGAGGAAGGGTAAAACTAGAAGCTGGAACGATTTCGAGCAAGAATTGAAGAAAGAGGGTTAAGCTTTAGTGGAGAAAGAATACGATATCGAAGTAACAAAACATTTTGAAAGATTGTTCAAGAAGCTTAATCCAGAAATTATGAAAAGAATAAGAGAAAATATACTGGAATTGAAGTTTAACCCGTATGCTCACAAGCTCCTAACAGGTCAACTGTCCGGTCTGAGAAGTATGAGAGTTGGAGACTATAGGATACTGTATGTTGTAAACGAAGAAAATTTGCCGAAAACTAAAAACTTGTCTTTTGTTAATAGAAATGCTTTACCTCTAATTTCATCAAATTTGAACTTTTTAAAGAATTTCAACAATATTTCCTCCATTTCGGTTATCTTATAAACCGGTAACACTAAGGTGCCAGTAACAGGATTATATGATTCTATTTCAAGAAAATCGTGGTCATGTGTTAGAAGAATTCTCTCCTCCCTTTCAGCAATGCATAATAGTTCAGAGTTTCTTAACCCCTTAGACGCATACCTGACATCAAATCCCTTTTACTCAAGAAATTTTATTATACTTAATTCTATGTTCTCATCAGCAAGAATTTTAGGCCGTGACAAGTCTTTCACCGGCAGCCTTTTTCGCTGCAAAATCTAGGGTTGCCTTCACATGATCTACAGTTAGTGATGGAAATTCCTTAACTATGTCTTCGAAACTGTATCCTATTTTAAGCATCTCTAAAACCTGCCAAACCATTATCCTTGTTCCCTTAAAAGTAGGTTTCCCATGACAGATTTCGGTATCGATTACAATATACTTGTCGACTTCAACCCTCATAATAGAATATTAGTGTACAATCTTTATTTAAGCTTTTTCTATTATATCGATGATGTCAAGATAAGGTCTACTCTTTCATGAACTTTTAGGATAATGAGGTGGCTGTGTTATATGTTATTACAATTTGAATTAAAGATCGAGCTAATAAGTTTAATCTAAAATTTCATTTATCAGAAAAATCTTTTATTCTATGTGAGAAAACTTCATTTAGGAAATTTTTCTAATATAGAGATTTAAAGCATGTTATTAAATAAACCTTATGTTCTTAAATGTAGGTGGCAAACCCATTATTCTGGTATGTTCTTTCAAAGTTTTACAGTATACGTTTCTAGTAAACAATTTTATTTTTAATGCAAGAAAGTTTAAGTACTACTATTATATTATGTACTACTTAAGGATTGTGTTGGATTATGGAGGTGAAGGTGACTCGAAAGGGTCAGGTGACGGTGCCTGTTGAATTGAGAAGAAAATATGGTATAGTTGAGGGTACAAAGATGATTGTTGAAGATTCTTCTCAAGGTATAATTTTTAAGGTTGTTCAGAAGGTGGAGGACCTTGCTGGTGTTGATGCTGGAAAAATAAGTTTAGAGAAGGCTCTTGAAATGATAGATAAGATTAGGTTAGAGGACAGGTACTAAAAATGTACTATAATTTTTTACTCTTCTAGAATCTTTTTTATCCGCGTCTTTAATGCTGGAAGATCATTCTTGATTATATACCATACTATGCTGGGGCTAATTTCAAAGTATGCGTGAGCGATTCTATTTCTAAATCCTGCTATTCCCTTCGCCTGGGAGATCGGCTGTGCGATCCGTCCATCGGCGATGATCACGCGTCGCACACCGCCTTGGAGTGCCTCTTCTGCGCCCAGGATTTTCTTCTTCATGCGTCCCTGA
>JARVJS010000025.1 GCA_029776125.1 Nitrososphaeria archaeon
AAAAAAGTATTTGATAATAAAGAAATAGAGTATTATTTTGTTTCTGCAAAAACAGGAAATGGAGTGAATATACTATTAGAAAAAATAAGAAAAAAACTTATGGAAGAAGAAAAGACATATTTCTTAGATTTTAAGATATTGCCCAAAATTTCAAATGAAATTGATTCCCTGAAGAAGGTTTGCGAAGTTAAAGTTGAAAAACTGGAAGATCAATTAAAGTTAAAAGTTAAAGGAGGAAAAACAATTTTAAGACGCTTTGAAAACCAGCTTGAATATGCAAGAAGAAATTTTTGTGCTAAGGATCGGACATCGAATAGACAGGGATAAAAGAATCACAACGCATGTTGGACTGGTTGCTCGTGCATTTGGTGCAAGAGGCATATATATTGTTAATGCGGAAAAAGAAATAAAGTCTAAGATTGATGAAGTAACAAAAGTTTGGGGAGGACCCTTTATATGCGAAATAATTGAGAATAATTGGAAAAAATTTATCTTAGATTGGAAAAAGAAAGAAGGTATAATAATTCATTTAACAATGTATGGCATCCCAGTAGAAGACAGGATAAACGAAATAAGATTAAGGAAAGAAAAAAAATTAGTCGTGGTAGGAGCCGAAAAGGTTCCTAAAGAACTTTACTATTTAAGTGATTATAATATATCAATAACTACGCAACCACATTCAGAAGTTGCTGCACTCGCGCTTTTCTTAGACAGATTCTATGAAGGAAAAGAGTTAAGTTTAAAATTTAGTAATGCAAAGTTAAAAATAGTGCCAATGGAAAGGGGGAAGAGGGTAATTGAAAGTAGAATATGAGGATTCATTTGTAAAAGCAGCTAGTTTGCTTGGTGGAGAAGAGTACATTAGAGTAGCAAGAGCATTATTAAATAATGAGAATGCAACTGATGAGGAAATAGCTAGTGCTACAGGATTAAAAATAAACATTGTTAGACGAGTTTTATATGACCTTTTTGGGCATTCATTAATTTCTGGAGTTAGAGTTAGAGACCCTAAAAAAGGATGGTTTGTTTACAGATGGCAAGCACGCAGGGATCAAACAGAAAGTTTTATAGAAAGTCAAAAAAGAAAAATACTAGAAAAACTAAAGCAAAGACTTGAGTATGAAGAGAATAATGAGTTTTATCATTGTGGAACAGCTACGTGCCAGAAAATGACCTTTATTGAGGCCATGGAGAATTTATTTAAATGCCCAGTATGTGGAAAGACTTTAAATCTTATAAAAGACGAGGAATTTAAAGAGGCATTAAGATGGAAAATAAATCAAATAGAAGAGGAGTTGGAGAAGAAACAATAATTAGTAATGATATGATAAAGGAATTAATGGAGTTTGGATGTAACGAATATTTGATAAAACATAGCATATTAGTTACGAAGATTGCACATAAAATTGTAGAGTACCTAAAAAAGAAGGGCTATAAAGTAGATGAAAAGGCAGTTCTAAAGGGAGCTATACTTCATGATGTGGGAAGAACACTGGAACATTCTGTAAGACATGGATATTTAGGTGGAGAAATCTTACGTAAAAAAGGATATGAAGAAACGATATGCCAAATTGTAGAAAAGCATGTTGGTGGAGGAATTAGTAGGGAAGAAAGCATTAAATTAGGGTTGCCTGAGAAGGACTATTTGCCATCAACTTTAGAAGAAAAAATAGTATGTCTAGCAGACAAGTATGTCGAAGATAACAATATAGGTCCTCTTGAGATAACACTCAATAAACTTGAACAGCAGTTGGGTAAAGATAATATGGCGAATCAAAGAATATTGATGATAAAAATGGAAATTGAAAATTTGATGCAAAGAAGTATGAATGAAATAATAAACGAAATAATTTGATAATGATTACTGTGGTATATCTTTAGATAGCTTTTCTAAATTTTCCTTTATTTTAATTAATTCTTCTTTTAAGATATACAGTTTTTCCTTTAAAGTTGAGACTTCCTTCTCCATTTCTTCTCTTTTTCTTTTTTCCTCTTCATACCTTCTGTTGTACAATAATTCTAATTTTACACCCTCCCTAACAAATTTTTCATATGTTTCTTTAATTAGTTGGCCTGCCTTAGTTTTGCCTGTTAAGTGATTTCTTATAGTAGCTTCGGTTCGACCTAATTCTTCAGCGATCTTTGAAATTGTTAAATTAGCTTTCTGTCTAGCAAAAGCTGCAGCTGCAACAGCAAGTGAATCAATCCAAGTTAATCTTTCTTCAGGATTTTTTAATGCTTCTTCTAATAAGTCCTGTCTTGATAAGGCGCCTATTAATAAACAATATTCAAGTTTATGAATTTCATCTCTACCAATAGGGTTTAATGATATTTCAATTTCACTCATTAACTTCACCTCTTATTTCTGATGTGTAAGCTTGTTGCCTATAAACTTTTAGTGTCTGCTTTGGATAAATTTGAATACCTTTACTTGTTATTTCAAAAGGATGACGGTACAGTGAATGAGCGGTACCCCTCATTTTCCAAACAATTATACTCCTATACAATTTACCATCAAGTTCATCTAAATCTAATCTAATTATACCATCAACTGCATGTTCTACACCTGGTCCACCAAAACCTCTTTCAGTAATACTTACTTGTGATACAAGTAAAGATGTGCATCCAACACCAGATAAAAGTTTCTTTAATTGCAGAACAACAGTTCTTGCTATAACAGGTTTTGTTATGTATAGAGTTGTCACAGAGTCAACCACAACTCTGTTTGCATTCAGGTCTTTTATGGCCATTCGTAATACATCTATTAAAGTTTGTACATCGTCAACTGATTTAACCACATACTTTTCTCTTTTAGCAGCTTCACCTATCCCTCCTGTAAAAGCGTCTATGATTGCAAATTTACCTTGTTCTTCAAATTTTTTGGGGTCCCATCCAAGTTGTGACATATTTATTCTAACTTGTACAGGATGTTCTTCTAATGCAACATAGATACCGGACTCGCCTCTAATAAGACCGTTATAAACATATTGCATTGCAAAGATACTTTTTCCAGTTCCTGGGCCACCAGCAATTAGCACTATATTTCTTTTAGGTATACCACCATTCACTAGTTCATCAAACCCAGGGATACCAGTATAAACTCGTTCTATTTCCATTTGCTTTTCACCTTATAGCGAGGGGTGGATTTGAACCACCGGTCTGCGGGTTATGAGCCCGCCGGGATAACCTAGCTTCCCCACCTCGCTATAGTTTTGGCAGAAAATAGAAGAATTTAAATTTTTTGTTTTATTTTCAAGTAAATTGTTTATAGAATATTGATTCATCAAATGGCGCGTTGATCTTAAGATCAAGGCCATAGTATTGTAATGGTTTGGTTAAATGACGATGTGCTGATGGGGGTGGAATATATATTCCAGGAGTAATGGTTCTTGGTTTTATTCTTTTTTCTTTTGAAAAATTTGGAAATCTTGATTTACATTTTTCGCATTTAAAACCTTTATTTCGTCCTAAGGATTTAGTTCTATTTTTGCATTTAGGACAGATTGGGTTTTCGTAAACATATTCTTCAGCAAGTTTTAAAATATTTACGTATTCAATATTAAGTACCATTAAAGGATGTTTTTTATTAGGAGGCCTAACACCGCCTCCTACTTCAATGTAATCACCGATTAATAGCTTATTTATAATGTTTCTAAATGTTTTTGTTGGTTCATATGCTGCACAGTTTATTTCTGCGGAACCATCATCCAATATGAAAAAAACATGACCACCTCTAGCTACAATAGGATTAGTTTTCACATAACCCCTGATTTTTACTGAATAGTAAGGTTTTATTTCACTTATCTTAAAATAAAAGTTTAGATGAGAATTAGTTCCTTGGTTTGTTTTAAAAATTAGGAAATGTGAAATTTCTTCTTCTATTTTTATCATATTAAAGGCTTCAATTAATTTATTTGGAGATAAACCTCTGATGCCAAATAAAATAGGGTCATTACTATGTGGGGTTATCAATATACGTTTGCTTAAAGGATCATAATTATTAAATGTATATGGAAAAGTTTTCTCTGACATTTTAATTACAGATTCTTTATCGACCTTTCTTGGAAAGCCAAAGTTTTTTGGCAGGCGATAACATATCAGTTCATATGTATGTTCTATTAAAGGATTTGCCAATGCTGCTAACGCCCCTATAAGACCCAATTCACCACCATAAGTTGTATATAAGAGATCATGCTTTTTAATCAGAGACTTAGCTTGTTTTATGCTTAAAACTTTATACAAAGCTTCTTCTGAAAAATGTATCATGTCATCTGTAATATTTTCTTTTTCGCATAAGATTAAAGCTGGTGTTGATTTCTTAGTAGCCTTTGCGTAACTTTCATAAACAATTTGATTCGCTATGTTAAATATTTTATCCTTATTTTCATACTTAACTATAATTGAAACAGCACCATTCCCTCTTGTTTTCCAAGGAATATTTGGATTTAAACGAACTAGATGGGGATAGTCTACGAAGGGGACGCCAATTGAGATTAATTCTTTAACTATAAGTGATAAAGTGTATGTTGTGCAACCATAATCTTGTGTATCTATGTCATCTAAACTTAAATGTAAGATTTTATTATATGGCATAAGTGGATGAACCCATAACTTCATGTTATAAAATAATAAAAAATTTTTTGGGAACCTATACTGTTGAGTAACGGTAAATACCAGTTGACAGTTATTTGTACACTATTCTTCGACTACAATCATTGTTAATGTAGAACGAACTTTATCTAATCGTCTTATTTTCCACGTTATTGTATCTTTCACTTTATCCATGCTGTCTGCTTGTATTTTTGCGATTATATCATATACACCGTATACGACATATACTTCTTTAACTTCTTCGATCTTCTTTAATTCCTTAACTAATTCTTCTTCTGTACCCAAATCCGCATTTATTAAAACAAATGCCAATGGCATATCTTATCCATCTTAATAAAGAAATGGATAATATTAAACTTTTCTCTCTTTTAATTGATATAAAAGTTCTTATAAATGGCAATAACGAACATTACAATAGAAATGAGAATATATGTAATCAATCTTAAGGAATGCGATCCTAAAAAGTGTACTGCAAGAAAATTGAGAAGATTTGGCTTAGTTAAATTTATTGATAGGAGAAGATGCATTGCTAAAGGTGCAATTTTATTGAATCCCTTTTCCGAAAAGGTCTTATCAAAGGAGGATAGGTATATCATCGAAAAAAAGGGAATTATTGCATTGGATGGGAGCTGGAACAAGATTGGGGAAAAAGAGTTTGAAAAATACAAAAAATTATATGCTTTTCGTGCTTTGCCTTATCTTGTTGCAGGAAATCCTATACATTATGGGATACCAACAATGTTAAGTACAGTGGAGGCATTAGCTTTTGCATTATATATTGTTGGATTTAAGGAGAAAGCATTTGAATTATTGAGAATATTTTCTTGGGGAATCAAAGCATTTGAACTTAACAGTGAATTATTAGAAATGTACTACAATGCGAATACTGCAAAGGAGATTATCTACTTGCAGAAAAAAATTTTGAAAAAAGATTAAATCTAAGTAATGTACAATAGGGTTTTGGGGATACGCTGGTGGACAGTTACGGAAGAAATTCTGTGGAAACTCCTTCCTCCATGTGAGAGCGTGGCGCCGAGAGGCGCAACGGGAAACCGTTGGCAACGGAACAGAAACGGGACCAATCCTAGGTGTATGTCAATGATAAAAAAATTGAGAATACATAGGTATTGGGTGAAACGGCCGTCCCACGCGGAGCAAGACCAAATAGGGCGATGTGATCTCACTCGAAGCCCGGGTAGGTCGCATAGTCAAATACTGTCAAAAACAGAAGAAGGGTTACGGCCAGTGTATCCCCCTATTTTTTTAAAGATTCAATGTACATTGTATATTCTTCTGCAGAAAGGAGATTTTTAATTTCAGATTCTAGATTTGTAGGTTTTATTTTAAATAACCAACCTTCATCATATGGGGAGACATTAATTTTTTCAGGATTTGTTTCAAGAATTTTATTTACCTCAATTATGATTCCACTTAAGGGACAGTATACTTCAGAAACTGATTTTATTGATTCCACAGTTGCAACAGCTTGGAATTGATTAACACGCGAGTTTACTTCAGGTAATGAAACATAAACTATATCATGTAATGATTTCACAGCATAATCTGTTATACCAACTATAGCAATCCCTTCTTTCAGTGCCACCCATTCATGTTCTTTTGTATACTTTAAATGTTCTGGAAAATTGTATTTTGACATACCCATCAACACAAGTAATTTAAAAATTAGAAAATAAACTTTTAAATTCCATTTTCGAGAATTATAATATTTGGTTCCTTAGAAAACTTTGAACCACATGATGGACACTGAAAATTATAGAGCTTAAGTATGTAGTATATTGGTTTTATATTTTCATCTGAATAAAATTTGTATTTACATATTTTGCATATAAATTCTATCAATTGAACCCGATATAAATGTGGTAAAAGCCTAAATAAATATTTAGATAAGGGGTATCAATTTGAATGAAGAAACGGACATTAAAAATTATACATTAGTAATTTGCGAAAAGGCAGATGCAGCAAAAAGAATAGCGGAAGCACTAGGAGATAATGTTAAAGTAATAGAAAAAAAGGGAATAAAAATTTATTATGTATCAAATAGCGATGGAAAAAAATATGTTATCTGTTCAGCTCTTGGACATTTGTATGGATTAGGTAATCACCGTAAAGATAGAAAAGTCTATCCAGTATTTGACTTAATGTGGTTACCACTAAATTATATTGATAAAAATAAGAGTAGTGTATTAGATAGAATAAAGATTATAGAGGAATTGGCAAAAAATGCAAACGAATTTGTTAATGCATGTGACTATGATGTTGAAGGAAGTACGATAGGTTTCAATATACTAAGATATGCATGTAAGGTTAATTCCTCCAAAACATTAAGGGCAAAATTTTCTACTTTAACAAAGGAGGAACTCGCATATGCATTCAAAAACTTAAAAGGACAAATTGATAGAGGATTAGTAAAAGCTGGAATAACAAGACACATTGTTGATTATTTATGGGGAATTAATTTGTCTAGAATTTTGATATCTTCTTTACAACAAGTGCCATATGGCGGTGGTGTATTGAGCACAGGACGGGTACAAGGTCCAACTTTAAAGTTTATTGTCGATCGCGAAATAGAAATAAGGTCGTTTGTTACCAAACCTTATTGGATAACAAGAGCAATAGTTGCATATAATGGAATAGAAACTTACGCTTCTTATTTTAAAGAAAAAATAATGAGGAGAAAAGAGGCATTAGCTATTAAGGAAGAAAATGAAGGAGAAACAGGGATAGTAAAGGAAGTTAAAAGAATAAAAGTTGAGTTAAAACCACCAACACCATTTAATACAGGAGACTTGCAAAAAGAAGCTTATAGAATATTTAGATTTTCACCTAGCTTAACATTAAATATCGCAGAACAACTTTATTTACAAGCACTTATTTCATATCCTAGAACAAATAGCCAAAAGTTACCTAAAACCATTAATTATCATAAAATAATTAAAGGATTAAGTTATATAAAAGAATATAAAGAGGAAACTGGAATTTTACTATCAAAAAAATTGGCACCACATGAAGGAGAAAAGGATGACCCAGCACATCCTTGTATCTACCCAACTGGAGAGATAGAAGGGATAGAAAAATTAAATGATAGGCAAAAAAAACTTTTTGATTTGATCGTAAGAAGATTTTTTGCAATCTTTGCCGAAAACGCAGTAATGGAAAGAAATCAAATATTAATTGATGTAAAAGGAAAACATTACTGGAAAATAAATGGAAGGCAATACATTCAATTAGGTTGGATAAATTTTTATAGAAAATATTTTGAGGCAGAAGAAATAGAGATACCCCCCTTCAAAGAGGGAGATAAAGTTTTATTAAAAACGATAAATGTAGAAGAAAAATTTGAAAAACGACCACCAAGATTTAATAAAGGAAGTCTTTTAGAAAAAATGGAAGAAGAAAATCTGGGAACAAAAGCTACAAGAGCAGAAATTATAGATACACTGTACAAGAGAAGATATATAGTTGGTGAGAGCATTATACCAACAGAATTGGGATTCCAAGTGATAGAAACACTTTCAAAATATTCTGGAAAAATTATATCAATAGATTTAACTAGAGAAATGGAAGAAAGTTTAGAAAAAATTGAATTAGAACAGGAGGAACCAGAAGATGTTCTAGAAAGAACGTTTTACTTCGCTTGGCAAGCAATAAATGATTTATCAGATAATTTAGAAAAAATTGGTTTTGAACTAAAAAATGCAATGCAAATAACAGCGTTAGAAAATAAAACTTTGGGGATATGCCCAATATGTAAAGAAGGACTTTTGGTAGTTATTAATAACAAAAAAACAAACAAAAGATTTGTTGGCTGTACAAATTACAAGAAAGGTTGCAATTTTGTTGCACCCTTACCTCAAAAGGGAGTCATACAAAATACTGGAAAGACATGTACAACATGTGGCTGGCCAATTGTACAAATACGTAATAATAAAAGTTTATGGAATCTTTGTATAAACTTTGAATGCCCTTCAAAGGTGAAAAATAAAAATGGAAGAAAAAACTTGTGAGATTTGTAAGAGAATCCGGAAAGATATATTTTGTGAGTATCATGCTAAAGCCTATTATAACATAATTGAGCATTACAAATATTGGAAAGATGCATATGGCGAATTAAGTTGGGAAGAATATCTAACAAAATTAATAGAAAATCCGGAAAATGGAGTATGGGTAAAAGAGGTAGCTAAATATTTAATAAGCAATAAAAATGGAAGAGTGGATATATGACAGTTAAGGAAAAAATAAAAATTTTGCACAGAAAGTTTTTAAATTTGAAAGCAAATATATGGAAAACTTTGAGAATAGACTTAATTAAAGACAATGCTTTGTTTTTAATAATTTTTGCATATTTTGCATTTTACAGCTCAGGTATAATAAATACAATATTAGAGGCAGGAAGATTACCTTCAACAGCCCTTTTTACACCATATAAAAATTTTCAAACATGGATCGAATTCACAGTAGCAGTTTTTAATTTTATCGGAGGAAGTGTCGGAGTTTATTTGATTTGGAGAGGAGCCAATAGTATCTCATCAAAGGATGCACGAATAAATTTCATTATCGGAATGTTGCTTTTAATAATCTCAACAGCAATAGGAGTAATCATTATGTACACTAAATATATGTTATAAAAAAAGAAAAAATAAGATAGATATTATGGATACGATTTTGATAAAATTTATGTAGCACATTTATTATAAAATTTGTGATAAAAAATTTTATTAAATATTGGTTGTGAAGAAATATATTTTTTAGAATTAAGATTTATAAATACTAAAATATGAGCATAACCTTTGAATTTTGCTAAAAAATATAGAAAAGATCTTATTACTTTATCACCATCAGGATATATATTGACAATTTGTGGGAAGGAATCAATAATAACAAAAGATTTAAAGGAAAAACTGAGTAAAATTGAAAATAGATCTGATGATCTAAGCTCATATGGAGAGATTTTTATTATATTTTTAGAACTGTTTTTCAATTTCCATAAGTTTGGAGAAACACTTACAAAAATAATTCTTTCTGAAAAAAGATTTGAAAAAGAGAATATTCTATTTAA
>JARVJS010000022.1 GCA_029776125.1 Nitrososphaeria archaeon
CGAAAATGCCGGCCATATTATATTATAGGCATAGACCGTCATAGTTCTTGTGGTTCCTGGTATGGTGACAACCATATATATATTGAATAAAAGTTTGATCAAAAATATAAATTTAATTTTCACATTTAGAGGGAAAAAAATAAGAACAGTAATAAAGCGTCTAAGTAAAAACAACTTTTTTTATAATAATTTAGAAAGTGAATTCAAAAATTTAAATTTAAATTTAAATGAACGTATCGAAAATCTTACCCCTCATGAATGTTTTTCCATAGCAAAAATTTTATTAAAGTAAAAACCACTTTTTATAATATATGTACTTGCCGGCAGAAGATACTTTCTTACTTATAAGAGGACTAGATTCATATAACAATTTAGGTAAGGTTTTAGAAATTGGGTTTGGATCAGGAAAAGTTGCGGAGTTGATTAATGAAAAATCAGAATTTTATGTCGGCTGCGATATAAGCTTCAGTATGTTAAAAGAATTTAAAATTAAAAATGTGTTAAATTTAAAAATTGACCTTGTTTGCTGCGATGCTGCATCATGTTTTAGAGATCTTTCCTTTGACACTATTATTTTTAATCCCCCTTATCTTCCTTCAGAATCGATTGGAGACATTACAATTGATGGTGGATATGAGGGTTGTGAGATTACTATGAAATTTTTAAAAAATTCTTTTAGGTTGCTAAAGGTTAATGGTTTGATCTTTTTTGTTACCTCAACGCTTTCAAATTTATCTAAAATCCTTGATCTCATAGAAGAAAACAATTTTAGTTATGAGGAGATATTAAGAGAAAAATTTCTGTTCGAGCATATTCTACTTTATAAATGTAAAAAGTTAGCGTGATCTTATCTCAACTATGTCTCCATCTTCTAGTATAAAGTATTTGCCGACCTTTAATTCTTCCCCATTCCTATTAAGTTTTGCATATTGGAAATTTTTAGCCATCTCATTATGAATAATTTTTGCGATATCTATTACCGTCTTTCCTTTTTCAATTAATAATGGGCGCTCTGCCACAATACCATCTTTTCTTCTCGTATATACTCTTATTATTCCAAGGATTTCGAGGATCTTCTTTAGAAGATTTTTCTCTTTAAAAAATCTATTGAGATTATATACTTCTGCATAATATTTTTTTATTTCTTCTTCTTGTTCTATATTATTGCATAAAAGTATTGCGGGTTTACTAATTTGTCCAAATATAACCGCCTCCAAATCCTCTAAAGTTGTTTCAATAGATACTTTAACAATACAATTAAATATGTTGTATTCTCTAAGAAAGTTTTTTATTTCTTCTTCTGTAATGAACATTGATTTACCAACAACTCTGATCCCCCCTTCTGAGGTTCTCTCAATTTTAACCTCTTTTCTCTTTACGTTTAATATTATGTTGTTTTGTTCAAGCCATGAAATCAATTTGTTGAAATAAGTGACATAGTTAGTGCTAGGTAAAATTATTAGAAATAAGTCTGCATTATAAAGGAGATTACTGAATTTTTTTTGCTTCCCTTCACCAATCGATTCATCAAATGGGCAGAGAAGTACTTGTAAAAGTATTGAATCAATTTTTAATGTACCAATCTGAGGTCTTGTATATACTTCAAACTGATCAATCTTTAATCCTATAATTTTTTCAAAAAACTCTAATACATCATTGAACGTTCCTAAAACTGTAACTTGTATGTCTCCCTCTTTTTTCACATTCCAAATATTAAGTGCTTTCCCATGTTTTTTCTTTTTATTTTCAATTTCCTCCTCAAGTTTTTTTATTTGCCTTTTTATCTGTACCTCTAATCTCTCAGTAGCTTTATGCTTTGGAAATGAACTATAAAATTGCTTAAGTAGTTCAAGTTTTTCTTCTGGGTCCTTAGCCATCATCGCTTTAGCCCAGATCGCCTTTGCCTTTGCGGGTAAGTTTGTAACCATTATTTTCCCCCTTTCGTAAAAATGCTTTATCTACCCTACTAAATGCCGTTAAAAGTAGTCTTGCCTCTTTATCACTAACTACACTCTTTCCTATAAAGTTTCTGAAGGCTCTAGTTATTAACCTAATTTTATGCGGTGGAAGATTTGTCCTACTAACAAGTATCTTTAATTTTTCTATTAACAATTCTTTAGTTTTCTTGTCCGCCATCTTAAATTTACTCTTTTTCTTATACCACATTTTTTGGAAAAGTTCATAAAAGATAATTGTTCCTGCCATAGCTACATTAAGTGTTGGATATTCTAGGCTCGAGGGTATAGTTACTACTGCGTCACATTCTTCTAACTCTTGATTGGACAAACCATGGCTCTCTCTTCCAAGCAATATTGCAATTCTTCCTTTTGCATCTGAAATTATATTGGCTAATTGGGTTGGTGTAATAGTTATCCTCAACACATTTGTTGAACGCTTAGCAGGTATTGCTGTGGTTCCGTAGATTAGGTCAAATTCTTTCTTTACTTCTTCAAATGAAGTTAAAATCTTGGCATTATCCAATATATCTTGAGCGTTTGCAGCAATTCTTCTAGCAAACTCTCCTATTTCATCTTTTGGCCTAATAAGGTAAAGTTCTTTTAATCCAAAATTTTTCATGGCCCTTGCTACTGCACCAATGTTTCCTTGATTTTCAGGTTCAACCATGATGATTGTAATTTCTGGCATTTTCCCCTAATTAAAATTGTCCTGTACAACAATTTAAATATTGGTATTACATCGGGGGGAGTGACTGATAATGCGTGGGAAAAACTATCGTCATCCTACTGGAATGCCATATACTAGAAGGGAATTTGTAGGTGGTGTACCCCATTCCAAGATAGCAAAGTTTTCTTTAGGCAATCCTAACGGTGATTATGATGTTGAACTTCAACTAATCTCATGCGCAAATGTTCAAGTAAGACATAATGCTCTTGAAGCTGCAAGGGTTGCGGCAAACAAAAAAATACAAGAAATCGGAGAATCTAACTACTATTTATTAGTTAAGAAATATCCGCATGTTATACTTAGAGAAAATAAGATGATTGCAACCGCTGGCGCCGACCGTCTTCAAGAAGGAATGAGACGTGCTTTTGGAAAACCAGTTGGGTTAGCCGCACGTGTAAAAATAGATGATATAATCATGTTGATAAGAGTAAAGGCCAGCAATATTGATAAGGCAAAAGAAGCATTAGAAGTCGCTTCTTCTAAGTTACCAATGAAAACTAAAATAAATGTGATTGAACTAAAAAAAGTTTCAACAAATTGAATCGAGTAACTTTTTTGCAGCAGCCACTACACCTGCTACTACTGTCTCTTCTAAGAAAGGTGAATAAGAATTACAAAAATATGCTATTTCATCGATTTTAACTTCTTTAATGATCGCTAATGCTAAAAAATTCCCCCATGTTCCTGCTCTTTTACCAATCATTTGTGCTCCTATGAGTTTCTTGTTTTCACCATCAAATATTAGGTTAATGTAAGATCTAACTTTAGTATAAATAGGCTGATCATTTTTGTTAAAAATAGTGTTTATGGATAAAATTTTCTTTTTAAAATTTTTTGCCTCTCTGCATGTTATTCCCACGGAAGCTATTTCAGAACCAAAGACTTTTGCGCATATATTACTAATAATTCTTCCAATCTTTTCATTTCCTCCTGCAGCATTTTTACCAGCAATTTCTCCACCTTGAAATGCTAAAGTAGTCGTCTGTATTGGTGTTTCCTCATTTGTTATAAAATTTTTGTATTCAACGCAATCTCCAGCAGCGTAAACATCTTCTCTTTCTGTCTCCATTCTCTCGTTCACGATAATACCTTCATACTTACCTAAAGGTATTCCTGCCTCTCTTGCCAAGTCTGTATTTGGTTTTACACCTAATGCTAAGAGTGAATAATCACATGGTATTATACCTTTTTCTGTTTCTATTGCTTCCACTTTCCCTTTTCCATAAAATGCTTTAACCCTATTTTCGGTAATAATCTCTATCCCACTTTTTTCTATTTTTTCTCTAATAATTTGTCCAAACTTTTCATCAAAAATTTTATATAAAATTTCTTTTTCTGGAGACACTATAACGACTTTACATCCTCTTTTAAATAGTACTTCTGCTGTTTCTAGTGCAACAAGTCCGCTTCCTATTATTATGACCTTCTTGTTCTTAATTACACTTTCTTTTATCTTGATGGCATCCTCTAATGTTTTTAATTCAAAGATATTTTTAAGTTCACATCCTCTTACATTTAATTTTACGGGCAAGGTGCCAGTAGCTATTATTAGTTTAGTGAAATTCAATATCCTTTCATGTTTTTCTGAATCTATGAAAGTTATCTTTTTATTGTTTAAGTCTATCTTTTTTACAAAAGAAGAAAGAAGTACATTTATTCTATTTTTAATAAAATAGTCAATTGTTGGAATTACATCGTAATATTTCTTATTACCTGAAATTATGTAAGGTAATTTATCTCTTAAATAACCAGCATACTTTTCTTTTTCTATTAGAATTATTTCAATTTCTTGATTTTGTTTCCTTGCACCTAATGCAGAGGATACACCCGCTATACCTCCTCCAACTATTATTATTCTTTCCACATCTAATTTTATAGAAAGTTTGTGATTAAATCTTTTTTTATTTAACCAAATATATGGTTCTTGATGCTAGTTGGAATTATTGGAAAAACAAATGTAGGTAAAAGTACTTTTTTTAGTGCTGCGACATTGCTTAATGTTCCTATTGGAAACTATCCTTTCACTACAATAAATCCTAATATTGGAATAGGATATTTTAGGACGAAGTGTGTATGTAAAGAATTGGGTGTAAAAGATAATCCAACTACATCAATATGCTTAGATGGAATTCGTTTGATTCCAGTAAAACTTATGGATGTAGCTGGTCTTGTTCCTGGTGCTTCCTCTGGCCGTGGTTTGGGAAACAAATTCCTTGATGATCTTAGACAGGCTGATGCACTAATTCATGTTGTGGACACTGCTGGTGCTACAGATATTGAAGGTCGTCCGGTAGCACCGGGTTCGCATGACCCTCTTGAAGATATACAATTTGTTGAAAATGAATTAGATCTATGGTTCCAGAATATTTTAAAAAGTGATTGGCAAAGGATTTGTAAAGTGGGAGAATCTAACTTAGAAAGCAGTATTAACCAGCTTCAACAAAAATTATCTGGTTTATCAATAACAAGAACGAACATATATAAGGCAATAGAAGATTGTGGTTTATTAAATAAAAAATTTTCTAGCTGGAGTGATCAAAATATTATGATGTTTGTTCGACGCCTTAGAGAATTATCCAAGCCTATTGTGGTTGCAGCAAATAAAATTGACCTCTTTCCAGCAGCTTTAAATTATGAAAAAATTAAATCAACAGGCAGGCCTTGTATACCATGCTCTGCTGAATCGGAGCTAGTGTTAAGAAGGGCATCGGAAAAAAGATTAATCGAATATGTACCTGGCGATTCTGATTTTAAAATAATATCCTCACAATTAAATGAACAGCAGAAAAAAGCTTTAGAATTAATAAGGGATAGAGTTTTAAGAAAATGGGGTAATACGGGCGTCCAAGAGGTTATTAATTTTACATTTAAAGAAATGTTACAACTAATTACAGTTTATCCTGTTGAAGATGAAAATTCACTTTCAGATAAAAAAGGAAACGTACTGCCTGAAGCTTACTTAATAAAAAGGGGTTCTACAGCAAAGGATCTAGCTTATAAAATACATAGTGATCTAGGTGAAGGTTTCCTGTATGCGATAGATGTTAAACGGAATATGCGAATAGGCGCTGATCATATCCTTTCTGATGGTGATATTATAAAGATAGTTTCAACTAAGGCTAGAGGCTAACGCCTCTTTTAATGGATAGCTCAATACTTTAATTTTTCTCACATTGGCATATCTTATCTTAGTAATCTTTTTTGCTTCAGTTAAAATTTCTGAAGCTATCTTGCCTAAAACTGATTCCAGAACAAGTTGATCAAAGGATAGTTTTTCCGCTTTTCTACTTATTATTTCATCCATTATTTTCCTGATAGCCTTCTTTTTTGAAGTATTAATTCTACTTGAGGTGTAAACTATAGCAAAAATTCTTATCTTTGCCTTATCTTTTGTTTCTAAATTTTTATAAAAGTCTACTATGGATGTTCCCTTCCTTATAAGACTCTTTAAAGTTTCACGTGCAAGTTCATACTGTTTTACTTCAGTTTTTGCTACCCCTCCAACTATTTCTCTTATTTGAAACTTTAACTTAATAGCATACTGTTCTTCATTTTCTCCAAGTATATCAAATAGGGTGGTCTCAACACATCTTCCAATTGCATTCTCAACATTCGTCACAGGTATGCTTGCCACTATTTTATTTCCAAATATAGCTGGTGCTTCAACTGAAATCCAAGTTTTTTCTTTCCACTTGTCCTTAACTTTTATTCCCTTTTTCGGCATCCTATTCACCTAAAATTTCTCTATATTTTTCTCTTACTATGGCTGGCCAATTTTCCTCTTTAAAACCTTTTTCTGCAAGGAATGCTGCAACCCATCTTGATACACCTAAACCTGTGCAACCTGTCCAGATTTCTAAATTTCCTTCACTTTTAATTTTAAAGGAATCAACAAACTTTCTCTTATGAACAAAACAACCTGCAACCTCGAGCCATTCAGAATTCTCTCTTGACCCCCTATAGGGTAAATATATTTCAATGTCATAAGCTGGTACTTCCCTGCTATTAGATGGGTCAAAGGTCGCTGAACTTTCCTTTACGTAAAAGGGTGCCGCAGCTGTAACTCTCCATTCTAAATCTAATATCTTATCTGCTACATTAATTCCCCTTTCTACAATTTCATCTCTTATATTAACAACTTGTTCTGGAAGGCCAAGATAAGTTAGTTCAATACGTTGGAATTCTGTTACTCTAACAAGTCCTTCTACTCCTCCACCTTCCCATCTGTATGTGTAACCTGACGCGTCATAATATTTGAGGGGTAAAGTATCAGATTTATGTGTTATGGCACTGTAATAATACCAGAATGGTTCGCATTGTGCAGGAGCTAACACATATGCCGGGTCTTTTAAAACTTTTTTTAGTTCATCAATAGGTACATCCTTTTTAAGTTTATATTCAAGTTTAAAGTTGTCAAAGGCCTCAGGCTCCCTTGGAGGTGGGCATACATAGAACATTCCCTCAGGTATACTATCAAAATACCCGGGCATCTTCTTCATAACTTCAAATGGTATTAACTTCGGTAAAAGAAAAGGCTTAAATCCACCCTTTTTGGCTATTTCCTCAATTAGTATAGACTTTATAGTCTCAAAAAGAGCAGCATACTTGCTTGTGTATATAAATTGTCCTCTACCAGGGAACTGCATTACCCATCCAAGCTCTAACCCAGTGATAAGTGGATCGCCATTAAATTCCATCCTTTTTTCTATAGACTTTTTAACTATTGGTTGAATCTGTTCATAGGGCACGTGTTTTTCTTTTGATACCTCTTCAATTAAGTTAATTAATCTATCAATTAGATTTCCTCTAAGATCGTTTTCTTCTAAATCCTCTAATTGTACTATTGTCCTGTCTTTTTCGGAAATAATGTCTTTAACTTTAGGCATTGATTTAACTTTATTTATAGCTATTTCGTCCATAGTCTCAAATAATATGATTCTAAAATTCTTGGCAAATACCTTCCTAACTCCTATTTTTAATTTTTCTCCAAGTTCTTTAGCAAAAATCTTCTTTAATCTTAAAAGACCTACATGTGAACGAACTAAGTTTCCAGAATAAAGTACAATTTTTAATATATTTTCTGTTACTTTCCATTGTTGTACAAAGCATGCATTGTCAGGGTCTTTTTCTGCACCCTTTGTTAAAATTGTTTTACTTTCCTCTAAACCTTTTTGTATTATATTCTCTATTCTCTCATCACTTTTACTCAATATAAAGTATCCTTCAGTTTCTGTCTGTATTTTTCTCATTTTCTTCCACCATCATCATTTGCAAACTCAAGCCTATATATTCGAGACCCTCGCGTAATGTGGATATTAATGTTTCTATATCATTTTCTGTGGAAACAGAAAAAATAAGTTCATCTTTTTCGATAAAAAAATTTAGAGTAATATTTTCAGGAACATTTACGTTATCTGGATTCAAGGATTTAAAAAGTGTATCAATTATCCTATAATCTTCAGTTCTTACCTGTAGTCTCAATTCTATCCTTTTCATACTTTATATCTTCCACTAATTTAGCAATAAATTTTTCATATTGTTCAATTGAAATTCTAGCGCCAGCTGCTGCGGAATGTCCTCCACCGGTACCGTTTAGGTCTTTTGCAATCCTATTAACTATCATACCTATGTTCAAATCTTTAATCTTCTCCCCTCTTCTAATGGAAATTTTTAGGTCGTTTTCTTTTGTCTTTGTTCTTACAATAACTATCTTGTCTCTAAAAAGAGGTGAACTTGAAATTATTGAAGCAACCGCACCCAACATTTTTTCATCTATAATGTCATCTCCTATTACATTAACAATATTACCTTGATAACTCATCCTTTTAACATCTGAGTTTATGATTTGAAGATACTGTGTAATCTTTTTTCTATATTCCACTAATATTTTCTCACCCATATAGTACGCCTCATTTCTATCCCCTAAACAAACTAATATTCCGATGCTCGGCTTACCACTTCTTCCACAAGCATTTAAAAAGGATCCATACTCTCTTGCATCTCTTAAAATTGTCCCTTCTTCTTCCTTTAAAATGGTATAAATGGTTCCAAATAATTCTTCTACTACTTCACTTTTGGCACCATTTTTTGTTAGGTAGGGAATAAGAATTTCTATAAGCTTCATTTTCTCTTCATAAGATAGTTCGGCTATAGTTCTCCATTTTTCTCCATCTTTTAATTTAAAATTGGATGACATTAAAGCTGCTAAACATGCATCAGGATTTCCAGATAACAGTGGTATAAAAGGAATATTTGTTGATGCAATTGCTTCATGAATCGGCCTTGTCTCTCTTCCATAAAATATAAGATCTTTTTCCTCTTTAATTAATCCATGCATTTTTGCATCTTTTAAAATAATCTTTTGATTTACTCCTATTAAACTTCTTGAGGGTCCCTGATCTTGTCTATCTGCAAGTGCACCAACAATGGCCAACACCGAGCTATCTCTATTAGAACTATTCATCTTTTTAGCTACAACGTAAGCTACTCCTGCACCTGATACTTCTATTCCTCCATCAATTCCAAATGCATGAGGATTAAGTACTCTTGCATGTTCTAATTCTTCTTTACTACTTTGATGATGACCTATTGCCGGCGACGAAAAATGTGGCAACGATGATTTGCAGCGTTGAGGATTCTATTCCCGTCTCACCGCGTTTAGCACGCCGGTTAGATTTGCCCATCATCGCTGACTT
>JARVJS010000154.1 GCA_029776125.1 Nitrososphaeria archaeon
GAAAACAACAACGTTCTCCCTCCTGATCTCTATCTTCTTGCCTTCCTTCCTCAACTGTTCAAACTCCTTGGGCCTGAACTTCTCAACAGTAACCAGGAAGATTCCCCTCTTACCCTCGCCGCCCCACCTCAGAACCTCTATGAGCTCCCCTATGGAGCCGATTTTCTCAATGGGGACCTCTATGAAGGAGAAGTCCTTCTCAATCTGCTCCTCCAGGTCCCTCCTGTCAACCATAACGAATACGCTCGGGTTACCTGCCTCAGGGCTGTGGAGGAGCTTCCAGGCTGAGAAGGC
Source organism: Nitrososphaeria archaeon (assembly GCA_029776125.1). Classification (GTDB taxonomy): domain Archaea; phylum Thermoproteota; class Nitrososphaeria; order JACIWG01; family JACIWG01; genus JACIWG01. Next base: position 295 of record JARVJS010000154.1, read on the forward strand.
CATAGTGTAGGTTTTACCGGAGCCCTGCCAGTGCCATATTAAGCCGAACCTCTTCTTCTCCTTGCCCTCGAGCGTGTTGATAACCCTGTTGAAAATCCTGTTCGAAGCCCTGAACTGCATGTACCTAGCCATAACCTTAGTAAGCCTGTCCCTCTCCTTCCTGATGAAGATGAAGTTTCCAACAATGTCGAGAAGGTTCTGCCTCGAGAGAAGACCGTAGATCGTCATCCTAAGGGTGTCGTCCTTCCTGAAACCCTCCTTCTTGAAGGGATAGGGGTCCTTCCAGACGGCTAGGAAACCCCTCTCCTCTCCCTCACTCCTGAAAGCATTTGGAAAATAGTAGGTCTTAATGCCGTCCGTAGCTATTGAAAACTGAACATACTTGAACAGCTCGGGAGCCTGGTCCTCATACCTCTTAACCTGCTTGTAGGCGTCAGTCCAGTCAACCCTCTCCAGAGTAGGGTTCTTACACTCTATGAGAACCAGGGGAATACCGTTGATCAAGAGGACAACGTCAGCCCTAATATTACCCTTTGCTCCCTCAACCCTAAACTGGTTCGTCACAACAAAATCATTATTCTCAGTGTTCTTAAAGTCGACAAGCCTCACAACTCTCTCCTTTCCTTCTTTCTGCAGGGGGACAACCAGGCCGTTCCTAAGCCTATCCAGGAAAATCCTTATGCCCTCAAGATTCGCTGGAATAGTCCTCAAAGACGTTACTATGAAGCTCAGGTCAGCATCAGTAAACTCGACACCCTTGTTTATCCTTATCAAAGCATTCTTCAAATCCTCGACAACCAGAGGATCCTCGAAAACCCCGTCTCGCCTCCGCTTCATATCATCAGGATTTACATATTTCCAGTCGAGCTTCTTATCGAGCTCCTGAATGATGAAATCCTCGACAGTACCTTTTTCTGTGTAAAGCATCCTATCCATGACCACCCTTTAATCCGTAATCTTGTTCAAGAGCATTAATGCAGGCTTCAACTTCGGATAAAATATCGGTTATACATTCAACAATTTCCAGACGGCTAGAGTAATAATCAGAAGGTTTTATCTCACCATCCGGGTAGCGAGTAAAGATATAGTGTGGGTAGGTTATTACAGAAAGAAGATAAAGACCTATAAAGGATGTTATTACACCAGATCTAAAAACTTCATCAATAGATTTTTTTAATTTTTCTGTCTGTCCACAAAGTAATGGTTTTAACAAGTCGAGGGAGATAACGATCCAAGGATGTATCTGGGTTTGTAGAATGACTTTCATTTTTTGAATTGAAGTGAGAAAGGATCGTATAACGGTTTTTGGCATCTTTGCAAGTTCATCTTGCTTCTCATTTATTATTTTTTCAACATCATCAATGTTCGTCTTTATCTCGGGATTAAGCATTTTGATTATGCCAATGTATTTTGTTACCCAGCTCTTTTCAAGAAGTTTTATAAAAACCAGAGGACTCTTATGCTTTATTTCCATAAGTTCCTCCTTACTTATAATGGATAATATTAGACCATAGGCTTTTGTTGTTTTCTCAACTGCTTGCTGGAGGTGATAAACAGATAACGAGAAAACTTGGTTTTCATATAAGAGTTTTGTAGCAGCAATATCATCCTTTGCACATTTCAAGAAGCCCATGGCTAAATTCCTATTTTCCTTTTGCTTCTCAAGATTCTGGTTTTGCAACATTTTCTGAAATTCCTGCCACAACTCAACAAGAGAACCGGCAACTCCTTCAATATCTGGTAAATCTTCAGAAACTGCCATTTCCAATTCACCTTAACCCTAATTTTCACTATATATAAACTTTAAAAAACTACACAAAAATAAATTTCTAATTCACCTTAACCCTAATTTTCCCAGTGAGAAGCAAATCCATCAATCCCTGTTTAATTCTTTCCAACTTTGCTTTTTCGCTTTTTTCAATTTCGAGCTTTTTGTCAATGGCTATGAGAATTTCAGCGATTTTTTGTTGTTCAGGAAAGGATAAATATGGTATCTTTAAATTTTCCAAGTCATCTTTAGTTATTGCTTTAAAAGTTGATCCCTTACCGAGATTTTCTAAGAAATTTTTGATTTTCTGCAAGTAATAGAAATAAAACCAATAAATCGCTTTCTGAGGATTAAATCGTATCGCAGCTAATCCTCTACCAATACATAACTTAAAAGGTGCTACATTAACGTCCCCTACAGGGGCTCTTACTGATATAAGAATATCATTTGGTTCCGCCATTTTGATTGGCTGTGAGCAATATGAGATGGGTGAAGGATACACCTCTCCAAACTCCATTTTCCCTTGAAGAAATGGTAATCCTTTACCCTCCTCGTTATAAGTGCTTGAGGGAGGGGACTGCCCCATAATTATCTCAGCAATATTGCCGAGTCTAACAACTTCCCACTCTTTCGGAATCCTTCCAATCTCCGTATCCTTAAACTCCTTGTGCCCTATTCCCTTAGTTAAAAGCGTCTGCATCAAGCCCTTCTTCAAACGCTCAGTCTTAGCAATAACCTCATCAGTCCTCCGAATAGCCTCGTCAACAGTAGAAAGAACCTCAGCAATTTTACACTGTTCTGGGAGCGGTGGAAGCTGAATCTCAAATAAGTTTAGAAAAGTTTGTGTAATTATCGGGTGTGTCGTCTTGGCTGCAAATTGCTTGAGATTTTTGTGTTTAAGCAGATAGAAAACAAAGATAAGATGAACTTTAGATTTATCATAACTTTCACTGTAAATCGCGTTATCACTTACCCATATTTTTCCCTGTCCTAAATGTATTTCTCCAGAGGCTCCGACTCTACCAATCACCAACGTAAAATCATTAGCTGCAAGAAACTTTGAAGTGTATCCCATTATTCCGTTTGCACCATAAACAGGAATTTCGCCATTTTCGATAATTTTTGGGCGTTCGCCGTTTCTTAACTCTAGAAGATTACCAAGCTTAACAATGCCCCAATCTTTAGGAATCCTTCCAATTAGTGTCTCTTTGAAACTGGTTTCTTTGTAGAACATCAGTTAACCACCGATTGCCTTGGTTATTTCTGAAATATAGTTCTCCAACTTCTTTCCGATTTCTTCTCGCTCCTTCTCCAATTCTTTAAGCTCTGAAAACTCTTTCTTGATGTCTATTCTTTCAACCTCTTCAACTGGCATTACGTAGAGGGTGACGTTCAGGTTGTAATCGTTGTCTATGATTTCGTTTTTATCAACGACTCTTGAGAAACCAGTTATATCTGAAAATTTCCTGTAGGCTTCCACTATTCTCTCTATGTTTTTATCTGAAAGCGAGTTTAGTCTCCTAACTGAGGGGTGCGGTATATACTCGATTGAAGCGTTGATGAAGAGTATTTTGCCTTTTCTCTTCGGGGGCTTATTCTTGTTGAAGATTATGATCGCCCCAGGTGCGCCAGTGTTGTAGAAAAGCTTCTCAGGCAGGAGGATGACGCTTTCAACCCAGTCTTTCTCAACAATCTTGCTCCTAACCTGCTTCTCAGCCCCTCCCCTGAACAAACAACCATTATCAACAACAAGCCCAACCCTCCCATTGTCCTTGGCTGAGGAGAGCATGTGCTGAACCCAGGCCCAGTCTGCTGAGCTTTGCGGAGTGTAGCCGAGAATGAACCTCTCCCTGAAGTCAGCCTTCTTAAGCCTCTCCTCGTTGTAACCATCCTGGTTCCAGGGGATGTTGGCTATGACCACGTCGAACTGCTTAAGCTTCCCGTTGTCTCTGAAACGTGGGTAGTCGAGAGTATCTCCGTTGGCAAGGTTAGCGTTCTTAATGTCGTGGAGGAGAAGGTTCATCTGGCATACGGCGTAGATCTCAGGGTTCCTCTCCTGACCGTAAAGGAACAGTTTCCTAGTCTCCTCCTCACCATATTTCTCAGCAACGTGTAGGTGTGAGATTATTAGCATGCCGCCTGAGCCGCAGCAGGGGTCGTAGACGCTTTCACCCGGCTTGGGGTCGAGGATTTCAACCATCAGCTTTATGACTTCTCTAGGGGTGTAGATCTCACCCTCCTTCGCCTTCTCGGGTGCGAACCTCATCAGAATATGCTCGTAAGCATCTCCGAGAATATCTGGCGAAACCTCCTCTCCGCCCAAGTCATACTTGTTGAAGAGCTCAACCAGCTGCCTAAGTAGCTCTCTGTTCTCCTGGTTGCGTGCGAACTCCAGGAAGTCAACCCTGTTTATAACGCCCTGAAGCTCCTTGTTAAGCTTCGCAACCTCAGATATCGCGGTAGCGAGTTTCTCAGGCAGGTCTCTAACGCTCCTAGTAACCTCATCCCAAAGATATTCTTTAGGGATGTTGAAAGCATGGTAGACTTCTTTCTCAGCCTCTTTTTCAGCCTCCTTCTCAGATAAACCAGCCTCTTTAACGAGCCTCTGCACAGCCTGCTGCTTCTCAAACTTCCAAAGATCGTTTAGCCTCTTAAGGAAAAGCAGCACAAGGATAAACTTGTAGTCCACGGCAGTCCTAATCAGGTCGGCAGCCCTATCTACGAGGGAGTTTAACTCTTCACGCGTCACCCTCCTGGGGAAAAGCGCCCTGGTCATCCTCCACAGCCCTGAGAATAGTTTAGCCCATAGGCTTAAAAACCTTAGGTCGTGTCCTCAAATCTTTACAAGAAAAGGGCTTCAGCCTGCTAGCCAGCAGCCTTGGAAACACTCTAACAACCCATTCTAATTTTTAGCCTCATTTATTTCTCGGTAACGAATTTATTCTTATAGTAGCCTAGCTTCTCCAAGTAGCGAATGTTAATTTATATAGGAGAGATTTCAATTAAAATTAATATAACCCAAAGGATCGTCGTAAATGAAGTTTACTAAATTGATATGGAAGAAGAAACTCTGGATATGTATGATAATTGTTTTTGTTTCAGTATCGTTTACTGTGTATTTGCTTGGAGATTACTTCTTGTTTCAAGATTTGAAACCGAGCCGTGCCCAATTCAGCCTAATGATCTGGACAAATGGAACTGTTAGAGGTTTCTCCTTTAACACGTATATAGGTAATTTTACACTTTCTGAAGTAGAAAGTATAAGTAACGATAAGTGTAAGGTTATCGCCAGAGGTGGGCCTGATTACGAAGACTTTTCATTCTTATCGGTAGACTTTTATAAAATAGATTCCAAAGAGCCAATACTGGTAACCTTCACGTCGTTCAGAAACATAACGAAACTAGCGTTTGACACATCCGCCGTGTTTTTCCGTTCTTACCCATATCTCAATATCCAAGGAACATCACCAAATATTACTAAGGTTACCATTTACTTTGCAGCCTTCGCCAGAAACCGTCTAGGCATGGAAATGATTTTCGCAAGCAACTCCTATAAGGGAAACGTTAACGGCTCAAGAATAGAGGAGACGCCTTTTCCCCACTATAAAAGCTGGTTTTTAACCACCGCTATAGCATTTCTAGCTTTCTGCTCAATTTCCGCGACCTTAATAACAATTAATCTGCTTTTCCGCTTCGCATTGAAAAAGGATAGCAATTTGCTTAATTCTAAGATCCTACGCAACATGTACGTCATAAGTAAGAATGCTCCCTGGTGCACACTAGCCATGGGCATTATAATGTTGGCGACTTATGTGTTCATAGGCACAGGCATGGATTTCATAATGCTCAATTGCTGTAGTGGCGTTTCTCTATGGGCTGAAACTCTTTTCTCATTCCTCTTCCATAGTGGATATAATCATTTACTCGGCAACATAATGGTTTTCATTCTCTCAGGGACAGCGATTGAACTATGGCTCAAGGGAAAAGGCAAGCTTTTCTGGTATTTCCTTCCGTTACTTTTGGACTTGCCGCTTGCCATATTAAGCCTCTCTGAAGCAGGGTATCCTTCCGTGGGTGCCTCTTTTTGGATAATTGGCCAGTCCATTACATTAGGCTATTACGTATATTTCCACTGGGGTGATCTCAAGCTTAGAAATAAAAGGGATTTGATACTTGTTCTAATAACAGGATACTGCCTCCTAGGAGCTACATACAGATATCTTTCCTCCCTTATAACATCACACTGGAAAGAAACGGATATGACGTTAGCAGTCGGTCACATAACCTTCGCAGTACTGTTTTACTTCACGCTCGAAGGATTATTCCACTATTGTAAGAAGAGTAAATGTTTACAGAAGCTTTGCGAAGAATTTATCTCTTGTGATAGCTTTTAGTTTGTGAATTAAAACGAAGAAACTACGTAATTCTACTAAGAATGAATATGGTAAAGGCAAACAACAGTATCAAAAGTAGTTAAGACTTAATATCCGTTGAGAATAGTTCATATGGGTAAATTTCGAAGTCTATCAAGGACACGTAGTAGAAGCAGGAATAGTAAATAAGGGGAAGAAAATAATCTTTAATATAACGCCTTCTATCCAAATATATCCAAATAAAAGCATCAAATAATCAACCAGTCAGACTGGTACGCGTTAAGATATACGGTAAAGATGTTATTACAAGTGAACATTCCATAAAAGACGAAAATTATATATGGGTTAATGAAAAAGGAGAAATTTTCACTATATTGAGATGGAATAAACTCAGGCAATATGATGAAGTAAAAATTGTTTACCTGCAAGTCCAGGATTTCGAGTAGCAATTTTAGGTGGAGATGTTACATACGAATTTTCTGAGTATACTTTGCTTAAACTTGAAGCCAACGTTACTTACCAACTCCTATTAACAGTCAAAGGTGATGATAATGAAGGAAACACCATTATCAGCAAGAAGAAAATTAAAAGGAGAGTAAAACAGTAGAAAATAAGCATAAGGAAAATTATAAATTAAAAAGGACTAAAGACTTTACTCTTCTTCCGGATCAGGTAGGTCCCAGTCGGAGTCCACTTTGACCTGGCCGAGCGTCTTCTCAAGCAGGTTCTCATGCGAATAATGTGCACTATCCCTCACTCTTCATGATAAAGGAGGTGGAGGTTATAGCAGTATGCGACCTTAACCAAGATAGGCTTAAAGCGACAGCCAAAAAATACTCTACCAAACCAGTATACCGATTATCGAAGGATGTTGGAGAAGGAGGAACTGGACGTCGTATATCTTTTTCGTACTTGCTTAAATGGTTGAAACATGCTTATAGAGAAGATTTTGCGCGCTAAAGCTCTAGAAGGACTCGTCGTTTCCGCATATTCATTGCCAGTGACATTATTTTATTGTTTTAAAACCTCCCTGCCCACGAGTACTTCGTCCGTCAATTCACTATGTATTCCTACTTAACTCAGAACCCAGATTCTGTCATGCCGGTTCGACATCCGCTCCTAAGCACACACACTATAATTCTCCCGTTCAAAAATTTTAGCATCTGTCCGTTCCAAGCCTCTTCTTAAGCACGCTGTCCACGTAAACGTTTGTCAAGTCAGTTTCCCCAAGTATTTTCAAGTACGTTTCCCTCTCCCATTTCCTCCTTAACTCCTCATCCTCTGAGTAAATCACTCTGCCCTCTTTGAAAACCCTCGCTATTAAGATCGTATCCGCCTTATTCAACGCCACGATATCAACCTTATCCGCCGGAATTCTGAGGTTTTCAGCAACATCCACCCCAAGCGTTATTTCATCTAACACAGTAACATTATTGTTTCTAAAGAACACAGCATATGGCTTATCAACATTTGTTATTTACTGATGGGATAAGCAACTAAAGTACCTACCTAGCTTCAGGTTAAAATAGAAGCTCTTTTTGCTAGCTTGTCGCTTAAGGTTGTAACTGTTTAAAGTGTAGCATGACTAACACTGTTTAGCATGTAATTGCCTTCAGAGTTTTTTTCATTTTATCTCATACCTCGCAAGAAGACCCCATGCGTAAGCGTGAGGATGAATTGCGTTAAACTTAAATACTCCTAATGCTTAAGTGTTTTTGACGCTTCGGCGTTGAGAGGTCTTGGAGCTATATGCTCCTTGACGGGGTGCGACTGGAGTGAACCAGTCACTCTGTGACTGCGCCCATAAGCCTCCGCTCCGCTTCAATGCGGAGTAAGCTCGTGGAGTGTTGGTCGGTGACCGTGAAAGCTCCATGAGTAAGTAAAGGAGGCAACCTCGCAAGCTTCCATGAAACACCGCTCTCGTGAGAGACGGGTTGAACGAAACTTGGAAGCCCCATCCGTAAGGGTGGGGAGGAAGTCACGTAGACATAATCAAGAAAGATCAAGCACACTTTAACTATTCTTTTGATAATAGAGCAGCTATTGCTTCTCCAAGTGGGAATACTTTTCCATCATTAAAGTCTTGTACTCCACTTTCTCCTATGTTTATGAAGGAAACAAATGGAGTAGGAGCGTCTAAAGCCTTTTCAAGAATTACTGCTTTTGTAATGTTACTTATATTTGTTGGAGATATCCTTATTATTGATTTTGCCATATACGCTAAATGCTGTCCTCCTATGAAGCCATAGCCTATAGCTCCAAATGCACCTTCAATGTCTTCTATTGGTTTTCCAGCCTTAGCATTGCTTAACAATTCTTCTTTTTCTTTTAAACCAATTTTTTCACCAATTCCACTTTTAGTCCAAGTAGTTACTAAAACTACAGCTTCATACGAACTTGCAATTTTAAGTAGTGAGTTTATCTCTACTGATAACTTTCCTTGTAATTCTCTTGCCTTAGTTGCAAGGTAAGCCATAGGAACTTCAAGCAGCTGTGAATGGTAGTATGCAACCATAGAATCAACTATGATTACCTTTGGGCTCCAATCATTACTTTCAATATCTTCATCTAACGTCTTCGTTATGATTTTATGTTGTTCAGCCATAGAAGTTGC
>JARVJS010000016.1 GCA_029776125.1 Nitrososphaeria archaeon
TCCGATACAATGACAAATGTAATGAGAAAAATATAAACTTTTCGGCTTTCATCCCCCAGCTTTCGCAGGGGGACTTCCCACCATAAAAGTTAAAATTATTCAATAGCAGGTGGAAAGGTTAATAAACATAATAAGTTCTTTATTCTAAAGCAGAATAGTATTAAGGGGGTCACAATGTTCACTTCAGAAGGCATAGAAGAAGAAAAGAAGAGGTTAGAAAGAAGGAAAGAAGAGTTAGAAAAAGAGTATGAAGCTTTAGAAAATAAACTAAAAAGAGGAGAGATCGATAAAGAAGAATTTGAAAAAGAAAAATATAGAATAGAAAGGGAATTCGTAGAAGTAATGGATAGGCTTGTTCAGATAAATTATATTTCTGGAAGTTCACCTTAAGTTGCATCTTAAGTAGATACAGCTAGCTGCCGTAGCAAAAATTTTTTAAGTTTTCGGTAGTTTTTACATAAGGTATGCTTTTTTTAGGTACTTTAGGAGCATTACGAAAAATTATAGGATTTATAACTAATTAGGAAACGAAAAGTTAATAAAACTAGTAAAAACTCTCAAGAAATGGAAAATGAGCGAGCAGAGTTATATTCCAGTTTTAATATTAAAGGAAGGTTCCTCTGAAAGAGAAGAGGAAGAAGTTAGGAGTTTTATTTTGGGCGCTTCGGAGGTCATAAACGAAGCCATTTCATCAATGCTCGGACCAAATGGAAAGTTCAAATTGATCATGGACACGTTTGGAGATGTAACAATAACAAGTAGCGGAGCAACTGCATTAGAAGAAGTTGAAGTTGAGCACCCTGCAGCAAAAGTGTTAGTTGAGACTGCAAAGACTGTCAATAAGGATGTCGGGGATGGAGTAACTTCAACTATACTACTAGCTACGGAGCTCATAAACAAAGCTAATGAGCTCATTCAGAAGGGTATTCATCCATCCATTATTTGCGAAGGATATGATAAAGCATTAAAGTATGCACAAGAAAGCTTAGAAAGAAATGCCTTTGAAATAAATCTTAATGAAAGAAAGAACCTGTTGAATATAGCAAAAACAGCAATAACCAGTTTTACAAACATTGAAGATCTAGAGTATTTAGCAGAACTTGCTGTTGAAGCAGTAACAAGAGTATTAGAAGTAGGAAAGTTGGACGTAGATAGAATAAAAGTAGATAAAAAATCAGGAGGCACACTAAAAGACACGCTCTTCGTAGAAGGAGTGGCCTTAGATAAAGAAATTGTACACGCGGCTATGCCTAAGCTAATAAGAAATCCAAAAATTGCATTGTTAGATACAAGTTTAGAAGTTAGGAAAACAGAATACGATGAAAAATTGAAGTTTAAAGATCCTTCGATGCTGAGAAGTTTTATAAAAAAAGAGCAAGACACAATGCGAGAAATGGTTAATAAAATCAAAGCAACAGGGGCTAATGTAGTTCTTTGCCAAAAAGGAATTGATGACTTCGTACAATACTTACTTTCAAAAGAAGGAATTGCAGCGGTAAGGAGAATTAAGAAATCAGACATGGAAAAATTAGAAATTGCAACTGGAGGAAAGATTGTTACAAACTTAGATGAGTTAAGTCCAGAATTTTTAGGAGAAGCCGAGACCTTTGAAGAAAGAAAGCTTGGGGACGAAAAATGGGTTTTTGTTATAAGTGGAAGAAAGAGCAAAAGTGTCAATATCATAATTAGAGGCGACAATGATAAAATAGTTAGTGAAGCTGAAAGGTCAATCAAAAAAGCCATAAAATCATTGGAAGCAATTTTCGAAGATCCTAGGGCAGTGAGCGGAGCAGGTGCAATAGAAATAGAACTTGCAAGAAAGCTAAGAGATTACTCAACAAAGGAAGAAGGGAGAATTCAGTATGCTATAGAAGCTTTTGCAGAATCATTAGAAAAAATCCCAGCCAACATTGCTCGAAACTCTGGAAAAGATCCAGAAGAAGTATTAGGTGTTTTAAGGTCAGAACATACAAATGGAAAAACAGAGTATGGAGTTGGGGCTTTAAGTGAAGAACTAGCAATAAACGCAAAAGAGCTTGGAGTATGGGATCCAATTAAGATAAAGAAACGTGTTTTGTCTGCGGCAACAGAAACTGCTATATCTTTACTTAGGATAGACAGAATAACTGCAGCAGCAAAGTTTAAGCCTTCTAAAGGAGAAAAAGAAGGACAAGAATATTGAGCCTAGAGGAGAAGCTTAGAGTAGTAGGAGCAATATTGATATCTGAAGGAGATTTTTCAAAATTTCCCAAAAGGCTTACTAGGTTTGAAAGAGCAAGAATAATTGGAATACGAGCATTACAACTAAATTTAGGAGCACCTCCTCTAATACCTATAGAAGAAACGGAATGGGATGCTCTAAAGGTAGCAGAGCAGGAGTTAAACCTTGGAGTACTACCGATTTCAATCAGAAGAACTTTTCCTGATGGCAGCTACATAGACTTGCCAATTAAAGAGTTAATAAGCTAAGGATTATAGGAAAAGTTTAAAACCTTGTACTATGAGAGAAAAGGCGCTGAGAGGTGTAACAAAGAATATGTCTGAGACTACAAAACCAGAAGCAACAAAAGCACCTTCTAACGTAATATTCATAGGCAAAAAGTCAGCCCTTGTGTATGCAGTAGCAGCACTAATGCAAATAAATAACAGTAACGAAGTATTGATTAGAGCAAGAGGAAGAGCTATTTCAAAGGCTGTAGATGTAGTTGAAATACTAAAAGGGAGGTTTTTGCAAGAAGCTTTGAAAATAAAAGACATAAAAATAGGGACTGAGCTGCTTCCACCAAAACAAGAAGGGCTTAGGCCAAGGAACGTATCGACAATAGAGATTACAGTAGCTAAAAGCTAGGAGATTATTCCTACATAAACAAGATCTTTATTTTTAATTACTTTTTCTTAATAGTTTTAAACCTGATGATTTTTTGGCTTTTAATTACAAGTGATTTGAGGAAATTACACAATTTCGCTTTTTACTTTCGGCTATTAGTACTAAACATCTAACTAATAAGTTAACTAAAACATTTTAGCTATCTTAAACAAAGCTCTTAGGAACTGAATTTAAAAAAATACTACAGTTTTAGTGACATCATGTAGGCATCAGTACCATCTGCATAGTAGTATGGTATTTTTCTAACTATCGAATAGCCTAACTTTTTGTAAAGAGAAATAGCAGGATCATTATCAACTCTTACTTCAAGATAAACTTCCTTTACACCGTGTTTTTTCATTTCTTCATGAGAAGTTCTCATTAAAGAAAAGCCAATGCCCATCCTTCTGAAGCCAGAGCTAACGGCTAGACTTACTACGTGACCTCTTAGGAAAAATGGCGGAGAAGAAGAAAAAGAGAAACTTGTTTCTATCCTGCTCATAACGTAACCTACTATGTCTCCTTTTAACTCAGCAACAAAGAAGAAATCACCATAGGTATTTAGCATTTCGTAAAAAAAATCTGATGAGTAGTTTTCAGGAAGTTCCTTTTTGTTAATTTCCATTACTTTTTCCATATCTTCAAGTTTTGCTCTTCTTATAACGTATAAGACCTCCATACTTTCACCAGCACTTCTTACAATTATCAAGAAAATAAACTTTTTCAAAAAGCGAAAGTTTGTGATAAAAACTTTAATACTGTTGGAAGAAGAAGTGACAAACGAGGTTACAGAAGGAGATGGAAAACAACACGGTCAGCCAATTTGAAACTATAATGAAAAAATATGACTTTGAAATAGAAAGAGTTGAATTAAATCCTTACTACATAAGCTTTATAATTAAGGATAAAAAAGAAAACAAAGAAAACTTCATAAAACTTTGCAACGATTTAAAAATGGAAAATAAACTACCTTTCATGAGAAAAAGAAAGGATGGGAAAATTGCAGTTTCTATAGTGGAAATATCGATGCCTAGAAAAAGAAACGACTTGAAGATTATGATGGTACTTTTACTTGCAACTGTTTTAACTGTTAGCCTAGATTTTTTTCAGAGATATAATGGAATAGTAATTCTTAACAAACTAATTGGGAGACAGAGTTCATTTTTGATCGACTTCTTAGAGTACACTCTTGCTTTTTTGCTAATATTTGGTTTGCATGAAATTGGACATAAAATAATGGCAACTTTGTATAACATACCTACTAGAGGACCATTCTTTATCCCTGGCATACCTGGTCTAATACCGACTTTTGGCGCTGTAATATTTCAAGAAGGTATACCTAGAAACAGAGATGAATTATTTGACATTGGATTCTCTGGCCCGTTCTTTGGTTTTATATCTGCTGTAGCTATTACCGTATTTGCTGTCAGAGAAGCAGTTCCAATTAGAATTGGAGAATTTCAATCTTTACTTCAAACTTCAGGTTTTATTGAAATGCAGCCAATAGTTAATTTAGTTGCTCAGATGATTAAGCCTGTTGGAAACGGTTATACTCTCATTATGGGCTTACTTGGATTTCCAGTATGGCTTGCTTTTTTAGTAACTTTCATAAATATGTTTCCAGCGGCTCAATTAGATGGAGGGCATATGGCAAGAGCAGTATTTGGAGAAAAGGGACACAAAATTTTAACAATTATTTCATTATTGTTATATACTCTAATGGGATTTTGGTTAATGGCCTTGTTTGTAGCACTTACGTGGAAATTTGAAGGCCATCCTGGACCATTGGATGATGTAAGTGAGGTTTCTACAGCAACTAAAATAAAAGCAATTATAGGATTAGCGATGTTTTTACTGTCAGCCACGATAATTCCACTGACATTTTAGACAAACTAAAACTTATAATTAAGAGAACAGCACATCTTTGTAAATATTTGCCCTCATCTTGAATCCAGTGCCTCGTCTTATTGAATCGAGGAAAAGTCTTGAGGAGAAGAAAGTTCTACAAGGCAACAACTTGTTCATGATTACTTGAGGAACCGAAGAAAAAAATCTTGAGCTCTGATTGCCTTTTTTAGTTTTACTAAGGAAGTACAAGTTAAGCCTTAACCAGTCCCAACTATCAAGAGTAAAGTTTCCTATGTTTGAAAGGAGTGTTATTTCTTCATGAATTCCATTCCAAAATGCAAGGATTCCAACAATCTTATCTTTGAGTAGCGATATCAGGCTATTTATACCGATTAAATAATAACTAGGCAGAAGGTCAAAAGGATAACCACCTAAAGAGAATATTAAAGAATTCACATCATCAGTCATAAAGTAGACCTTGTTTGAAGCACTTAACCAGTTCTTAAAGTCTTTCAAAGATGTGAACTCTTTAATTAAGCTCTCGCCACCTAAAAGCACAACCTTATTTGGTTGTAGTACTTCTTCAAAAAAGTCACCTATAAAGCTAACAAAGTTAGCCAAAGAGTTACTACTAAAATCTTCTTTTATTACAGCATCTAATACAGAGAAGAAACCAGACTTGTCAAAATTCCAAGCAAATTTTCCAAACAATCTTAAAATGTCATTGAACAAAAAAATAGTCGAGAAAATAATTACTTGGGGTTCTTTTATTCTTTCATCTAAAGTATCTAAACGTGAACCCTGTATCTGGGCTAGCTCGGGGATAGAAAAAGTTCTCTTCTTTTCGTAAGGACTTAAAACAAAAAAGTTTTGTTTAAAAAAAGGACTTTGAGTTTTACTCATCGAAAGCAGGAGGAGTTCATCAAGCAAAAGTGTATTCTCAGAAGTAAGTTGAAGAAAACTATTGTTGACTTTATTTAAAATTTCTCTTAATTTGGATTCTTTTATAAGACCAACTTCTTCCAAAGAAAAAGAAAGATAAACCCTAGTATCTGAATAGGGAATTGAAACTTCTGGCATTGTTCCTAGAAGCAAACCTTTAAGTTTTTAAGCTTAACTACAACCAATAGTGAGGTTGAAAGGAAAGAAAATGCAAGAAATTTCATTGAAAAGAAACCAGTTATTATACAGTTTAATAAACAAATATTCTGGTGTGATTTTAAGGTCTCCAATGTATACTGTAGTAGTAGACCCAACATTAGAAGAAATTGACGAAAGCAAGCTAGCTAACGTAGATTTAATTCTTATAACACATGAACATGAACATCATTTAGATGAAAATGCTGTTTCCAGGATTATTAAGAGCTATAAAAAACCAAAAGAAACATTTTCTGAAGAAAGTAAAATAATAGAGGTAATAACTCAGACTGAGCAGGCAGATGATGAAAAGAAAGAGACTACGAAGGAAAGAGAAACTGAAAGTGCTGAAGAAGGACCACTTGTAGTATGTAATATGGCTTCAGCTGTGCTCGTTAAACATATTGTTCCAAGAGGAAATTTAAAGATTTTAAGACCTGGGGATGAGTTTAACCATGAGATGATTACTATTAAAGCTTTCGAAAGCAATCATCCTTCTGCAACATCCCCACTTACTTACTTAATTGTTTTTGAAAATGGAGTAAAAATATACCACGCGAGCGACTCTATGCCAAATGAAGATATGAAAAAAATAGGTGTTAATGAGAAGCCAGATATTGCATTTGTGCCTATAGGCCTAGATCCTGGAATAAACTACAAAGTTGGAGTTGAAATAACATTAAGAGTCATGCCAAAACTTGTCATACCTTACCACGGTACAGAGTTTAAAAGATTTGAAAATGAAATGAAGAAAAAAAGACCGGATATCAGAATAGACATAAAAAAAATTGGAGAGGTTGGAATATATGAATAAAAAGAGTATACTCTTAAAAGAAATAATAAGATCTGACGCGTTACAATTTGGAATGTTTGAGGATTCTGAAGGAAATGTTGTACCGTATTACTTAGATTTAACTAGATTATGGAAAATTCCAGAGCTATTAAGGACTGTTGGAGAACTAATTTCAGAAGACCTTAAAGAACAAGAAGAAGCGAAAATTGTGTGCGGCGCGGGTTATACAGGAGCTCCTCTTGCCACGATCGTTTCACAACTTCTTAAAAAGCCACTTATAGTAGTCTCAGAAAACGAGATCTTTGGCTCATTAGAACCTGGAGCAAAAGTTATGATAATTGATGATGTTATAGCAACTGGTAATAAAGCAAGTAAAATAGTAAAAAGAGTTATTTTTGAAGGTGGGCAACCTTATATTTATGTTGTAGTATTAGACAAAAAAACGGGAGGAAGCAGTAAGCTAATCCAAATGAATGTTAAGTTCTTTAGTTTATTTTCCTTTGAAGAGCTTATTACAAAAGCTTATGAACTTGGAGTAATAGGCGAAGAAGAACTTAAAGCACTAAAAGAGAATCAAAAGAAATGAGCTTGAAAAGTTATGATACTAATTGTAGGACTTCTTCTTCTATGAATGCAAATAGGTCTTCAACGCCAACTTTATTGAAAATGGTTACAACACAATCTCTTGTAATTCCAACAACATAATTGTTTTTTGCTGAAGTCAATACAGTGTACCATATTTTTCCTCTTTCCATGTAATCGGCATACAAGTTAGTATCAGATAGCGAAGGGCCATAAAGAGAAATTTTTTCAAGGTTTGGAAGGTTTAGACCATCAAAGAAAATAACTTTCGTTGAACTTGAATTTTGTTTTTGGTACTTCGCGAGAACTTCAGGAGAGATTTCAGCATTAACTATTCCTCCAACCGTTAAAAAAAGTATATTTGAAAAAAGGTTAGCAACTGAATTTGCAACTTGCTTTTTTTCAGCAACAATTAAGAATAGGAACTTATTTTTAATTTTAAACATAAAGGGAACTTTTATTGTTTTGAAGGAAACCTGAAGAGTTCCTCTTTGAAATAGCCTGATTATGCTGTCTTTATATAAATCGCCGAAGACCTTATCATCTTTTATGTTTAAATCTTTTATTTCAGTTAATAAAGATAGGTTAAATTCTTCTATATGGTCTTCTTGTCTATAGTTAGTTAGTTTTTCGATTAAAACATCAATAGGGATTTTTTCAACAACTTTAAAGACTTTTCCTGCGAGAACCAGCTTCTATCACCTTACCACCATTGTTTTATGGTCTCATAAAAATATATTTTTATCTTCTTTTAGAAAGGCAATGTAACTGGTAGCTATGCAAAAAAACTTGGAGAATTCTCAAGAGCCTGTACTGCTTTTAAAAGAAATGATACTTGAAAATTTTATGGCTTATAAGTATGCTAGAATCCAGCTAAATCCAGGACTAAATTTAATCTTGGGACCAAATGGAGCAGGAAAATCCTCATTACTTCTAGCTCTATCTGTTGCTCTTGGACAGGCACATACTGAAAGAAGCAGAAAACTTAGCGACCTAATAAGGTGGGGAGAAGAAATAGCAAGAGTAACTTTAATATTTGACAATAGGCCAATTAATGGAAAAAGACCAAGTCAAAAAATAAGAAGTGATGAACTGATTATAACCAAGTACATAAGAAAAGATGGAGAGTATTGGCATCAAATCAATTTTAAACCAGTGACTAAGATAGAAGTTCAAGAAATTATTAACTCATTTGGAATTGATCCAGACAATATGCTGATCATAATGCAACAGTACATGATCGAACAAATAGTAAGGATGAGCCCACAAGAAAAACTTCAATCAATCGAAAGAGCTCTCGGTTTAGTAAGTTTTAGAGAGAAAATAAATGATGCAAAAATTAAGCTACAGAGTACTGTAGGAGAGGAGAAGGTTGTAGTAACACTACTTTCGGAAGCTGAAAAAACATTAAACAAGTGGAAAGAAGAAGTAAACAAACTAACAAAAAGAGATAGTCTCAGACTTAGGCTAGAAGAACTAGAGATTGAGCTTTTGTGGTATAAGAGAGAGAATATGAATCAAATAAAAGAGGAAAACGAAAAAAAATATGAAAGTATCAAAAACAAGTTAAAAGAGATTGAGGCACTTTTAAGTAGATACTCAGCACAACTAAAAGAAAAATCAAAGAAAAACCAAAAAGAAAAAGAAAGAAAAAAAAAAGAAAACGATAACATAAAGAGAGAGACTTATGCAACTCAGCTGAGGTATGCCCTGAAAGATTATATAAAGTTAAGGGTAAGAAGAGCAATAATTAGAAAAACACAAAAAAT